>DASSNH010000188.1:0-23016 GCA_035701405.1 Rhodanobacteraceae bacterium
CGCTGCGCCATCGACACCTCGTCCGGGGAAGGCGTCGAGGCCGCCGCGCGACGCGCACGCTACGCCGCCCTCGCCGGTTCATTGCGGGACGGCGAATGGCTGGCGCTGGCCCAGCACCGCGACGACCAGATCGAAACGGTCTTGCTGAAGCTGCTGCGCGGCGCGGGACCGGAAGGACTGGGCGGCATGCGTCCCACACGCCCGCTGGGTCCCGGCCTCCTGTGGCGACCGTTGCTCGAAACCAATCGAGACGAGCTCGCCAGATATTTGATTCAGCACGAAATTGCGAGCCTCGATGATCCCGGGAACCAGGATCCGCGGTTTGCGCGGAACCTGCTGCGCCACGAGATCCTGCCGGCGATAAAGCGCCACTTGCCGCACGCGGGTTCCGCCATCCTGCACAGTGCCCGCCTGTGCCGCGTTGCC
The DNA here is from genome assembly GCA_035701405.1 of Rhodanobacteraceae bacterium. GTDB lineage: Bacteria > Pseudomonadota > Gammaproteobacteria > Xanthomonadales > Rhodanobacteraceae > 66-474. The sequence goes on from DASSNH010000188.1 coordinate 427, forward strand.
AGCGATCATCTGGCACGCGACGCCGACGGCGCCCTCGCGCGAGTGCGCCGCGACGACGCGACCCTGGATGCCGATGCATGGCACGCGCTCCCCGAAGCCGTGCGCGCGCTGGTGCTCGACCGCTGGCTGCGCGAACAGGGCCTGCCCGCTCCGGCGGATGCGCAGCGCCTGGAACTCGAGCGCCAGGTCGCCGGTGCTGCCGAAGATGCCGGGCCCTGCGTCGGTTGGGACGGCGCCGAGGTGCGCATCTGGGACGGTCGCCTGCATGCCTCGCGGCCGCTACCGCCGTTGCCCGGCGACTGGCGTTCGGCGTGGGAGGGCGGGATCCTCGCGCTGCCGAAAGGCTGCGGCACCCTCGTGACCGATGGAGGGGAACCCCGATCGGCACCGACCTTCGACCCGCCGCTCGAAGTCCGCCTGCGTCGCGGCGGCGAGCGCATCAAGCCGGCTGGCGATCCGCACACCCGCGAATTGCGCGCGCTCTTCCAGCAGGCGCGGATTCCGCCGTGGCTGCGCGTACGCTGTCCGCTGATCTACGCCGGCGATGAACTGGTCGCCGTCGCCGACCGCTGGACCAGCGCGCACGGCAACGCCATCTTCGATGCCTGCAACGTACGGCCACGCTGGAAGCGACCCGCGATCGGGTGAAGAATGGTACGTTCGCGCCATGGGCCGCTCCCGCATAAGCGCGATCGATTTGGAACGCCATCCGCGGCGCGACCGCTCGGGGCCAACCGCGAATCCCCGCTCATTCGGCGGCACTCCGATCGTGATCCCGCCCCACGATGATGCGCGCGTTGCGTTGCCAGGTCAGGTACGACCACGCCCAGTTCCACATCACGGCGAAGCGGTTGCGGAAGCCGATCAGGAACAGGATGTGGGCGAACAGCCAGAACAGCCACCCGGTGAAGCCGCTCATCTGCACCCCGCGCAGGTCGACCACCGCCGATGCGCGGCTGACGCTCGCGAGGCTGCCGTAATCGCGATAACGGAACGGCCGCGACGAACCGCCATCGAGGCGGTCGCGGATCACGCACGCTGCGTGCGACCCCATCTGCTTCGCCGCCGACGCCATGCCCGGCACGAGCTTGCCGTCCTGTTCCACGTGCGCGAGGTCGCCGATCACCAACACTTCGGGATGGCCGGGCAGCGACAGGTCCGGCGCCACCATCACGCGCCCGTGGCGGTCCAGCTCGGAAGCGAGCTTCGTACCGAGCCTCGATGCCGCAACACCGGCGGCCCACAACAGCGTACGTGCGGCGATGCGTTGATCGCCCATCCGCACGCCGGTTTCGTCGACCTCCGTCACCGCGGCATCGACATGCACCCGCACACCCATGCTCTCGAGTTTGCGGCGCGCCGCGGCCGACAGCCGCTCCGGCATCGCGCCGAGCACGCGCGGCCCGGCTTCGACCAGGTGGATCGTCGCGTGGCGGGGATCGGCGTGGCGGAATTCATGCGCCAACGTGTGCTGCGCGATTTCGGCCAGGGTGCCGGCGAGCTCCACGCCCGTCGGCCCGGCGCCGATGATCACGAAGCTCAGCCACTCGGCGCGTCGCTCGGGATCGGGCTCGCGCTCGGCAATCTCGAACGCCGAAAGGATTCGGCGCCGAATCGCCAGAGCGTCGTCCATGGTCTTGAGGCCCGGCGCATACGGCTCCCAGTCGTCATGTCCAAAGTAGGCGTGCGTGGAACCGGTCGCGACGACGAGCCAGTCATATTCGTAATCTCCCGCACCGGTGCGGACGCTGCGTCCGGCCACGTCGATGCCCTGCACCTCTTCCATCAGCACCGTGACGTTGTCCTGGTGGCGCACGATGTGGCGCAGCGGCGCGGCGATGTCCGGGCCCGACAGACTGGCGGCCGCGACCTGGTACAGCAGCGGCTGGAACACGTGGTGGTTGGCGCGGTCGATGAGCGTTACGCGCACCGGCACGCGGGCCAGCGCCCGTGTGGCCCAAAGGCCGCCGAAGCCGCCGCCCAGGATCACCACGTGGGGCCGTCGCGCGGGATCGTCCATGCGGGCATGCTAGGGAACGGCAGGTGACCTCAACATGACCGTTGGCACCTTGCACCCATGGCCGGCCCGTTATGCAATACCGGATCGGCCTGGGCGGAGGGATTTGCGATGCAACGACGTCACTCGTGGGCTTTGCTCGCCTTGCTGTTGCTGGCCGGCGCCGCGCCGGCCGCCCATTCCGCGGCGCCCGCGCCGGATGCGCAAGGCTTTACTCTTCAGCAGGTGCTGGCCTATCCGTACCCGGAGGGTCTGGCCGCCTCGAAGGCCGGCAACCGCATTGCGTGGGTGATCGACCAGAATGGCGTGCGGAACGTCTGGGTCGCGCAGGGCCCCGCATTCGAGCCGCAACAGGTCACGCGTTTCACGAACGACGACGGGCAGGAAATCACCCAGCTCACTTTCTCGCCGGATGGCAACGACCTGGTGTTCGTGCGCGGCGGCGACCACGACGCCAATTGGCCCGAAAAGCTGCCGCCCGACCCTGCCGCCAACCCGGCCGAGCCGAAGGTCATGCTGTGGGTGGTGGACCTCGGCGACGGGACTTCGCGCGCGCTGACCGAAGGCGACGAACCGGCGATCTCCTCGCAGGGCAAGCTCGCGTACACCAGGGACCATCAGGTCTGGACCGCGTCGCTCGCCGGGGGCGACCACGCGAAACCCAAACGCCTGTTCTTCGACCGCGGCAAGGACGGCGACCTGCAATGGTCACCGGACGGCAAGCGGCTGGCCTTCGTGTCCGACCGCGGCGACCATGCTTTCATCGGCGTCTACACGGACGGCGACGCGCCACTCGAATATCTCGCGCCCTCGACCCACAACGACGGCATGCCGCGCTGGTCGCCGGACGGTACGCGCGTCGCCTTCACCCGCCGCGATGGCGATGGCGGCCCGCCCAAGCCCATCCTCGAGCAGACGCCCGAACCGTGGGCGATCTGGGTGGCGGATGCCGGCACCGGCGAGGCGCACGCGCTGTGGCAAAGCCCGGACACTGCCTTCGGCTCGTACCCGGAAGCCCCGGGCGGCGCCAACCTGCACTGGGCCGATGGCGGTGCGCGGCTGGTGTTCCTCGCGGATCTGGACGGCTGGCCGCACCTGTACTCGATCACTGCAAACGGCGGCACGCCGCTGCTGCTGACGCCGGGCAAGTTCATGGTCGAGGATGTGGTGCTGTCGCGCGACGGCCGTTCGCTGATCTACAACGCCAATGCCGGCGAAAGCGCAGGCGACGTCGACCGGCGCCACTTGTTCAAGGTGCCCGTCGATGCGGCCAAACCGGTGCCTCTGACCAGCGGAGATAACCTCGAGTGGGCCCCGACCGCCGCCGACGCAAACACGATCGCATACGTCGAAGCCGGTTCGCGGAAACCGCCGATGCTGGCAGTGATGCACATCGACGGCACGGGACAAAGGCTGCTGCAACCCGAGCTGCTACCCGAGGCGTTCCCGTCGGGGCAACTGGTGGTGCCCAAGCCGGTGACATTCACCGCCGCCGACGGCACCCTGATCCACGGACAGCTCTTCCGCAGCACGGATGCCAGCGCGGAGCAGCCGGGCGTGATCTTCGTGCACGGCGGCCCGCCGCGGCAGATGCTGCTCGGTTGGCATTACATGGGCTACTACAGCAACAGCTACGCGGTGAACCAGTACCTCGCCACCCACGGCTTCACGGTGCTGTCGGTCAACTACCGGCTCGGGATCGGCCACGGCCACGCCTTCCACCATCCCGCGCACTGGGGTCCGACCGGCGCCTCGGAATACCAGGATGTTGTCGCCGGCGCGAAGTACCTGCAGCACGTGCCGGGCGTCGATGCCTCGCGCATCGGCATCTGGGGCGGCTCCTACGGCGGCTATCTCACCGCCCTGGCGCTGGCCCGCAATTCGGACATCTTCAAGGCCGGCGTGGACATGCACGGCATCCACGACTGGTCGCGCGACATCGCCGAATGGTTCGACAAACCCGACGGACGCTACGAAAAGGGCGACTACCAGCAGGCGATGAAAGTCGCCTGGGAATCCTCGCCCGACGCCTCGATCGCCGAATGGACGTCCCCGGTGCTCCTGATCCAGGGGGACGACGACCGCAACGTCCATTTCCTGCAGATGGAAGACGTGGTCCCGCGCCTGCGGAAACACCATGTCCCCTTCGAGGAAATGGTGCTCCCCAACGAGATCCACGGGTTCCTGCGCCATGCGTCCTGGTTGAAAGCCGACACCGCGACAGTGGATTTCCTGGAACGCAAACTCGATGCAAACGGAGAGCATTGATGAACCCCGCTCCTGCGGGAGAGGCGGCCGTGGACCGGGCGCGCAGCGCTCGTGAAGCGCCGGGTGCAGATTCGGAAATGATCGACCTCGACGCATATCTGCGGCGCATCGGCCTCCAAACTTCCGTCGCGCCGAACCCGCAAACATTGCGCGCCATAGTTGCCGCCCACGTCGCGGCAATCCCCTTCGAAAACCTCGACCCCTTCCTCGGCATTACGCCGTCGCTTGACATCGCATCGGTGCAGCAGAAACTGGTGCGTAATGGCCGCGGCGGCTACTGCTTCGAACACAACCGCCTGCTCAGCGACGCTCTGCGTGCGATCGGCTTCGACGTCACCGACCTCGGCGCCCGCGTGCTATGGGGGCAATCCGAAGACGCGATCACCGCGCGCAGCCACATGCTGCTGCGCGTCGAGATCGAAGGGCGTTCATGGTTGGCCGACGCCGGCTTCGGGGGCAATACGCCTACAGCCCCGCTGGAACTCGTTCCCGATATCGAACAGGCCACGCCGCACGAACCCTACCGGCTGATCCGCCGCAGCGACAGCGACTGGCGGTTGCAACTTTTCGCGGCGGACGCGTGGCAGACGCTGTACCGCTTCGACCTGCAGCCGCAATTTCCCGCCGATTACCGCGTCAGCAACTACTGGACATCCACGAACCCCGATTCGCACTTCGTCTCGGGCCTCACCGCCGCCCGCGCGCCCGCCGGCCGCAGGCTCGCCCTGCGCAACCGCCAGTTCACCGAGTACACGACCGGCGGTGGCACCACCAGGCGAACACTTGCCACCACCGCGGAAATCCGCGCGATACTCCAGGACGAATTCCTGATTCCCCTGCCCGAGCGTCCAAAGCTGGGGGAAATGCTGGATCGCCTTCCGGAATGACTGCCGCCGGTCTCGAAGCGCCGGCCGACGCGCGGCTGCGGACCTCGCCGGCCTTCCAGGGACAGACTCCATGCCCCGTAACCCCTACCGTCTGATCGCGGCGGTCGCCTGGAGGCCAGCGATCTTGCACCGCGGCACCCGACTGTTCACACTGCGACCAGCGGAGGCCGGCCGGTTGCCGGCGGGATGACCTGGGGCGCTAGGTGGCCGTTGCACGCCGACTGTTCGCCGAACTCAGGCGCCGCAACGTACTGCGCGCGGCGGTGTTGTACGTCGGCGCGGTGTGGGCGCTCGCGCAGGGCGTCGCGCAATTGGGCCCCACCTTCGGCGCGCCCGACTGGACCACGCGCGCTTTCGTCATCGCCGCTGCGGTCGGCTTTCCATTCTGGATCGCGTTCGCCTGGATCTTCGAGTTCACGCCGCAGGGCCTCAAGCGCGAGAGCGAAGTCACCGAGGACGAATCACTGGCGCACTGGGCCGGCCGCAGGCTGGATTTCGCCATCATCGCCGTGCTGTCGGTCGCGGTAGCCCTTCTTCTCGGCAACCAGTTCCTCTGGCACAAGGGCGCTGCCCAGGGGCCGGCCGCATCGGTCGGGGCAGCGGCGAAGATTCCGCAGAAGTCCGTCGCGGTGTTGCCGTTCGCCAACGAGAGCGGCAAAGCAGGCGAACAATTCTTCTCCGACGGCCTGTCGGAAGACCTGATCACGGCGCTTTCGCAGGTCGACGGCCTGAAGGTGATCAGCCGCAATTCGGCGTTCCAGTTCCGCGACAGCAAGGAAAATGCGAAGGCCATCGGCGGGAAACTCGGTGTCGCGCACCTGCTGGAAGGCAGCGTGCAACATGTCGAGGAGGCAGTGCGCATCACCGCCACGCTGGTCAACACGGCCGACGGCAGCATCGTGTGGTCACAGCGCTACGACAAGCCGTACCGGGACCTGTTCTCGTTGCAGGACGAGATCACCGGAGCCGTGGCCAGTGCCCTGAAGGCCAGGCTGCTGAGCGCACGCGGCGCGGTGGTGCAAAGCGATCGCCCGCCCAGCGGCAGCCTCGCCGCCTACGCGGCCTACAAGCACGGGCGTGCCTACGGCGCGCTCGGCACCGAAGCCGACTTGCGTCGCACCATCGACGCGTTCGACGAGGCGACCAGGCTCGATCCGCACTACGCGGCGGCGTATGCGCGGCTGTCCCTGGCGTGGAATGCGCTCGCCGCGCAGGCGCTGGGAGGCAAGGCGGCCGCCGAGGCCAACGCGCAAGCGCGCAATGCGGTGAACACCGCATTGAGCCTCGACCCGAATTCCGCGCTCGCACATCGGGCGCACGCATACCTGCTCCTCAACGTGGACATGGACTGGACGGCCGTCGAGGCCGAGACCCGGCGCGCACTGCAACTGGCGCCCAACGACGCAGTGGCACGATTCGACCACGGCGTCGCCTTGGCGTCGCTGGGGCAGGTGCAAGCGGCAGTGACGCTGACCAGGCAATCCCTGGACACCGATCCGCGGGACGATGATTCGTTTTATTGGCTGGCCTCTTATCTCGCCGGATTGGGCCGCCTGGACGAAGCGCGGGAGGCGATCAACACCGCGATCGCCTTGCAACCTCGCGCGGACGGCTATCGCGCGCTGCTCGCGACCATCGAAGTGCTGCGCGGCGATGCCAAGGCGGCGAGGGTCGCCGCGAAGCAGGAATCACCGGGAGGCTTGTGGCACGACACCGCCGTGGCAATGGCATCGCAAATCGGCCCGGATCGCCATCTGGCGGATGCGGTGTTCGACAAGCTGGTCGCCGGGCACGCCGAAGACGGCGCGTACCAGATTGCGCAGATCCAGGCGCTGCGGCGCGATGCCGACCAGATGTTCCAGTGGCTGGAACGTGCCTGGACGAACCGCGATCCGGGCGTCGGATACCTGCTCTCGGATCCCTTCCTCCTGCGCTTCCAGCACGACCCACGCTTCGCCGCGTTCTGCAAGAAGGTCGGCCTGCCGACCACGACCGATGCGAAGGCGATGCCCTGAGCGCGAGCCGCCCTCCCGGCGTGGGTGCTGCAGCAGTCTCGATCATGCAGGGCCCATGCGTCAGCGGCGGCCGGCTTCTTGACACGCGTGTGCCACATTGACATATTTATGCCATGGCCGCAAAGGCAAGCCCGCTTCGCCAGCGACAAGCGCAGCAGGTGCGTGTGGCACTGCTCGAGGCGGCGATTCGTCAGTTGGAAGGCACAGGTGACGTATTGATGGCCGAGGTCGCTGAAGCAGCCGGGGTTTCACTCCGGACGCTTTACCGCTACTTCCCCGATCGGGCGTCGTTGCTGGGTGCCGCGGGCGACCACCTGTATCGCTCGCTCGGCGTTCCGTTCGGGATCGCGGGGCCGGACAATATCGCGGCCAGCTTTCGCGAAGCTGCGCGCCGGCTTGGCACTCGGCCCCTGCTTGCGCGTGCGCTCGTGCGGAGCGAGGCCGGGACACTCTCCCGATCCAGTGTCCGCCGAGACCGGCTTGAAGCCATTCGTGATGCCCTCGAGCCGTTGACCGAAGCCCTCGATCCATGCACCGCCCAGCGCGCGTCCGCCGTGATCGCCCACCTGTGCAGCGCCTCATCATGGGTGGGCATCGCCGACGAGGGCGGCCTCAGCGACTCGGATGCCCATGAGACCGTGGCCTGGGCCATCGATACGTTGGTGGCTACGCTCCGCAAAGAGGCTCGCCGCTCGCGACCCCACCGCAACCGCCAACAGGCACCACGAAACCGGAGGACCAACCATGAGCCAGACTGACCACCTCTTGCACGATTGCGGCAACGGAGACCTTTACACCGAGCCGGAAAGGAGCCGGGCCTGGTGGTTCCTGGGCACCCTTGCCGTGCTCCGGAACCCGCGCGGCGCGCCGACGTGCCCGACGATCATCGAGTTGACCGTTCCGCCAGGCGGTTCGCCGCCGCGGCACATCCACGAGTCGCTGGATGACAATTTCCTGCTTCTGGACGGACAGGTCGTCGTCCGATGCGGCGAGCAAACGTTCGTCGCGCGGCCCGGGACTTACGTAACGCTCCCGCACGGCGTGGACCACACTTTCCGCGTGACCAGTGCCCTGCCCGCCCGCATGCTCCTCCTGCACGCGAGCGACGAGTTTCTGCGATTCATCGAGGCCGCGGGTACTCCGACCCATGAACGGCGGCTACCGCCCCCTGGTGAGCACGACGTGAGCCGGGATGTGCTCATCCGCCTCGCCGGCGAACATGGCGTCCGGATCATCGGCGCTCCCATGGCAGATGACGAGACGCGAAGGCTCGTCGAATCAGCGTAGGCGCTTTGCCTGCTGGTCGCCGGAGCCAGCTGCTTGCTGATCGCAAAGCACCTCCGGTTCTGTGCTTCCGATGGAATCAATCGCTGAAGTTGGAGTGCAGGTAGCAGGTCAGCGCTACGGCACAAACCCTGCTGACAGGGAAAGCCATGACCGACGCTACAAGCGAATATCTCGCGGGCTGCCACTGCGGCGCACTCACCGCGCGATTCCGAACGGCGCTGGCGACATCGGCATGGCAGGTGCGCGGGTGCCAGTGCAGCTTCTGTCGTGCGCATGCTGGTCTGACCATCTCCGATCCATCCGGAAGCCTCGAGTTCGCCGCTGTCCACCCCGAGCAAGTCCAACGCTATCGCTTTGGTCGTCGTGTAACCGACTTTCTTCTCTGCCGCACCTGCGGCATCTACGTTGGTGCGTGCGTTGCCGGGCCAAATGGCCGATTCGGCGTCCTGAATGCGCATGCGTTGCGGCCGATTCCGGCGAACCTTCCGCAGCCGGTGCCGATGGACTACGCCGCAGAAACCCTGCTTGAAAAACAACAGCGGCGTGAAGCGCGATGGACGCCGCTCACGGCATCGAGCCTGTGAGAAGGCAAAGACTGGTCGCGACCCCCAAGCCGACATCGTGACCATCCGCACCCGGCCGGCCGGTAACCGACGAGCCTCGACCGAAATCGGACATTCGCGGGGACTGCGGTGAAATGATGAAGCACGCTGCTCGCACGCCGCCCGACTTCGCTTTTTGCTTGTCGTTCGGCGACATGTACACACGCTTCGGCTGGCGCATCTGCAGAACGCGGTTGAAGCCACTCGCCTCGCTGGATGGGGGTAAAGTGGCGTGCTCGAGGAACGACGCGCAGAACGACAGCGCGGGATCGGTGCCAAGCTCGGCGTAGCGACCCTGCTCCAAGGCACCGTGCGCAGACAGGGCGACCAGGCGCGCATCGTGGTATCCCTGATCAAGCCTCCGATGGCAGCCAGATCTGGTCATGCTGATCGAATGACGGATATCGGGAAATTGAAGATCGGACGTGACCGACCGGCCATGCCCCGTTTTTCTGCCGGTTGCACCGAAACAAAACCCGCCCTCGACCCTCACACGATGGGCACACCGCTGACGTTGTTCTTGGGGTCGAGCCAGAACGACTCCGGCAGGAAGCGGTTGAAGATTTCGAGCGGCAGGATCGGTTTGCGCTCCGGGGCTTCGACCTTGGAGCGGACCGTGTGCAGCCCGGGCATGCCGATACGCGTGTCGAATTCGCTGGCGCCGTATTCGACACTGTCGAAATCGTGCTCGAACCATGGTTCGCCGATGAAGTCGTAGACCGCGCGCAGCGCCGCTTCCGGATTCTTCGTCAGGGTGTCGTAGGTCAGGAGCATCAGGTGGCCGGCGGCGTACTGGCCGTAAAACGCGTCCTTGATGGCCTGGAAGGAAAAGCCCACCATGCCGCGCGGATCGGTGAGCGCCTGCACCCGCGAGTAAATAGTCGTATTGGTATCGAACCGGAACACCTTGCTGACGTTGACCGGCTGCTTGCGCACGAGGCGCTCCATGCTGTCCAGCACCCACGGCAATGGTCGCACGCAGGCGATGATCTTCGCCTTCGGGAACAACGTGTCGAGCATCTGGATCCGGCTGCACCACAGGCGGCTGGTGTCGAACACCACTTCGGCATCGCTCTGGGCTGCATAGAAGTTCTCGACCAGTCCGCGGAGGACGGAGACCCGAGCTTCGTCGGAAATCGCGAATGAAAAATCGTTCTTGCTGCTCATCTCCGCGACCACGACGCCCATGATGTCGGCGACCGGGCTGGTCATGCCGGCATGGAATCGCGGGTTCTGCTTCAGGATCGCCGCCAGCAACGTGCTGCCGGAGCGCGGCAGCCCGGAAATGAAATGAAACGCCCTGGATGGCTTGGCTGGTTCCGGTGCGGCTGGCATGCGTGCGCTCCTCGTGGTCGGTGTGCTTTGCCGGGCCAGTATCGCAGGCGCGGCACGCGGATTTTTGTACGTCGCAGGTTGCGATTGTTGGGCTTCACCGGCAGGAGCAGCCGGTTCAACCCGACCTACCGCCAGCTCTATCGGCGGAAGGCCAACGTCGTCCTGACGTTGGGCTTCACCCGGAGCATGCTCCGGGTTCAACCCAACCTACGATCGCGCGAACGGGTGGCGCCTATGGCCGTGGGCCCGTCGAAGCGCGGATCCGCATTTCGTAGTCGAGTTCGACCATGGCCGCCTTGCCCCTGCCAAGCACGAGCCGCAACAGTTCTTCGGTGGCGCGCCGCGCCATGGCGTGCACGGGCTGGTGGATGGTGGTCAACGGCGGCCACACCTGGGTGGCGATGGTGGTGTCGTCGAAGCCGCACACGGAAATGTCGCCAGGCACCGACATGCCAGCCTCCGATGCGGCCCAGATCGTGCCGGTGGCCATGTCGTCGTCGCCCGCGAAGATGGCGGTGGGTCGTTGCTTCAGCGCCAGCAATTTGCGCGCCGCGGCGACGCCCGATTCGAACGAGAACCGGCCTTGCACCATGTAGGCCGGCTTCTCCTCGAGGCCGGCGCGCTTCATGCCGTCGCGGTAGCCGGCCAGGCGCCAAACGCCGGCGCCGTGCTCAAGGTCGCCCACGATGTGCGCGATGCGCGTGTGGCCCAGCGAAACCAGGTGCGCCACCATCGCGGCCGCAGCCTCGCGCTCGCGCAGGATAACGCCGACCTGGTTTTCGGGATGCCGTGGGGAGATCGAGGCGAACGGCACCCCGCTCTTGCGCAGGTTCTTCAGCAAGGCCGCGTGATCGGTGATCGGCGGCGTGAGGATCAAACCGTCGGGCCGGTGCCGCGTCAGGATCTCGTCCACCCGTTCGACGAAATCGGGTGAAGTCGAAACGAGCGGCTGCACCGTCATGCTGTAGTGCTGCGCTTCGCAGGCTTCCAGCACGCCGGCCTGCACGGCCATGATGTAGCTGGGTGACCGGTTGTCGTACAGCAGGCCGACCGTGAAGGAGCGATTGGTCGCGAGGCTGCGCGCCGAGGTGAGCGGGCTATACTTGAGGGAGGCCATCGCATCCAGCACCTGCTGGCGCGTGGACTCGCGCACGTTGGGCTCGTTGTTGAGCACCCGCGAAACGGTTTTCCGCGAGATTTTCGCAACACGGGCCACGTCGCTGATGTTGGCGCGCTTCATGGGCGTCGTTGGCAATGGTTTCAGCGTGCGTCCACGTTCGCCGCGGGCGCGGCCGACACGTGCTGGACCGGGACATTCCAGCCGCTCACCTCGACCACCGGCGCCGCGGTTCCCTTCGCCGCGTAGCGCGCGGTCAGCGTCACCGACTCACCGGGCCACAGGGTGATGTCGTTGTCGCTCCACAGGATCGGCAACGCCGCCTCGCCATCAGCGGATCGGTGGACCGACAGGTGTTGGAACAAAGCCACCGCCTTCGACGAGTCCGGAATCGAGAGCGTGACGGTGGTGACATTGTCGTCGCCCTCGCGCCGCGTCGTGGCGTGCACGTTGCTGGTGGCGGCGGGCAAGCCTTGCAAGGCGGTCAGGTCGGCGTACTGCGTGACCGGCGTCAGGTACCAGTTCGAATGTTTCCAGTCGAGCACGTCCTGCTGGATCGAGAGCCAATAGACGTTGCGGCTGAGCGGTTTGCCATCGCTCGAGGCCAGGTCGAGTTCGACGAAATACGTCGGCGACAATCCGGAGAGCTCGGGTAGCGTCGTCAGTTTCACCGTGTGGTTGCCGGCGAGATCGACGCCTGCGAATTGCTTGTCGTAGCGGACGCTGCCATCGAGGTTCCGCACCCGCACCCTTGCGTGCAGGCCCTGCGCATCGGTGAGGGTATGGTTCACCAGCAAGATTGCATGGTCGTCGTACGAGTACTGGATGTGCAGCGCCTCGTTGGCCTTCTTGGCGCCGAAGTACGCGCCCGCCGGATTCATGTACCAGTCGTACAGGTGCCAATGCAGCGACGGCCACGCGTTGTTGAGCATCCAGTAGATCACCCCCGTCGAAGGCTTGGGCGAATCCATGTGTGCGTTGAAGGCTTCGAACTGTGCGCGGACATTGTCGTAGTTGGCAAGCTGCGCCTTCTGCACGTAATCCGCGAGGTCCCTGGGCGGTCCGTAGCGCTTCGCCAGTGCGATGTCGAACGGCTCCAGCGTTGCGAACGGCGACCACGACTCCGTCGCGTGGAATTGCCTGACCTTCGGGAACTTCCAGAGCGCCTCCTGGAACAGCGGTGACAGCATGCGCTGGACGTCTTCCAGGCGTGGGATGTCGGCCCCCGCGCTCACCTCGGAATCGAACCCGAACGCCCCACCCAGCTTGTCGGCGTACCAGTACGACGGCGGCACCCACGCATACGGCCCGTCCATTTTCATGCCCGAAGGACCGGCCACCGTGCTGGTCTGATCGACGGCGGCAGAGACGACCGGCAGGTTCCAGTCCGCCGCGCGCAAGGTATCGACGTACATCTTGGCGAGGGCTGGCGGCGGCGCGTTGTCGCTGCCGATCAGGAAACCGATGACCGACGGATGGTTCCGCAGCAGTCGCGCCTCGCTCGCCATGGATTCCTGCGCGATCTCCATGTCCGCGTCGTCCCATGGCTCGCCGCCCGTCTTCGCCGCCGACTCCCATTTGTCGCAGCATTCCCAGCCGGGCAGGATCATGATGCCGTAGCGATCGGCGAGGTCATAGAAATGCTGGTCCTCGAGCTTGCCTTCGCTGCGTATCGCGTTGAGCCCCATGTTGCGGACGTAACTGAATTCAGCCTCCATGCGTCCCGGCGGCGCACGCAGGAACATGTCGGGTGCCCAGCCGCCGCCGCGGATCAGCACCGGCTTGCCATTGACGAAGAACTGGATGTAGCCCTGCCTCGTGAGCTTCGAGGTAACACTGCGGATGCCGAAGCTCGCCGCTGCCACGTCGGACTCCGCACCATCCACGGAAGCGGTGAGCTTCAACTGGTACAGCGGCTGGTCGCCCATTCCGATCGGCCACCAGACCCTGGGATGATCCAGCTCGAGCCGCGGGTCGGTTTCGGGCGAAAATGAAACGGTTTGCGTCTGCCCCGCAGCGATATGGACCTTCTGCTGCAAAGGCACGCCGGCGACTTTCCCGGCGACGACGACATCGTGCGGCGCGCTGTCGAGATTCCGCGCCTCCACCTTCACGGTGAGTGCCGCGCGCGCAAGGTCCGGAAGCGAAAGGTCCGGCGTGACCACGGGGAAACGAAGCTCGACCGGCCCGGTCTCGATGACGTCAACGCCACGCCACGGCCCCATGTTGTTGTCGGGCGGTGTCGGATTCCAGTCAACCCAGCCCATCGAGAAATCGAGCTGCGGATCGGCCGGCTGAACCCGCAACGCGAGCGTGTTCAAGCCGTTCCGGATCCATTGCGTGACATCGAACTCGTGCACCGGATACGCGCCCGCGACAACGGCGTGATCCGCGATCTTGTGCCCATTGAGCCAAATGTCCGCGCCACCGATGATTCCGTTGGTGCGCAACAACACGTGTCGGGCGCTTGCGCCCGGCGTGAGCGTGAACTGCGTGCGGTACCACCACGGAATCACGAAATCATGGCGGGCTACCGTGCGGAGCTCGTCTCCGTGGAATATGTCCTTGTACTTGCCGTTTTCCATCAGCCCGGCCATCACCGTTGCGCGGCCGCTGACCGACTGCCAGTCCTTCGCCTGGAAACCGTTGGTCGAAATCTCGGCCCCGCCCTGCTGCGCCTTGGCGCTCGACTGGATTTGCCAATGGGCGATCGGGGTGACCTGGCCGACACTTTGCCCTGCCTGCCTTGGCGCGAACGTGTTGGCGGCATGCGTGGCAGGTGCCGCGACCAGCGCGAGCGCAGCCGCAGCCACCAAAGCATGATGGACGAAAGTTCGCATGGCGTCAGTTGTCCCCCAGATAGGCTTCCCGGATCTTGACGGGCGCGAACGGCCAGGAATGGTTGACCTTCGCCCACACCACGAACACCACCAGGCCGGCGATGATCCACGCGCCGGACAGGATCAGCGACAACGTCGAAGCCGACACGTACACGTAGATCCATCCGAGCATCGCGACGATGCACGGCACCGGGTACAGCCACTGCCGATACGGCCGCGGCAATTCCGGCTGGCGCTTGCGCAGTACCACCAGCGCCACGATCTGCGCGGCCGACTGCACGATGATGCTGGCAGCCAGCAGCATGTTGATCACCTGCGTCAGATTGAAGAAGGTGCCCGCCGCCATCACGACGCCCATCGTCAGCAAGGCCACGTGCGGGAAGCCGTACTTCGGATGCAGCCGTCCGAACGAGGACAGGAACACCTTGTCCTGCGCCGCCTGGTAAGGCACGCGGGAGCCTCCCAGCAGGCCGGCGAATACCGATGCGAACGCGGTCACGATGATCAGGATCGTCATCACCGCCGCCGCGGTGTGCCCCCAACTGTGCTCGACGACCAGCGAGGCGATCGACTTCGAGGTCGCAACCTCCTGCCACGGCACGACGCCCAGGACGCTGATGTTGAGGGCGAGGTACACCAGCATCATCGCCACCACCGAGATCAGGATGGAACCCGGCATCGTCCGGCCCGGATTGCGAAGTTCATCGCCCATGTACGCGGTCGTGAAGTAGCCGAGATAGTCGTAGATGCCGATGATCAGGCCGGCGCCGAGTCCCACGAAGAACTGGCCGCCGAAGGCGTTGCTCGGAAAGTCGAAGGCCAGCGCGGGATGGAAATCGGAGAACCCTGCCACTGATGTCCCGACGACCGCGACCAGCATGATGGCCCACAACGCCGCCGTGATCGCGCGGATGGATTCGATCCGGCGGTACAACAGGAAAACGACGAGGAAGCTCGCGAGCACGCTGACGAGGTGCGCGGCGGTCCAGCCCATGTGCGGGAAAAAGAAGCCGAGGTATTCGACCATGCCGATGATGCCGGTGGACATGATCAACGGGATCGTCAGCAGCACCGTCCAAATGAAAAGGAACGGCATCAGCTTGCCGGTACGGTACTGGAAGGCCTCGCGCAGGTACACGTAGGTTCCACCCGACCCCGGCATCGCCGCACCCAGTTCGGCCCAGACCATGCCATCGGCCGCGGCGAGGATGGCACCGGCGACCCAGCCGACGATGGCCTGCGGTCCGCCCATGGTCGCCACCATGATCGGGATCGTGATGAACGGCCCGATGCCGCACATCTGGGTCATGTTGATCGTGGTGCCGGAGAACAGGCCGATTGACCGGCGAAAGCCCGTGCCGCCCGCGGGCGTGCTGCTTTCCGCTACTCGTTTGCTGGTTTCCGCTACTGGCATGTCGTTTCCGGATGGATGTTGGAATGCGCCGGGCGAGCGCTGCATCAGGTCACACTTGCTGCATACCCGAAGCAATGTCCCGAAATGTATTCGTCATTCCGGACGAATCCACGAAGTGGATGGGACCCGGAGCCTGCTCCTCATCGCGCAAGACCGGAGCAGATTCCGGATTCTCGCGCCGGCAAGGCCGGCGCAAGCCCCGGAACGACGATGTGTCTCGATGGTTCATCACACCCAGGAACTCCTCAGAACTGCCCGCGAATGCCGGCCATGACCATGCGCTCCGAGAAGTTCGAATGCGCCGGCTGGTCGGGCCACACCAGGTAAAAACGCTGGTACTCGTTGCTGAGGTTGGTGCCTTGCAGGAAAACTTCCGCGTACTTGCTGATCTTGTACGAGACCGACGCGTCGATGTACTTCTGCGGCGCCTCGTACATTTCCAGGCCGGCGATGGCGCCGACGTCGGCGGAAACGGCGCGGCGCGAACGATAGTTGTAGGCGACGCGCACCTGCAGCCGGCTGTCCTGGTACCAAAGGATCAGGTTCCCCGACTTGGTCGAATTGTCCTGGAACGGAATCTTGTTGCCGGCAAGGTCCGTCTGTCCCGAGTTGCTGGGGGCGTAGGTGGCGTTGAACTCCAGGCCCGTGTTGCGCAGGAAGCCGGGCAGGAAGGTGAACGCCTGGCGATAATCGAACTCGGCGCCATGGATGCTGTTGCCGGTGCCCTGCACGGGTTCGGTGATCACAACGCAACGGTCGCGCACCACGCCGTCCTCATCCGGCAGCGTGCAGTCGATCACGCTGCCGCTTTCGATGAAGCTCTGCACGTTGATCCGGAAGAACGCGAGGCTCACCATGCTTGAAGGATTGATGTAGTACTCGAGCGATGCGCCAAAGTTCTTGGAGCGCCACGGATCGAGATTGGGGTTGCCATCCGAATTGCCGCCCGCGACGCGGAACAGCGCGGGCTGCCCGGGAACCTCGGTCAGCGAATAATTCAGCGAAAGCCCACCGCCCCAGGTGCCGAGGTCGAGCGGCATCATGTTCTTCGAATAGGCCAGCCGGAGCTTGAAGTCATCGGTGAGGTCGAGCGCGAAATTGGCGGTCGGCAACCAGTCCCGGTAACTGCGCCGCGTGACCTCGGTGCCGCCGTCGGCCGGTTCCAGGCCGTACGGGGCGGGCGCGCCGGTGAGGTGCTGGGTGACATTGAGATTGGTGTCGATCACGCGCATGCCGACGTTGGCGGCGTATGGCAGGCTGCCGAGATGGCCGTCCAGGTCGAGTTGCAGGTAGGCCGAGCTCTCCTTCAGCCACACCGCCCACGTCCGCCCCGGCGTCACCTGGCGTTGGCTGCCTGGATACAACGACGCCCAATAGGCTTCGGGATTGTCCATCGCGTGCGGGTCGACCGCCCAGAAGGTGATCCCGGATCCGAGCAGGTCCGTGTATTCCTTCCAGTTGTTCGCAAGCGGTGGCGGCGTCTGCGAAAGGTGCTGTGCGGACAACGGTCCCGCGCGGAAGAAACCCTGCTCGTTGCCGGCCGAGCAACTCGGATCATCCATCACCACGTCGGCGGCGACGTAACGCACGAAGCATCCATTCGGGTCGCTGGCGCCCATGCCGGCGTACACGGGGGCAATCAGCGTGAACCCGAGGTTGTGCGCGCTGCGGATGCTGTTGCGCACCCCGAAGTCGAGCTTGATGCCGTTGTCGAAGTCGTAACGGCCATCGAAGCGAACCGCACTCAGTCCCACCGTTCGGTCGTAGTCGCCGCCGGATTCCAGCGTCTTCATGGACCAGCCGTTCGGGTTCGCGAAGTTGTCCGCGAGCACATCGGGCATGCTGATGCCGATATTGCGGCCGGTGAAATCGGCGGTGAACGGAACCGTGTTCGCGGGAATGCCGTTGTCGTTGAACACGCGGTTGCCGCCGAGCTCCGCGGGATAGATGTACGTGCCGGGAGGCGCCGCATCCTCGGGATCGTTGGGCCACTGGGCCCCGTCGGCATTGGCGATGTTGAGGTCGGTCTCGACGTTCAACTGGTGCGCCGTGTCGCGGATGCCCCGCAAGGTCGCGGTGAAGGGGCCGCCATTGTCGAAATCGACCTGGACATTGAAGTTCCTCGCGACGGAATCCGTCCGCGTGATCTGCGAAAACGATTCGACGTCGCCCGGCCACTTCTTGTAGACCTGCGTGGTGTACACGTTCGTGTTTTCCCACGGCGGGTCATCGGGCGTGCCGTACTGGCCGGCGACACTGGCGCCGGTATTGCGCGATTGCAGCGGTACGTAGGTCGCGCCTTCCCAGTCGAGCGAATTGAACTGGATGCCGAAAGTGCGGTCGTAGCGGTCCTGGCGGGCATAGAAGAGATCGCTGGTGAGGGTGAACCCGCCACCGAGGTCCATCTGGAACGAAGCGTTGCCGGACTTGCGCCTGCGCTGGGTGGTGGTGTCGTACAGCGCGATGTTCTGGCTGCCCATGAACACGCCATCGGATTGCCCGTCGCCGTTGACATCGACGCTGCCGTCGGGATTCTGCTTGATGTCGGGCGGAATCGGCGCATCGCCCCAGGGCGTGAGAAAGCCGTAATAGCTGTCCGCGCTGAGTGCATTCTCGCCGTTCAGCACGACGCCGTACTGGTCGAGGCCCTCCGTCGAGTTGGCGGTGGTGGTGTCGGAGAAATCCCCCGACAACAACAAGCCCCAACGTCCCCCGGCGTTGTAGGAGATGAGGCCGCTGGCGGCCTTCCCCCATTTGTCGGTTTCGTCACCATACTGGCCATGCGCGGAATAGCTGTAGGTGAAGCCGCTGGGCAGATCCCAGGGACGATAGGTGTGAAGGTTGAGGTCGCCACTGATGCCGGAATCCAGCATGCTGGCGGTCGGCGACTTGATGACGTCCACGCCGCGGAACAGCGTGGCTGGCAGCATTTCGAAGTCGGGCTGCTGTGAATCGATCTGGTTGGGCGTGATGAACACCTCGCCGTTCAACATCGTGCCCACTTCCGGAAGGCCGCGGACGTCCACCGAGCTGCCCACCCCGGCATCGCGGTTGATCTGGACGCCGGTGACGCGCTGCAAGGCATCGGTAATGGTGACGTCGGGCAACTGGCCGATGCTTTCCGCCGTGATGCTGTCCTGGATGTTGGGGGCGATCCGCTTGAGCTCGATCGCGCGCATCTGGGACGCCCGCACGCCGACCACGTTCACCACCGACAGGGTCGCCGGATTTGCCGCCTCCGGGGCCTTGGAGGTCTTTTTATTGCTGTCGTCCGTGGGCTGCAATTGACCGGCGACGGTAGCGGACTGCGCGGTGGCCTGCGTCGACGGATCGGTGGCCTGGCTGCCCGGGGCCTGCGACGCCGCCGCCGAGGTTGCCATCATGGCAATCAGCGACGCGGAAATGGCAAGCGACAGCGGAGTCCTGCGATGGATGGTTGGCATGGTCTTATCCCTCGATGATTATCGGTAAAGCGTCACAAGCCTGCGTCGTGGCGTTGATCGGATCGCGGCGCGCCGGGGCTAGCGCTGTATTGCCCACACCCGGGCATCGTCGGTCGTGGCGCGGCGGGTAATGCCCGCCCGGCTTCACCCCGTGGCTCGCACATCGGATCAGCGTCATCACGTTCACCTCGACAACGACACATTCGCGATCGCCCATTGGCCGTCCCGTGGATCGCCGGTGGCGACGATGCACAGCGTTCGCGCACCGGCCCGGCTCCCGGAGTCAACTTCGGCCCCGAGGGTGGTCTGGTACTTCGTGGCTGCCGCAGGGGCCAGTGGCAGCGTGGCCAACAATGTCCCCTGGCACGAATCGCCATGGACCTGGAGTTCGCCGGCTGCACTCGCCGCCGGACGCACCACCGCGCCGTCGCTGTCATCCCCGAATCGCCACGCGATCCGGCCGACGGTCACGCGGATCTGCCGGATTCCATGGAGCGGCGCGTCCTTCCACAACCAGCACATGTTTCCCACGTCCACCGCGTATACCGGCGCCGCGCCGTGCGCGGGTCGATAGCCTGCCAGCCGCATGGGTGGTCGACCGGAACATGTGGCGAGTTGGCTGCCGTCGCGGATCAGGAGTGCCGTGGAACCGATGACATGGGAGCGCGGCGCCGACAGTTCGAAGCCATCGGGCGCGAAAGTGGCGGCGCGCACGGTCGTTCCCGCGCCCAGGGAAAACTCGAGAGGCGCCGCGTAGCGCCGGGACGCGGCAGTCGGTGGCGAACCATCGGTCGTGTAGTGGATTGCGCCGAAGCCGGCCTGGTTCGAGAGCGTGACGCGCAACTTCCCGTCCTGCTCCGGGGCCAGCGAAAACGCGGGTGCGAACGCGCTGTCGGCATAGGCGATGCCGAGCGCGCGATACCGCGCCATCTCGGCAGGCATTCGCGAGAGGAAACCATCCCATTCGTGGGCGTCCGCCGGCGACCAGCCCAGTTCCGACAACGCAGCGACGCGCGGGAACAAGGCATGCTCGGCGCGTGGGAAGTTCGGCACCAACTCCGTCCACAGTTGTGCCTGCACGCCCAGCACGTGCTTCGCTTCCGCGGACGTGGCTCCCTCCGGCGCCAGGGCGGTGTCGTAGGCGTCCTTCAACGAGATCATCCCGGGTTGCCCCGGCCCCTCGTCGGGCAGATCCGATTGGTAGTAGTCGAAGTACAGCGACTCCACCGGTGCGAGCAGCACGTCGTGGCCCTGCTGGATTGCCTGCAGCGCGACCCGCAATTTGTCGCGCCCGTGCCATGTCATCACGACCTCGGATACGGGCAACGTGCCGCCGGCCAGAAGTTCGTCGTCCCAACCCACCGGCGTCCGGCCGTGCTTCACGAGGTAATCCGCGAGCCGTTTGGTGAACCAGCCTTGCAACGCGTCCATGTTCGCGAGGCCGAGGCTTCGCATCCGGGCGCGCACCTCCGGCGATGCGTTCCACTGGGTCTTGTCCGCTTCATCCCCGCCGAGCGAGATGTATCTCGAAGGGAACAGCCGCATCACCTCGTCGAGGACATCATCGAGGAACCGCAACGTCTTCTCGTCCGGCTTCAGCAGCCATGCGCTGATGCCCCAGTCGGTCCAGACTTCCGGCCGCTTGCCGGTGACGCCCAGCCACGGATAGGCGGCGACGGCAGCCTGGGAATGCCCGGGAACGTCGATGCCCGGGACGATGGTGACGAAGCGCGCGGCTGCATGGCGCACGATTTCGCGCACCTGGGCCTCGGTGTAGAACCCGCAGTACGGCTTGTCCGGCGAACCTGTCAGTTCGACATCGAGACCCACGGCCTTGCGGCACGCGCCGATGCTGGTGAGCTCCGGATACTTCGGCACTTCGAGGCGCCAGCCCTGGTCTTCGGTCAGGTGCCACAGCAACACGTTGAGCTTGTTGAGCGACATCCAGTCGATCAGCTTCTCGATCTCCGCGACGCTCTGGAAGTGGCGGCCGGAGTCGAGCAACAGGCCACGCCAGGCAAAACGTGGGTGGTCATCGATGGATCCCTCCGCGACGTATGCCGTGGAATGCGGCTTCCAGCCGGGCGGCGTCAACAATTGCCAGGCGGTGACGGCGCCGTAGTAGAGCCCGCGGGGCTTCCGCGCGACCACGCGGATGGCGCCATCGCCGATTGCGATGTGGTAACCGGCGTCACCGGTGACGTCGGCCTGCGGATCGAGGTCGAAAACGATGGCTGAATGCGTGGCCGGCGACCCATCCAGGCGCAAGTGCAGGCCACGCGTACTCCCGACCCATCCCACGAACTGCTTTGCAATCGGGAGAGCCTGCGTATGCTGCGAGCCCGACAGCGCGACCGTGGCGCCGTCGGCGACCGCGACCACGCCGTTCCCGGCCGGATGCATTGCGGCGGGTTGCGGCAGCAGTGACCACGCCGACGCCGCAGTCTTGGCGCCCGCCAAAGGCACCCAGAGCGTGGCGAACACCACGAATGCGAGACCGGCGTGGATGCCGTTCGATCGCGGACGGCGCCAGCGGCGACCTGGCCGCGGATCGATGGCAACGTTTGCCGTCATCCCGCCACCCCGCACGCCGCCACCCGCTCATCTTCCGGGCGATCGTGCGACAGCTGGTCGAGGTACCACCTGGCGGCACCGAGCAACCCATGCTGGCCATGCTCGATCACGCGTACCGGCACGCGCGACAGGAACTCGCGAACGCTGCGTTCGTGCAGGAACCGTT
This sequence comes from Rhodanobacteraceae bacterium, assembly GCA_035701405.1. GTDB lineage: Bacteria > Pseudomonadota > Gammaproteobacteria > Xanthomonadales > Rhodanobacteraceae > 66-474. Next base: position 22,392 of record DASSNH010000188.1, read on the forward strand.
CGGCGAAGCGGCTTTGCCGCAGCAGATCGAAAATCGACGACAGGAACCCCCCGGCGAGATACACGCCGCCACGCGCCATGAATACCATCGCGAGGTTGCCGACGAAGCTTCCCAACACGTCGCAGAACATCCCGACGGCTTCCACGGCTTGCCGGTCGACGCGTGCCCGCGCGGCGGCGGTAATGGCCTCCGGCGTCGCCAGTGCCGGCGGGTCCCCGTTCAACCCGCACAGCGTCCGGTACAAGGTCAGCAACCCGGGGCCGGACACGATGGACTCGTACGGCACGTATCCGCCGCCGGGCGACACGCTCCGTAACACCTCGCGCTCGCGAATGGTTTGCGGCGCGAAGTCCATCTGCCCCGCTTCCGTCGTCAACACGACACTTCGTGCACGGCCGGCAAGTCGTACGGCCGCGCCGAGTCCGGTCCCGGGCCCGACCACAAGCGTCGGTCCCTTCGCACACGTGTCGGGACCGCACAACAACTCGCCGCCAGCGCTGCGGATCTCATCCAGCGCGTAGCCGAGCGCCTCGAAGTCGTTCAGCACGGCGACGTCGTCGAACTCCAGGGCCTTGCGCAGCCGCGAGAGCGTGATCGGCCATGGGAGATTGTCGTGAATGACCTT
>DASSNH010000189.1:0-9060 GCA_035701405.1 Rhodanobacteraceae bacterium
GCGCCAGAGGAAGCCGAGGCACGTCAGGTGCGTGCCGATCCCGCAAAAGTCCTCGCCGTTCGGATCCGGCGACGCGAGTTCCGTGACGCCCGGCACTGCCCCGAATTCATTGAGGCCGGTGAAGGACTGGCTGTCGGGGCCGCCGAGGGTGCCCAGATCGGTCGTGCGGCCGAACTCCCACACCGAGGAGTGTTCCGCCGCATCGCCCACGAGCGTCGAGAAGCCGGCGATTTGCCCCCCGTTGTTGATGCCATAGGCTAGGCTGAAGGTGCCCCCCAGGGTACCCAGGTCGGTGAAGGTGTAGCGCGGCATCGAATGAGCCGAGTGGCCTCCCGCCATCGCGCCGAGCGGCGCAACCGCGAGTGCCAGTGCCAACGCTCGTGAGCGTGCCCTTGCCAGGTGGCTTCGCCGGGATATCGAATGCTTCGGTTGCATGATTTGTTCTCCTTGATGGCTGCGCGCGGGCCCCGGCAGTCGCGCGACGAGCGCGTGCCGGGCCCGGAAGTAACTTGCGCTGGCTCTGCTTCAAAAGTCCTCATCGATCCCCTCAAAAATGCTCAAACCTCCTGAAACCGGCTATCCACGCTCGCAACGTCGCTCGGCCGCCGCGGTGCTAGATTGGAGCCGGCTCGCAGCGACCGATCCGGTGGCGAGCGGCGGGCAGGTGGGGGCCCATGAACACCGCACCCAAAATCGTTTACGCCTTCGGACCGTACCGGGCGGACCCGGACCAGGAATTGCTGCTGCGTGACGGGCAGCGGGTACCGGTTACCCCGAAGGCGTTCGAGGTGTTGCTGGCCCTCCTGCGGCGCAGCCGCGAGGTCGTCTGCAAGGACGAACTGATGCGGATCGTGTGGCCGGACACCGTCGTCGAGGAAGCGAACCTCAGCCAGAGCATCTTCATGCTGCGAAAGGCGCTGGGGGACACCTCCGGAACGCGCCACTACATCGTGACGCTGCCGGGCCGCGGCTACCGTTTTGCGGAGCCGGTGCGCGTCATCACGTCGGAGGACGCGAATGACGAAGATGGCGGAGATTCGCACCAGCAAGCCCAGGCGGCTTCCCCTGCATCGGAGGGCGCGATCGCTTGGCCGCCCCGGAACCGATGGAAATATCCGCTGCTGCTCGGCGCCGGATCGATCGCGCTTGCGGTTGCAGCCGCGATGCTGGTGCGCATCCACGGACCCGCTGCGCTGCCCACGGCCGATCCGGTGCTGGTCGCCGACTTCGCCAACCGCACCGGCGACCCCTTGTTCGACGACACGCTGCGGCAGGGGCTTGCGGTGCAACTCCAGCAATCGCCGCTGCTCAGCCTGATATCGCAGGACCGGATCCAGCAAACCCTGCGCCTGATGGATCGCCCCGGGGATGCTGCGCTCACTCCGGCGTTGGCGCGCGAAATCTGCGAGCGTACATCCAGCGACATCGTGCTCGATGGCTCGATCGCGAAGCTGGGCAGTGCCTACGTGGTCGGGCTGCAAGCCCGCGATTGCGACAGCGGCGAAGTACTCGATACGGAGCAGGCGCAAGCCGCGAAACGGGAGGACGTCCTGCGGGCGCTGGACGAAATCGCCGGCAGGTTCAGGAGCAGGATCGGCGAATCGGGCGCGATGATCGCGCGGCACAACACGCCGCTCGCGCAGGCGACGACCTCATCGCTCGCTGCATTGAAAGCGTACAGCCAGGCGGTGCGCGTGCAGGCGTCGGCGGGCTCCGCGGCGGCCCTGCCGCTGTTCCAGCGCGCGATCTCCATCGACCCCCGTTTCGCGATGGCACATGCGTTGCTGGGGCGAGTCTACGGCGACCTCGGAGATTCCGCGCGCGCCATGCAAAGCACCAGCGAAGCTTGGCGGTTGCGCAGCCACAGCAGCGATACGGAAAGGTTCTTCATCGAAGCGTCCTACCACCTCGAGGTGACCGGCAACATGGAGGCGGCGCGAGAGGTGTGTGAATCCTGGATACGCACCTACCCGCGCGCGATGGTGCCGCACGCCTTTCTGGGCGGCATTGTCGAACCGGTGCTGGGCAATTATCGCGCGGCGGTCGAACACGCGCGCGCCGCGATCGACCTGGATCCGGATTTCGTGATCGGTTACGGCATCCTCGCCTACGGGCATCAATACCAGGGTGATCTTGAAGGTGCGAACACGTCGCTGGACAGCGCCGCGGCGCGCAAACTATCCATGCCCGAACTGGTCGTGCAGCGCTACGACATCGCATTCCTGCGCGGTGACGAACAGGAAATGGATCACCAGGCGAGCATCGCGAAAGACCTGTCGGGCGCGGAGGACTGGATGGCGTTCCATCAGAGCCTTGCATTGGCGTACCGGGGGCGGGTGCGGCAGGCGGACGTGCTGTCCGAGCAGGCGACGGTGGAGGCATTGCAAGCCTCGCAAAGCGAGCGCGCAGCACTCTTCCAGGCCGGCGCCGCCTGGCGCGCGTCGCTGTTCGGGGATGTGGCCGCCGCGCAACGCCACGCGAAGGCTGCGCTCAAACTGTCGAACAACCGCTATGTGGAATTCGGCGCCGCCTTTGCATTGGCGCTGGCAGGGCATTCCGCGCAGGCGCGAACGTTCGCGGATGACCTGCGAGCGCGTTTTCCCGAAGACACCTCGCTACGCTTCAGCCAGCTGCCGGCGTTGCTTGGGCAACTCGCGATCGACGACGGCAAACCGATGCAAGCCATCGAAGCGTTGCGAATCGCCGCACCTTATGAGTTCGGGGTTCCTCGCAGCAGCATGCACGGATCGTTCGGCGCGCTCGCTCCCGTGTATGTGCGCGGCGAGGCCTATCTCGCGCTGCACCGGGGGGCCGACGCTGCCGCGGAATTTCGCAAGGTACTCGCGCATCCCGGGGTGATCGGAAGCGACCCGGTCGGCGCGCTGGCACGCTTGCAATTGGCTCGCGCCTACGCAATGCAGGGCGAAGAGGGCAAGGCCATGGATGCGTACCGCGCGCTGGAGGCGTTGTGGCAAGGCGCGGACTCCGTCCTGCCCGCGGTGCGCCAGGCCACCGCAGAAAGCGCGAAACTGCGTGGAAGCGCGACTGCAGCCGCGCTTCACCACCCCATGTAATGCCCGCCATTGACGGCGAGGTTCGCGCCGGTGACCCAGGCGGCCTTGTCGTCGAGGAAGAACGCGACGGCGTAGGCGATTTCGTCGGGTTCGCCGAGGCGCCCCAGCGGAATCTGCGCGACGATCTTCTCGCGCACGTCCTCGGGCACGGCCATCACCATGTCGGTGCCGATGTAGCCCGGCGACACGGTATTGACGGTGATGCCGAATTTCGCGTTTTCCTGTGCCAGCGAAATCGTGAAACCGTGCATGCCGGCCTTCGACGCCGCGTAGTTCGCCTGGCCGTACTGGCCCTTCTGGCCGTTGATGGAACTGATCTGGATGATCCGCCCCCATTTGCGCGCGCGCATGCCTTCGATGATCGGGCGGGTGACGTTGAAGCACGCGTTCAAGTTCGTGTTCACCACTTCCATCCACTGCTGGTAATTCATCTTGTGGAAGGTGGTGTCACGGGTGATGCCGGCGTTGTTGACGAGGATCTCGACCGGCCCGGCTTTTTCTTCGATCTCGCGGACCATCTGCTCGCAGGACTGCGGATCGGACACGTCGGCCTTGACGGTGAGGACATCGAAGCCCTCGCTCGCCAGCTTGTCCCGCCACGCGCGCGTTTTCTCCTCGTTGCGGTAGTTCGTGACGACCTTGTGCCCCATCTTCGCCAGGCGGCAGACGATCGCGGTACCGATGCCCCCGGTACCCCCCGTAACCAGTGCCACGCGTGCGCTCATGACGACTCCCCATCGGTGGTGGTGACTCCATCCTACCCGCTTCCCGAGCATTCGGGCGCGGCCGCGAAACGGTTGCAGAGGCGTTCGAAGATCAGTGCCGCAGGTGCGGATTGGCGGCACGCGCGGCGATGCCGTGCAGGCCGGACAGATCGAAGGCCCGGGCCGCGGCGTGCAGCATGCCGGTCGCGTCCGGCGCGTCGGGAACCGGTTGCCCGAGGAATTGCAGGGCGGCTGCGATCGTCGCCCGCGGATGGCGGGTGTCCACCGGCGGTGCATCGGTGGATTTGGAGAGCTTGCGTCCCGCGTCATCCACCGCCAGCGGCAGGTGCAGGTACGCGGGCGTCGGCAGCCCGAGCAGGCGTTGCAGGAGGATCTGGCGCGGCGTCGAATCCAGCAGGTCGGCGCCCCGCACGACTTCCGTGATGCCCTGGAAGGCATCGTCCACGACGCACGCGAGCTGGTAGCTCCACAAGCCGTCGGCGCGCTTCAGCACGAAATCGCCGACCGCTCCGCGTACGTTTTCGCGCTGGGGGCCCTGCAGCGCATCCTCGAATGCGATATCGAGATCGGGGACCCGCAGCCGCCACGCCGGAGCGCGGTCGTCGCGCGCCGGGGCAATGCAGCGTCCGTCGCGGTGCACGGTTCCGGCGGCTTCGAGTTCGGCTCGGCTGCACCAGCAAGCGAAAGCGTGACCCGCATCGCGCAGCCGCGCCAGCGCTGCCGCATGGGCATCGCCCCGCTGCGACTGATACAGCGGCGGGGCATCGGCCACGAGATCCAGTTGCTCGAAGGCGGCGAGGATCGATCGTGCGGAACCCGGCACTTCGCGCGGCGGATCGATGTCCTCGACCCGCACGAGCCAGGTGCCGCCTTGCCGGCGCGCACGCAGCCAGCTCGCCAGCGCCGCGACCAGCGACCCGAAATGCAGCTCGCCGGTCGGTGAGGGTGCGAAGCGGCCGCGGTAGGCCAAGGAACCTCCTTTGCGCGATGCTGTGCGGCGGCTAGTATGCGGGCGGGATGGCCCGCGAAGGACCGGCCATCCCGCCGCGGGCCACCATGGCGGCCGCGGAACCACCGATCCAGGGGAGCCACGCATGAACGCCGTTTCAGGATTGCCCAGGCAGCGCGAACTGACCCTTCGTGGCGTGATCATCGGCATCGTGATCACGATCGTGTTCACCGCCGCGAACGTGTTTTTCGGGTTGAAGGCGGGCCTGACCTTTTCGACATCCATCCCGGCCGCGGTGATCTCGATGGCGATCCTGAAAGCCATGCGCGACGCCACGATCCAGGAAAACAACATCGTGCAGACGATCGCTTCGGCGGCCGGAACGCTGTCGGCGATCATCTTCGTGCTGCCGGGGCTGGTGATCGTCGGATACTGGAGCGGTTTCCCGTTCTGGATTTCGGCCGGCATCTGCGCAACCGGCGGCATCCTCGGGGTGATGTACACGATCCCATTGCGGCGGGCGCTGGTCACCGATTCCGATCTGCCTTACCCGGAAGGCGTGGCGTGCGCCGAGGTGCTGAAGGTCGGCAGCGGGGCGTCCGAGGACATCGGCCGGATGGGCGAGGCAGAGTCCGTGCCTGTCGCTGCCGACGGCCGCGGGCGGGAGGCGCCCGATCCGGCCGCGGCAGTGCAGGCCAGCAGCGCGGGCCTGAAGGCCGTGGTGTGGGGCGCGATCGTCTCGGCGATTTTCTACGTCATCGTGCAGACCCGGGTGTTCGCCGCCGCGGTGACCGACTATTTCCGGGTCGGCGGTGCGAGGGGAGGCGCGACCGGCTTCGACTTCGGGTTGTCGTTCGCCTTGTTCGCGATCGGGCATCTGGTCGGACTGTGGGTCGGCGTGGCGATGCTGGTGGGCGCGGCGATCGGTTGGGCGTGGGCAGTACCGTACTTCACGCACGTGCACTGGGTCGCGGGCGCGGCGGCCACGGTTGCGCAGGACGGCTGGAGCCACTACGTGCGTTTCATCGGCGCGGGCGCCATCGGCGTGGCGGCGATCTGGACGCTTGCCAAACTCGTGAAGCCACTGGTGGCGGGACTCGCGGGTGCGTTAAGGGCGTCACGCGCGCGCAAGACCGGCACGCTGCACGAACTGCCGCGCACCGAGCACGACATGCCGATCGGCCTGGTCGGGCTGATCTCGCTGGTCTGCATGATCCCGATCGCGTACCTGCTATGGCACTTCAGCGTCACCAACGGCCTGGGCGACGCGACGTGGACGCTCGTGATCGGCGGCGTGGTGTTCGTGATCCTGCTGAGCTTCCTGGTGTCGGCCGTGTGCGGCTACATGGCCGGCTTGATTGGTTCATCGAACAGCCCGCTGTCGGGCGTCGGAATCCTGGTGGTGGTGATCGCCGCACTGCTGCTGGTGGTGGGGGTGAAGCCGTTCCTGCCGGAGGGCGCGGACAAGGCGCTGGTGGGATTCGCACTGTTCATCACCGCGATCGTGTTCGCGGTCGCGTCGATTGCCAACAACAACCTGCAGGACCTGAAAACCGGGCAATTGGTGGATGCCACGCCCGCCATGCAGCAGTGGGCGCTGGTGATCGGCGTGCTGGCCGGCGCGGTGGTGATCCCGCCGGTGATGGACTTGTTGCAGCACACCTACGGTTTCCTCGGCGCACCAGGCGCCGATCCCTCGCGCGCGCTGCCGGCCCCGCAGGCCGGCCTGATCTCGGCACTGGCGAAGGGCGTGATCACCGGAGGGGTGCCGTGGGACATGATCGGCCTGGGTGCCGCGATCGGTGCCGGAGTCATCATCGTCGACGAGGTGCTGGGCGTCTGGAAAAAAGGCCCGCGGTTGCCGCCCCTCGCGGTGGGGCTCGGCATTTACCTGCCCACTTCGACCACCTTGATGGTCGTCGTCGGCGCGCTGGTCGGCGCGTGGTTCGACCGGCACGCTGGGCGACGCCCGAACACCGAAGGGACCAGGCAACTGGGCGTGCTGCTGGCCTCCGGCCTGATCGTGGGTGAAAGCCTGCTGGCGGTGGTTTTCGCGGGCATCGTGGGGCTGAGCGGCAAGCAGGGACCGATCGCGCTGGTCGGGGAAGGCTTCGCGACGCCGTCGATCATCCTCGGCGGGGTGGTCTTCGCCGTCACCGTGATCGTGCTCTATCGCTGGATTCTCCGGATGGGCCGCGCAACGGCTTGAGAAACCATCGAACCGCTACCAACTAGGCGACTTGGCTGCCCGTCGCTTGTCGCTGGCCTCCGGCTGTTCATTGTGGGCCTGCGCAGCGCGCAGAAGCCGGGATCTGCTGTGCCACAACCTTCGATGAAAGGCAGGTTCCGGGTTCCGCCCGCACACGGCGCGAGCGGCCCGAATGGCGAAGTTGTGGAAATCTCGCGCAAACGAACCCGTATGCCCTGACTGTCATGGAAATGCCCTTATGACCACCACCACCGAAACCCGTCCGTTCGAAGCCGAGGTCGCCCAGGTCCTGCGCCTGGTGACCCACTCGCTGTATTCGCACAAGGAAATCTTCCTGCGCGAACTGGTCTCCAATGCTTCCGACGCCTGCGACAAGCTGCGCTTCGAAGCAATCGCCCGGTCCGAGCTCCTGCGCGACGACGCCGAGCTGCACATCGACGTCGAGTTCGACAAGGATGCCGGCACCATCACCGTGCGCGACAACGGCATAGGCATGAGCCGCGACGAGATCGTCGCGAACCTGGGCTCGATCGCGAGTTCCGGGACACGTCGGTTCCTCGAGACCCTGTCGGGCGAGCAGCAGGCGGACGCACGCCTTATCGGCCAGTTCGGAGTGGGCTTCTATTCCGCTTTCGTGGTGGCCGACAAGGTGACGGTGCTGACCCGTCGTGCGGGCGCAGAAGCGGACGAAGGCGTGCGCTGGGAGAGCGACGGCAAGGGCGAGTATTCGCTCGCGGCGGAGGAGATTCCCGCACGCGGCACATCGGTTGTTCTGCATCTCAAGGACGACGAAAAGGAGTTCCTCGACAACTGGAAGCTGCGGGACCTGATCCGCAAGTACTCCGACCACGTCGCCTTCCCGATCCGGATGCACAAGCAGAAGGACGGCAAGCCGACCGACGAGTGGGAAACCGTCAACGATGCCTCGGCGCTGTGGGCCAAGCCGAAATCGGAAATCACGGACGACGACTACAAGGCGTTCTACAAATCACTGGGACACGATTTCAACGATCCCCTGGCGTGGACCCACAACCGGGTCGAAGGCCGCCAGAGTTTCACCACCCTCTTGTATGTGCCGGCGGCGCCGCCGTTCGACCTGATGATGGGCGCCCGGGACGAGCGCAAGGGCGTGAAGCTCTATATCAAGCGGGTCTTCGTCATGGATGCGGCCGAGGAGCTCCTGCCCAACTATCTGCGATTCGTGCGCGGCGTGGTGGACGCGGATGACCTCCCGCTCAACGTCAGCCGCGAGATCCTCCAGCACAATCGCCAGATCGACCACATCAAGGCCGCTTGCGTGAAACGCGTGCTGGACCTGGTCGAGAAGCTGGCGTCGAACGAGCCGGAAAAGTTCGAAACCTTCCGCAGGGCTTTCGGCAACACGCTGAAGGAAGGCATCGTCGAGGATCCGTCGAACCGCGAGCGCATCGCCAAGCTGCTGCGCTTCGCGTCGACCAAGGGCGAGGGCGGCGAGCAGAAGGTTTCCCTGGACGACTACCTCGCGCGGATGAAACCTGGGCAGGAGGCCATCTGGTACGTCACCGCCGACAGCTACAAGGCGGCGGCGGGCAGCCCGCAGCTCGAGGCCTTCAGGGCGAAGGACATCGAGGTGCTGCTGATGTTCGATCGCGTCGACGAATGGATCATGGGTCAGTTCGGCGAGTACCAGGGCAAGCCGTTCCGGAACGTCGCCAAGGGCGAGTTGCCGCTGGACGAAGCCGACAAGAAGAAGCAGGAAGAGGTCGCGAAGGAAGCCGAGCCGCTGGTCGCGAAGTTCAAGGAACTGCTGGGCGATCGCGTCTCCGAAGTGAAGGTTTCCGCGCGCCTGACCGATTCGCCCTCGTGCCTCGCGCTCGGCGACTACGACCTCGCGCCGCATCTCGCGCCGCTGCTCCGCGAGGCGGGCCAGGAAGTTCCGGACTCCAAGCCGACGCTGGAAATCAATCCCGCGCATCCGCTGGTCCGGCGCGTGCAGTCGGAGGCCGACGAGGCCCAGGCCAGGGATCTTGCGCTGCTGCTGCTCGAGCAGGCCGAGATCACCGCCGGCGCCCAATTGCCCGATCCCGCGGCATTCGTGCAGCGGATGAACCGGATGCTCGGCGG
>DASSNH010000190.1:0-3181 GCA_035701405.1 Rhodanobacteraceae bacterium
ACCGGTGTGTGCCACACCGATGCCTACACCTTGTCGGGTGCCGACCCGGAGGGCCTGTTCCCGGTGATCCTGGGCCACGAGGGCGGCGCAATCGTCGAGGAGGTCGGGCCGGGCGTGACCACGGTGAAGCCGGGCGACCACGTGATTCCGCTGTACACGCCCGAATGCGGCGAGTGCGAGTATTGCACGTCGGGCCTGACCAACCTGTGCCAGAAGATCCGCGTGACGCAGGGCGAGGGCGTGATGCCGGACGGCACCTCGCGCTTTTCCCACAAGGGCAGGATGCTGCGGCACTACATGGGGACCAGCACGTTTTCCGAGTACACGGTGCTGCCGGAAATCTCGGTCGCGAAGATCGATCCGAAGGCGCCGCTCGACAAGGTGTGCCTGCTGGGTTGCGGCATCACCACCGGCGTGGGTGCGGTGCTGAACGTCGCAAAGGTGCGGCCCGGTTCCACCGTCGCCGTGTTCGGCTTGGGTGCGATCGGCTTGGCGGTGGTGCAGGGCGCGGTGATGGCGAAAGCCGAACGCATCATCGGCATCGACATCAATCCCGGCAAGTGGACGATGGCCGAAGCGATGGGCGCGACCGACTTCGTGAATCCAGGCGACCACGCCGGCCCGATCCAGCAGGTGATCGTCGAGATGACCCGCGGCGGCGTCGACTATTCGTTCGAGTGCATCGGCAACGTCAACGTGATGCGCGCCGCGCTCGAGTGCTGCCACAAGGGCTGGGGCGAATCGACCATCATCGGCGTCGCCGGGGCGGGGCAGGAGATCAGCACGCGTCCGTTCCAGTTGGTCACCGGCCGGGTCTGGCGCGGGGCGGCCTTCGGGGGCGTCAAGGGCCGTTCGCAATTGCCGGGCTACGTCGATTCGTACATGCGGGGCAAGCTCAAGGTGGACGAATTCGTGTCGAAAGTGCTGCCGCTGGAGAAGATCAACGAGGCCTTCGACCTGATGCACGAAGGCAAGGTCATTCGTCCGGTCATCCGGCACGAAAGTCCCGCGGAGGCGTAAGGCGAATCCATCCGGCAGGAGAATCCGCACGGGCGGAGGATGGTCCGCTCCTGCACCGTGCCCCGGTTTTCGAATCCATCCTGCCGCCCGCGCGGACGCCGCCATGTCTTCGCCAAGCCGCGTGATGCCGGCTTCACGAGGTCTGCGTTACGGTCGGCAGTGACACCGGTACCGCCTCGCTGGCTCCTTGGCCTGCGCCATGACTTCGCAGGAGCTGGGCATCGAGACTGACTCCCGTTGCAATCCACCGCACGGGGTGCCCGTACCCACAAGGAAGCTTGCGATGGCAGGTCCTGGAAACTTGTACCCGACGCGCCGGCGACGTGCCGCAGGGTTGGCACGCGGGATGCCGCCGTATCGACGACGATTGCCGCTCGCCGTGATCGGGACGCTCGGAGCGGCGGCACTGCTGTTGCCGCCGCTGGCCGGTGCGCAGTCGACCGGCTCGACGCAACAGGGCGCGCCGCAGTCACTGCCGACCGTGGTGGTCACCGGGACACGGATTCCCGAACCGGAATTCGACGTGCCGGCATCGATCAGTGTGGTGACGAGCAAGGAAATACGTTCGGGTCCGCCAGGAACGAATCTCTCGCAAACCTTGGCGCGGGTCCCGGGCTTGGTCGCGCAAAACCGCCAAAGCCTCGCCCAGGACCTGCAACTTTCGCTCCGCGGCTTCGGCGCGCGCGCATCCTTCGGCGTGACGGGAATCCGGTTGCTGGTGGACGGCCTTCCTTATTCGGATCCCGACGGACAGGGCCAGACCGATCCGTTCGACCTCGCCGCGGCCGAGCGCGTGGAAGTGCTGCGCGGGCCGTTCTCGGTGCTCTACGGCAACGCCGCCGGTGGCGTCATCCAGGTCTTCACCAAAGATGGGCCGGCGCAGCCCGAGGTCGGCGTGGGCACGATGGTCGGCAGCTACGGCACCGTCGAGAACCAGCTCAACGCCGGCGGAACCGCGGGACGTCTCAATTACATGGCCAACGTGTCATGGTTCCAGACCGACGGCTATCGCCAGCACAGCGCGGCGGAACGCGATCACCTCTACAGCAAATTGCGCTACGAGCCCAATGACGATGCATCGCTGACTTTCATCTTCAACGCCGAAAACCAGCCGTTCGCGGAGGACCCCTCGGCGCTGAGCGCCGAACAGGTTGCCGAGGACCCGCGGCAAGCCGTCTCGCGGGTGTTCCAGTTCGGCTCCGGCGAGTTCCACCGCCACCGCCAGGGCGGCGTGGTGTACCGGCAGAAACTCGGCGAACGCGATGAGCTGCAGGCGACCGCATGGCTGGGCAGCCGGCGCGTGGTGCAGTTCCTGCCGTTCAGCGGCGATGATCCCTTGTCGGGCGGCGCGGTCATCGACCTCGACAACGACGCCGGCGGCGGCGACGCGCGTTGGACGCATCGCGCCACGCTTGCAGGTTTTCCGCTGACCACGACGGCGGGGTTCGACTACCAGCGCCTGCACGAACGGCGCAAGGGCTTCGTCAATGACGACGGTCGCAAGGGCCCGCTTGCCCGCGACGAGGACGACATCCTTTCGCGGCTCGGTGCGTACGCGCAGGCGCAGTGGGTGCTCGGACGTTGGCAATTGGTCGGCGGCGTGCGCCAGTCGCGCGTCAGCTTCGAGGTCGACGACCACTTCATCACCGACGTGGATCCGGATGACAGCGGCAGGCAGGCGTTTTCGCAGGCAACCGGATTCGCCAGCGTGCTTTACGAGCTGGCCCCGGCGGTGAATGGCTACGCAAGTTTCGGCCGGGGCTTCGAAACGCCGTCGTTCGCCGAACTCGCGTATCGGCCGGATGGGACCTCCGGCCTCAACTTCGACCTGCAGCCGAGTACCAGCAACAACTACGAGGCGGGCCTCAAGGCGGATTTCGGCCTCCGGGGCAAGCTGCGCCTGGCCTTTTACAAGATCGACACGGCCAACGAGATCGTCACGGCGGTGTCCGCCAACGGTCGCTCCACCTTCCGCAACGCCGGCAGCACGACACGCAAGGGCGTCGAGCTGAGCGTGCAGGGCGGCCTCGGCGGCGGCTTCCAGGGTTACCTCGCGTGGACCTGGTTGCAGGCGGACTATGCTGCGGGTCCGTCCGCCGGCAATCGCTTGCCGGGCGTGCCGCGCACCACGCTGTACGGCGAACTGGACTGGACCTACGCA
>DASSNH010000191.1:0-2729 GCA_035701405.1 Rhodanobacteraceae bacterium
GGATTACATTTCGATCGGCGCGATCACCAAGAACATTCGCGCGATCGATCTTTCGATGCGGTTTTTGCAAAGCGGGTTTTGACGTGCCTTCGGTACCGCCGGCGACCCGATCAACGCCGCCTACCAGAGTCCGGCGAAGTACGTCGCTGCGGCAGCCAGGATCAGCGCGGCGATGACGCCGATCGCCCAGCGCAAACCGTTGCCCCCGCGCTCGTCCATCGGTTCGGCGGGCGCCGCCGCAGGCGCCGCCATATCCGCGCCCGGCGCCAGCAGCATGAAGCGCACGGTGTCGAGCGCAAGCTCCTCGCCCGGATGCAGAAGGCCGCTGCGGATGCGCTTGCCGTTGATGTAGGTGCCGTTGGCCGAATCCAGATCCTCGACCAGCACACCGCCGTTCGCGGGCCGGATGCGGGCATGCCGACGCGAGATTTCATCGATCGGGATGCAAACGTCGCAATCGGCCTGGCGGCCGAACACCATTTCGCCGCCCACTCCGAAGCTGCGTCCGAAGGTCGGGCCGGAAACGCCGCGCAACACATAGCGCGGCACCGTCGCGCGCATGCGCGTGCTGCCGTCGTCGAGTTCGGCTTCCGTCGCCACGCTGACCGCGCGGCAGCGCACATCGGCAAATTCCAGGGTGTCGCCGGCCTTCAACACGATGGCATCGTGCACCGGCCGCCCGTTCAGGCGAACCGGCTCCGCACACGGCTGCAGCTGCACCCGCGCGCCACGTCGTTCGATCTGCGCATGGCGCGGCGCGATGCCCGGCTGGGCCAGGTGAATGCCGGCGTCGGCCGCCGCGCCCACTACCGTGACGCCATCGGTCAGCGTCACCGGGCCGTGCTCACCGCCTGCAAAAACCAGTTTCATCTTGTGCCCCTTGGATGCGCGTATTCTTCCCTGATGCGTTTCTGCCGACTGGTACACCCCTGCCGGAAGTCACGCCTGCTTAAAATCCCGTGCATCTTAGCCGAAATCCCATGGACCAAGCACTGCTCCCGCTCTCGATTTGCACCGCCGCCGGCCTGCTCTGGTACGCCGCCATGCGCGCCCGGGAGCTGGCCATCGGGCACGCCAGCCGGCTGTGCGCCGAGCACGGCGCGCAGATGCTGGACCAGAGCGTGGCCCTGCACGGCCTGAAGCCGCTCTGGCGCGGCGGCCCGCCGAGGCTGGCCCGCAGCTATCGGTTCGAGCTGAGCTACGATGGCGATGACCGCCACCGCGCCAGCCTCACCCTGATCGGCGACCGGCTGGTGGATTACAGCCTGCCGGCACGCCCCGATCCGTTTGCACCCGTTCCTCCGCCGGCGCCCTTGCCGCGAACCGCGCCATCCGCGCCGCCTTCCGCTCCGATCGCTTCCTCCGGCGGCAACGTGGTGCCGATCACCCGCGGGCGGCGAACGCTGCACTGAAGCAGCGGCTCAACCATATCCACCTGCTGGCCGGCTGACCCCCTCATCAATTCCGGATCCCCGTGTCGTCGCGCATCCCTGTGCTGCGCGGGATGGGTTCATCCTGAACTCACTTTATGACCCGCAATTTCGGCGGCCCCTTGGGCGGCGGCTCATCCGGCGAAGGTGTCGGCGGCGAATCGTCGGATTGGTTGCCGGGAGCGACCGTCTGCAATGACGGGCGTTGCGGCGCCTCGTCGCCCGCCGGCTCGCCTTCCACGTCCTCCTGCGGAAACATCATCCCCTGCCCGTTCTCCTGGGCGTAGATCGCCAGCACGGCCGGGACCGGCACGTCGATGGCTTGGCTCACGCCGCCGAAACGGGCCATGCAGCGGACCCGGTCGTTGCCGAGGTCCAGATTGGCGACCGCGCGCATGGCGACGTTCAACACCACCTTGCCCTCGCGGATCGCGCTGGCCGGCACGCGCACGCCGGGCCGTCCGGCGTCGACCAGGATGTACGGGGTGAAACCGTTGTCGCTGATCCAGTCGTAGATCGCCCGCAACAGATACGGACGGTTCGAAGTCATTGCGGGTTGGTCTTCAGCCACTTCGTTTTCCGGTGCAGCAAGCTGCATTGGGTCGCCGGTTGCCGGCATGATGCGTGACGTCATTCCCGCGCGAGCCGCTGCGCGGCGTCGGGAATGAACGCTGTTCTGGAACCCGGCTCCCGGGCCCGAACCCGCAGTCTAACCGTTTGCCACTTCGTGGAGCGAACGCTCGTCGGGCGTGAGGCTGCGCGCGAAACCCTGGCCGCGGAAAATGCGTTCGCCGTAATCCACGATCGGCTTGCCCTCGCGCGGCAATTGCACGTTGAGCATGGGCAGGCGCCAGATCACCGGCGAAACCAGGCAGTCGGCCAGGCTCATTTCGGGATTGAGGAAGAACTTCGAAGCCTTGAACAGCGGCAGCGCGGCCATCAGCGCGTCGCGCAAACGCTTGCGCGCGGGCTCCGCGGTGCGCCCGCCGCCCTGGATGGTTTCGATCAGCGGCAGCCATTCGCGCTCGATGCGCACGCAGGCAAGGCGCAGCCGCGCGCGGGAAAGCGGATCCACCGGCATCAGCGGCGGATGCGGATAACGTTCGTCGAGGTATTCGCAGATCAGCGCAGGCTGGTAGAGCACCAGGTCGCGGTCGAGCAGGGTCGGCACGTCACCGTACGGGTTGAACTCCAGCAACTCCTCCGACGGCTTGCCGACGGCCACGTCCACGCGATCGTAGCCGACGCCCTTGGCCGCCAGCACCATGCGCACGCGATGGCATTGCACGTTGTCCGACG
>DASSNH010000192.1:0-10169 GCA_035701405.1 Rhodanobacteraceae bacterium
TTCGGATCGGGCGCCTTCACGAAGAGATCGGATTGCGGCGAGCTGCCGGCGGCCGACGCTCGTCCCTGCGGTTCGCCGCGTTCGAGGGCGGCCAGCGTCCGCTTCGCCTCGGCGATGACTGCCTTGGGCAATCCCGCCAGCGCCGCCACCTGCAATCCGAAGCTGCGGTTGGCGGGACCTTCCTTCACCGCGTGCATGAACACCAGTTGCTCGCCGAGTTGCGGGTCGCGGTATTCGACGGCGTCGAGGTGCACGTTGGCAATGCCATCGAACAGCCCCGCGAGTTCGGTCAGCTCGAAGTAATGGGTCGCGAACAGGGTGAATGCGCGGTTCGCGGTCGCCAGGTGGACGGCCGCCGCGCGCGCCAATGCCAGGCCGTCATAGGTCGAGGTGCCGCGCCCGACTTCGTCCATCAGCACCAGCGATCGCGCGGTCGCGTTGTGCAGGATATTGGCGGTCTCGCTCATCTCGACCATGAAGGTCGATTGCCCGCGTGCGAGGTCGTCGCCGGCGCCGATGCGCGTGAAGATCCGGTCGATCGCGCCAATCGTGGCGCTGGCTGCCGGCACGTAACTGCCGATGTGCGCCAGCAGCACGATCAGCGCGTTCTGGCGCATGTAGGTCGACTTGCCGCCCATGTTGGGGCCGGTGATCACCAGCATCCGGCGTGCGTCGTCGAGCGCGAGGTCGTTCGGCTCGAACGGTTCCGTGCGCACGGCTTCCACCACCGGGTGGCGGCCGCGTTCGATCGCGATGCAGGCTTCATCCACGAGGCGCGGGCGCGACCAGTTCAGTGCATACGCGCGTTCGGCGAGCGCGGCCAGCACGTCGAGTTCGGCGAGTGCCTGCGCCGCCTGCTTCAGGGTGCCGAGCTTTTCGATCAGCGCATCCAGGACGCCGTCGTACAGAGCGCGCTCGCGCATCAGCGAGCGTTCCTTCGCGGACAATACCTTGTCCTCGAATGCCTTCAGTTCCTCGGTGATGTAGCGCTCGGCGTTCTTGGTGGTCTGGCGGCGGGTGTAGTGCGCGGGTGCCTTGTCGGCCTGCGCCTTGCCGAACTCGATGTAGTAGCCGTGCACGCGGTTGTAGCCCACTTTCAGCGTCGCGATGCCGGTGGCGGCGCGCTCGCGGGCTTCCAGTTCGACAAGGTATTGGTCGGCGTGGGTGGCAAGCCGGCGCAGCTCGTCGAGTTCTGCGTCGTAACCGTCGCCGATGGCACCGCCTTCGCGCAGCAAGGCGGGCGGGCGTTCGACGATGGCCGCCTGCAACAATTGCACCGTGCCCTGGTGCTCGCCGAGGCGTTCCAGCAGTTCGTGCAGCAACGGTGAATCGAGCTTCGCCAGCGTCGCGTGCAAATCCGGCGCGGCGGCGAGGCCATCGCGCAGGGTCGCAAGATCGCGCGGGCGCGCCGAGCGCAGCGCAACCCTGCTGAGGATGCGTTCGAGGTCGCCGATGGCGCGTAGCTTCTCGCGCAACGCATCGAGCACACCGGATTCGATCAGCGCCGCGAGCGCCTGGTGGCGCAAGCGGAGCGTCGCGTGATCGCGCAATGGGCGATGCAGCCAGCGCCGCAGTGCGCGGGCGCCCATCGGCGTGATGGTGGAATCCAGCACGCCGAGCAGGGTGTAGCGCGTGTCGCCCGACGGATGCGTGTCGAGTTCGAGGTTGCGGCGCGTGGCCGCGTCCATCGCCACCGTTTCATCGGCCGACTCGATGGCGAGTCCGGTCAGGTGCGGCAGCGCGGCCTTCTGGGTTTCTTGCAGGTAGCCGAGCAGGCAGCCCGCCGCGGCCACCGCCAGCGACAAGCCGTCGGCGCCGAAACCGGACAAGTCGCGGGTGCCGAAGAACCGCGTCAGCTCGCGGCGTCCGCTGGTCTCGTCGAAATGCCACGGCGGGCGCATGCGCAGCCCGTTCGACGCCGTGACGGCCGGCGGCCACGTCACGTCCTCGCACACGAGGATCTCGGCGGGCGCGAGCCGCGCGAGTTCGGCGGCAAGTGCGTCGGCATCGGCGACTTCGCACAGCAGGAAGCGCCCGCCAGCAAGGTCGACCCAGGCGAGCCCGAATCCGGACTGTCCGGCCGCGATCGCCAGCAGCAGGTTGTCCCGTCGCTCCGGCAGCAGCGCCTCGTCGGTGAGGGTGCCCGGCGTGACCACCCGCACCACCTTGCGCTCCATCGGCCCCTTGCCGCCCGGATCGCCGACCTGCTCGCAAATCGCAACCGACTCCCCCGCGCGCACCAGCTTGGCGAGGTACGACTCCATCGCGTGGTAGGGCACGCCCGCCATCGGGATCGGCGCACCGGCCGATTCGCCGCGCTGGGTCAGCGTGATGTCCAGCAGCCGCGCGGCCTTGCGGGCGTCGTCATAGAACAGCTCGTAGAAATCCCCCATCCGGAAGAACAGCAGCGTATGCGGGTGCTCCGCCTTGGCGGCGAAGTACTGGCGCATCAGCGGCGTGTGGCGGGCGAGTTCGGCGTGGTCCATCGGAGCGCTGCGGGTTCGGGCAGGCGCGCAGTTTCGCATGCGCCAGTCGCAGCGCCCAAGACATGGCCTGGAATGGATTGTCAGGTCACGCCGCAGCCCAGCCGCGCGACCGCCGGCATGGAGCCGATGCCGCGGCGCGGATCACCATTTGATTTCGCCCCATCCGCCGACCTCCCGGCTGTGCACGCCGGTGCCGGTGGCGTTGCGGAGGTGCTCGTCCTTGTACGCCAGCGCAATCCTGACGTCCTTGGTCACGGGGAAGGCCACGCCCGTGTGCCAGTAGGTGTCGCGGAGTGACGGATCGAGTTGTTTGCTTGGTTCGGCGCGGTCATATCGCGCGAAAATCGATGCGCGTGCGAAGTCGTAGCTGCCCCACAGCGACCAGCCCGAGGCGGAGTCGGCGGTGGGCGTCGTGACATTTTTCCAGTTGCCGGCCTTGAACCATTCCCCGCCCAGGCGCAGGCCGTCGCGGTTCCACGCAGCCATGGCGTCGTAGCGGTGCGCCGTATGCACGGCCGGCGCCGTCGACGTGCCCGCTCCGAGCTCGCCTTCATAGCCGCCGATCGCGAACACCAGCCCCTTGACCGGCTGCACGCCGAAGCGGGCGGCGATATCGACGTGGTCCGGCCGTGTCGGGTTCCTGTATCCGGCGCCGGTCACCGCCGACACCTGGTAGTCGAGCACGCCGTCATCGCCGGCAAGGTGCAAGCCCCAGTCGACGGAACTCGCGAGCCTCAGGCGGTCGACCAGCAACTTTTCGACGAAGCGGTAGCCATACCAGTCCTCGACGAACGGGATCCAGGGCGTACCGGCCGCGCCGACCCGCAGCGTGGCCATCCTGGAGAACGCGCCCTGCACATAGGCCTTCTTGACGAAGTACTCGGACTCGCCGGTCGCACTCGCGTAGTTGGCGTCCGTGGTCAGGTTGGCCGACCAGACATCGTTGAACGCGTGGTCGAATGACAGATAGAACCGCGTCACGTCGAGGCTGGTGCCGGAGGCGTCGGTCTTGCTGCCGTTGCGTGCCGGGTCGACGTCGGAAAAGTCGACGAAGATGGTGCCGCTGATGCTGGAGCTGGCGGACGATTGCCCCGGCGGATCCGACCCCCGCGCGACTTCGTCGGGTTGCGGCGGCGCTTCCGCGGGTGCGGGTGGATTCGCGGCGGTGAGGCCGGGAAACAGGACGGCGGTGGCGATGGCCCCCGCAAGCATCTTCACGCGCACGCAGCTCTCCTTGCAGAAGCGCAAGGGTAGCGGGACGGGGACTATGCCGCGAGCGCACGGTGGCGGCTCCGGAGCCTGTTTCCGTGGCAGGCACACGGCCACTTTCCGCGCCCGGAATGGCCGGGTCTGGTGCCGAGGCATGCACCCTTGGCGCGCATCGCGCGTTGCGGTAAAACTAGGTTCTCCGTCTGCCGAATCCAGCTCGTGGAAGCCGTTCCCACCGATGCCACGTTGCGCGCGCTCGCCGAGAGCGTGGGCGAGATGTTGCGCGAGCGCCGCCAGGTGCTGGCAACCGGGGAATCCTGCACCGGTGGCTGGATCGCCAAGCTGCTGACCGACATCGCCGGCAGTTCCGGGTGGTTCGAAGGCGCGGCCGTTACTTACGGCAACGACGCCAAGCAGGCATTGCTCGGCGTGGGGGCGGGAACGCTGAAGCGGCACGGCGCCGTAAGCCGGAACACGGCGCTGGAGATGGTCCAGGGTGTCGTGGCGGGCTTCGGCGCCTCGGTCGCGGTGGCGGTGACCGGTATCGCCGGGCCTGGCGGCGGCACGCGGGACAAGCCGGTCGGAACGGTCTGGATCGCCTGGCAGCGGCGCGGCGGCCAGGCCCGAGCCGAGGAATTCCGCTTCGCGGGCGACCGCGATGCGGTGCGCCGCCGGACGGTCGCGGCGGCACTTCGCGGTATCGAGAAGATCCTGGTTTCCTAGGGGCAGAAGCTGCGATACAGGGGTGCACCCCCCAAGGATCGGGGTGACACCCGATCGGTGAAGGCGGATCGGAACACGCGCGAACCCACGTGCGCAAGCAAGCCAAGGAGTGGCTCGTCTCGCGCATGGGAAACCGCTTACAAGCCGGCGCGGCGTGCGCCGCTTTCCTTGCCGATCCGGTATGAAATAATGGCAACGTCTCCGGATTCGCGCGGTCTCAACCCGTGAGAACCCGCCCCGCGATACTTCGCTCCACGCACACCCCGAGGATTACGCAATGGATGACAACAAGCGCCGCGCACTGGCTTCCGCGCTGGGCCAGATCGAGAAGCAGTTCGGCAAGGGCGCGGTGATGCGCATGGGCGACCGCACCGCCGAGGCCATCGACGTGGTCTCGACCGGCTCGCTCGGCCTCGACATCGCACTGGGCGTCGGCGGTCTGCCCCGCGGGCGGGTGGTCGAAATCTACGGACCGGAATCCTCGGGCAAGACCACGCTCACCCTGCAGGCGATCGCCAACTGCCAGAAGAACGGCGGCACCGCGGCGTTCGTCGACGCCGAGCACGCGCTCGATCCGAGCTACGCGGAAAAACTGGGTGTCAATGTCGACGACCTGCTGGTCTCGCAGCCCGACACCGGCGAACAGGCGCTCGAAATCGCGGACATGCTGGTGCGCTCGAACGCCGTTGACATGGTCGTGGTCGATTCCGTGGCCGCATTGACGCCCAAGGCCGAAATCGAGGGCGAGATGGGCGACAACCACATGGGATTGCACGCGCGCCTGATGAGCCAGGCGCTGCGCAAGCTGACCGGCAACATCAAGCGTTCCAACACGCTGGTGATCTTCATCAACCAGATCCGCATGAAGATCGGCGTGATGTTCGGCAATCCGGAAACGACCACCGGCGGCAACGCGCTGAAGTTCTACGCGTCGGTGCGCCTCGACATCCGCCGGATCGGCGCGGTCAAGAAGGGCGACGAGGTGATCGGCTCGCAGACCCGCGTGAAAGTCGTCAAGAACAAGGTGGCGCCGCCGTTCCGCCAGGCCGAATTCGAGATCCTGTACGGCGAGGGCACCTCGCGCGAAGGCGAACTGATCGAGATGGGCGTCGCCAACGACCTGGTCGAGAAGTCCGGCGCCTGGTACAGCTACGGCGGCGAGCGGATCGGGCAGGGCAAGGAAAACGCCCGCCAGTACCTCAAGGACAACCCGCAAGCTGCGGACGAGCTCGACAAGACGTTGCGTGCGAAGCTGCTCGAAGGCACCCGCAAGGGCGGCGCCACCGCGACCGAGGATGCCGAGGAAGTCGAGGCATAACGCCAAGATTTGTTTCACGTAGGAGCGGCCCAAGGCCGCGACCTGGGTGGTTACGCCGGATCGCGGCCAGGGGCTGCTCCTACAATTGTGCGAATGAAACGCCGACTGATTTCCGGTTCGGGCCAGCCCGAGCGCAGCGCCTACGACCGCGGGCTCTCGATGCTCGCCCGCCGCGAGTATTCCCAGCGCGAGCTGCGCGCGCGGCTGGAGCACGCCGGTTGTGATGAAGCCGAGTCCGAAGCCGCACTCGGCAAACTGCGTGCGCAGCACTATCAGGATGACGCGCGCTTCGGCGAAATGATCGTGCGGGCACGGGTGGGGCAGGGCTACGGACCAGCGCGGGTCCGGGCAGAACTCCGTTCGCATGGACTCGCCGATTCGGAGATCCGCGACCTCATCGATGCCGCGGGTGCGGACTGGGAAGCCCTGGCCGCCGCCCAGCTTCGCAAGAAGTACGGCAGCCGGACGCCCGCCGATCGTGCCGAACGCGGCAAGCGCGCGGCCTTCCTGTTGCGTCGCGGCTTCCCCGCTGCCACCGTTAGAATTGTCACCCATTCCGACGTCGACTGACTTTGTTTTTGCGATCATCCCTGATCGCGGCGTCGCGGGACTGTGTCGCAGGGGAAGGGTTACGGTGGACGTGGGCACCAGAACGGCCAGCCATGGCCTGACTTTCAACAACAGCGGCTCCGAATGAAGCGTCTTTGGTACGCTTCGAAGGTTGCTACCATCCATGAAATTTTAGACGTAACCGCATGAAAACTGCAGAGATTCGCGCGCGCTTCCTCGAGTTCTTCCGCGACCGTGGCCACACGATCGTGCCGTCCGCACCGTTGGTGCCGGCCAACGATCCGACCCTGCTTTTCACCAACTCGGGGATGGTGCAGTTCAAGAACGTGTTCCTCGGCAGCGAGAAGCTGCCGTACGTGCGCGCGGCGGACGTGCAGCGCTGCCTGCGCGCCGGCGGCAAGCACAACGACCTCGATTCGGTCGGCTACACCGCGCGCCACCATACCTTCTTCGAAATGCTCGGCAACTGGTCGTTCGGCGATTATTTCAAGAAGGAAGCGATCGGATGGGCCTGGGAGCTGCTGACGAAGGTGTTCGGGCTGCCGCCGGAGCGCCTCTGGGTCACGGTCTACCACACGGATGACGAGGCCTTTGCCATCTGGCGCGACGCAATCGGCGTACCGCCCGAACGCATCGTCCGCATCGGCGACAACAAGGGCGCGCCGTTCGCCTCGGACAATTTCTGGCAGATGGCGGACACCGGTCCCTGCGGTCCGTGCAGCGAAATCTTTTACGACCATGGCCCCGAGGTCGCGGGCGGTCCGCCTGGCTCCGACGACGAAGACGGCGACCGTTACATCGAGATCTGGAATCTCGTGTTCATGCAGTTCGACCGTGCCGAGGACGGCACGCTGTCGCCGCTCCCCGCGCCATGCGTCGATACCGGCATGGGGCTCGAACGCCTCGCCGCAGTCCTCCAGCACGTGCACTCCAATTACGAGATCGACCTGTTCCAGCGGCTGATCGCCGCGGCCCAGCAAGTCACCGGCTGCGTGGACCGCGAAAACAAGTCGCTGCGCGTGATCGCAGACCACATCCGCGCCTGCTCGTTCCTGATTGTGGACGGCGTGTTGCCATCCAACGAAGGCCGCGGCTACGTCCTGCGCCGGATCATCCGCCGCGCGCTGCGGCACGGCTGGATGCTGGGCGTGCGCGGTGAGTTCTTCTGGAAGATGGTCGCACCGCTGGTCGCGGAGATGGGAGAGGCCTATCCCGATCTAGCGAAGAAGCAGAAGTTCGTGCAGGAGGCACTGCGAGCGGAAGAGCAGCGCTTCGGCGAGACGCTGGAACACGGCATGAAGATGTTCGACGATATCGCCACGAACTCGGGGAACGCCATTGCGGGCGAAGATGCATTCCGCCTGTACGACACCTACGGCTTTCCGGTGGACCTGACCGCCGATATCGCGCGCGAGCGCGGATTGACCGTGGACATGGACGGCTTCGAGCGCGCCATGAACGAACAGCGCGAACGCGCGCGCTCCGCCAGCAGGTTCGAGAGCAAGGCACAGTTGTCCGCCGAGCTCGCGAGCACCCTCGCCCCCACCCGATTCATCGGTTACGAGACGCTGGAAGCGAAGGATTGCACGGTGCTGGCGATCCTGCGCGACGGCCGCGCGGTGGAGGAACTCGCGCCCGGCGAATCCGCGGTGGTGATCCTGGACATGACGCCGTTCTACGCCGAATCCGGCGGGCAGGTCGGCGATACCGGTGCGCTGGAACATCGTGCCGGACGCTTCATCGTCACCGATACGCAGAAGTTCGGCGGCCAATTCCACGGCCACGTGGGCGAGTGGCTGGGCAGTGCGCCACTGCACGTCGGGGACAAGGTGTTCGCGCGGGTCGATGCCGCGCGCCGTCAGGCCACGGTACTGAACCACTCGGCCACGCACCTGCTGCATGCGGCGCTGCGCGAGACGCTGGGTGAACACGTGACGCAGAAAGGCTCGCTGGTCGCGCCCGATCGCCTGCGCTTCGACTTCTCGCATTTCCAGCCGGTGAAGCCCGACGAGCTGCGGCGGATCGAGGATCGAGTCAATGAGCAGGTCCGCCGCAATGATCCGGCCGAAATCAGCCAGATGGCCTACGACGAGGCGATCTCCACCGGTGCAATGGCGCTGTTCGGCGAGAAGTACGGCGACGAAGTGCGCGTGCTGCGGATGGGGGATTTCTCGACGGAATTGTGCGGCGGTACCCACGTCGCGCGCACCGGCGACATCGGGCTGTTCAAGATCGTGTCGGAATCAGGCGTCGCCGCCGGCATCCGCCGCATCGAAGCGGTGACCGGTGCGGGCGCGATGGCTCACGTCGCCGACGAAGAACATCGCCTGGGCGAGGTCGCGGGCCTGCTTTCATCCAGTGCCGGCGACGTCGCCGACAAGTTGCGCCAGGTGCTCGACAGGCAAAAGAGGCTGGAGCGCGAACTCGATGCACTGAAGGCCAAGGCGGCCAGTTCCGCCACCGGCGATCTGGTCGCGCAAGCGCGGGACCTCGACGGCATCAAGCTGGTCGCCGCGCGAGTCGACGGCATGGATGCCAAGGGCTTGCGCGAAGCGGTCGATGGCTTGAAGCAGAAGCTCGGCGATTGCGTGGTGCTGCTCGCATCCGGGCACGACGGCAAGGCGGCGCTGGTGGGTGGCGTGCACGGCGCGGCGCTCGGCCGGATCAAGGCCGGCGAGGTCGTGGCGCATGTTGCCAGCCAGATCGGCGGCAAGGGCGGTGGTCGTCCGGACATGGCGCAGGGCGGGGGCGTCGACTCGCCGGCGCTCGATCGCGCGCTGGACGGATTGGGGGACTGGCTGGGGCGCGCGGGCTGAGTCGACCCTGCCGGAAGTCATGGTGGTTTCGTTGCGCGAATAACACTCGTTCCTATATGCTCGCGGAGCAACGATCGCCCCTGCACCGGTCTAGTGCGGGTGATGGAGGAACCTGAACGTCGAAACGCGGCCTGTGTCCGTTCGCGATCGCCCAGTCACGCCGTACGTGCAACCCGGAGGGGAACGCGCTATGCGGTTTCGGGTCCAAAGGACTCGAATACATGGAGTTCAGTCATGTTGATTTTGACTCGCCGTGTCGGCGAGACCTTGATGATCGGCGACCAGGTCACCGTCACGGTGTTGGGGGTCAAGGGTAACCAGGTGCGCATCGGTATTACCGCACCCAAGGATGTCGCCGTTCACCGTGAGGAAATCTACCAGCGCATCCGACAGGAGCATGGTGCCGGCGCACTGGCTGGTGCCGATGAGTCCGACGAGCGAAGCGGTACTCAGGGTTGATCCGGGGGTTCTTCGACTTTACCGAAGAACGATTCGCGTTTATTCTCGACCACCGGTTTGCCGCGGCCGACAGGTATCGTGTCGCCGCCATTTGCCGCGCGTGAAGTTTGCCTGGAAGACACCCGGAGAGATGCCCGAGAGGCCGAAGGGGCTCCCCTGCCAAGGGGATATCGGGTCAAAAGCCTGATCGAGGGTTCGACAAAATCGCCGAGAGCGATTTTAGACGGCCCAAAGGCCGGCCCCGAGCGCAACGAGGGGTGAGCATCAGGGATGATGCAAACTTATCCCGAACGGGCGGTCAGCGTGCCTCGACCTCCGTTGTTACACTTCTGCTTTGCAGTCAAAAATCCGGAGAGATGCCCGAGAGGCCGAAGGGGCTCCCCTGCTAAGGGAGTATCGGGTCAAAAGCCTGATCGAGGGTTCGAATCCCTCTCTCTCCGCCGGATACGCAAAACGCCCCGAACGGGGCGTTTTGCGTATCTGGCGGAGAGAGATGTGTGAGCGAACCCTCCGGTGACTCGGCGCATCCTGCGCCTCACCCTTCGGGCCAGCGGCTTTGCCGCTGTTCGCTCCGGCATCCTGCCTCCG
>DASSNH010000193.1:0-5360 GCA_035701405.1 Rhodanobacteraceae bacterium
GAAGATCGCGCCGGAGGCCTTGTCCACCTCGTACTTGACGGGTTCGGCGTCCTTGGGGATTTCGATGACGACGTTGATGTCGTCCGGCACGTCGCGGCCGGCGGGGACGAGATCCAGGCCCATGGGAGTGTCCTTGCGAAACCCGGGATTTTACGACGGGCACAGGAAAACCGGCGGCGACCCCGGTTTTCCCCCGGTTTTCCTTACTGCAATTTATCCCACAGGAAGTCGTAGGCCAGCGCGTGCATGGTCGCCGACTGCTGGTTGTCCGCGCCGGCACCGTGGCCGCCTTCCGTGTTTTCGTAGAACCAGACGTTCTCGTAGCCCATGGCTTCCATCTTCGCGGCCATCTTGCGCGCCTGCGCCGGGCCGACGCGGTCGTCGCTGGTCGTGGTGTAGAACAGCACGTCCGGATAGTGCATGTTTGGCTCGACGTTCTGGTACGGCGAGAAGGCCTTGATGAACGCCCATTGCTCGGGATCGTCGGGATCGCCGTATTCGGCCATCCACGATGCGCCCGCCGACAGGTGCGTGTAGCGCTTCATGTCGAGCAGCGGCACTTCGCACGCGATCGCACCGTAGAGCTGCGGATATTCGGTCAGCATGTTGCCCATCAGCAGGCCGCCGTTGCTGCCGCCTTCGGCACCGAGGTGCTGCGGCGAGGTGACGCCGCGCTTGATCAGGTCTTCCGCGACCGCGGCGAAGTCCTGGTACGCCTTCGGACGGTTGGCCTTGAGCGCAGCCTTGTGCCACGATGGGCCGTATTCGCCGCCGCCACGGATGTTGGCGACCACGTACACCCCGCCGCGTTCGAGCCACGCGCGGCCGATCGAGCCGGAGTAGTGCGGCAGCAGCGACACCTCGAAGCCGCCGTAGCCGTATTCCAGCGTGCGGTTGCTGCCGTCGAGCTTCATGTCCTTCGGAGCGATCTGGAAATACGGCACGCGGGTGCCGTCCTTCGAGGTCACGAAGTGCTGGCTCACCTCGAATTTCGAAGCGTCGAAGAACGCCGGTTCCTGCTTGATCTTCTTCGCGGGTTCGCTGCCCAGCACCCCGCGTTCGAGCGACGGCGGATCGAGGAACCCGGTGACCGTGAGCCAGTATTCGTCGGAATGGTCGGGATCCGTATCGACGACCGCGATGGTGCTGAACTTCGGCGCGCCCGGAAGCGCCTGGTGTTGCCATTCGCCGTTGCCGGAGGCCGGCGGCGTCAGCACGTCGAGACGGCTTTTCACGTCGTCCAGCACGTCCAGGATGATGTGGTTCTGCGTCCACGAGTAGCCCGCGAGCGCGGTGTGCGCATCGGGCGTGAACAGCGCGGCGAAATCGCGCTTGCCGGCCATGAAATCATCGAACTTCATCGCGATCAGCGCGCCCGCCGGCCAGGTCCTGCCGCCGGTCGTCCAGGGCGATTTGGTCTGCACCAGCAGCCATTGGCGATGCACGTCGGCATTGGCGTCTTCCGGCACGTCGACCTTCGCGAGCTTGCCGCCGCTGCGCAGGTACATGTCGCCGTGGAAGAAGTCCTTCTGCACCGAAACGAAGTCGCGCTCGTAGCCTTTGGTGCGGTCGTGGTAGGCGCCGACGCCGAGATCGGTCGGCTTGCCTTCGTACACGACGGTGGCCGCCGACAGCGGCGTGCCGCGCGTCCATTCCTTGACGATCCGCGGATAGCTCGACTTGGTCATGGAGCCGGGCCCGAAGTCGGTGCCGACGTAGATGTGATCGGCGTCGATCCAGTCGACCTCGGTTTTCGCGACCGGCAGGAAGAAGCCGCCGTCCACGAAGGTTTTCGAGGGCAGGTCGAACTCGCGTACCTCCACCGCATCGCCGCCGCCGGGCGACAGCGACACCAGGCAATGGGTGTAGTCGGGCTTCATGCAGCGTGCGCCCTTGAACACCCACTTTTTGTCTTCGGCCTTGTTCAGCGCGTCGATGTCGAGGACCGTTTCCCACTTGGGATCGGCCTTCTCGTATTCGGCCAGCGTGGTGCGCCGCCAGATCCCGCGCGGATTGGCCTTGTCCTGCCAGAAGTTGTACAGGTAGTCGCCCATCCGGTAGACGTAGGGGATGCGCGCCTCCGAGTCGAGCACTTCGAGGATCCTGCCGCGGGTCTTGTCGAACTCCGGCGATTCCATGAACGCTTTTTGGGTGATGGCGTTCTGCGCGTGCACCCACTCCATCGCACGTTGGCTGTGGCTGGGCTCGAGCCAGAGATACGGGTCCGCGGACGATGCCGCCGGCGCCGGTTCATTGTTCTTTGGGGAAGGATTAGCCAATGCCGTGCCCGAAACGATGATGCCCAATGCCAGTGCCGGCCAGATCGCCTTCATCGTCGCTGCCTCGTGTGGGATTCCGGCCATGTTGAACGGATTGGCGCGACGGCGCACGTGACGAAAGGCATGGCATGCCGACAGGGATCAACCGTTCACCAGCAGCCACCGCCGCCGTCCGATGCGTCGCCGACCCGGAATGCCACCAGGGGTGTGCCTGCTCGATCTGCGCGGTCGTCAGTGCCTACCAGAACCGTCCCGGCGCTGCCGTGAGCTGCGGACAACTTCATCCACGTCACGGCAGATGCGCCGAGTTCGACACGTCCGATGTCTGTTGGCGCATCGAGTGAATCGAGCGATCGCAGTGATATTGAGGCAGCCGTCACTTTCACCAGCTTCCCCCGCAGGGATACTCGGTTCGCGACAGCATTCCTGTTGTCTTGACCGACCATCCTTCCAGTGAAGAGTTGAAATGACCCACGCTACTTTCCCCCGCAACGCCCGCAAGACGCGCACCTTCGCAGCGTTGTTGTTCATCGGCGCATTGTTGTTTTCGAGTCCCCTCCTGGCCGTGGTCATCCTTCCGACCAATGCCGTCCTGACTTCCAACGTGGCCTACGGAAGTGATCCATTGCAGAAGCTGGACGTGTACGCCCCGAAGGGGGTCCACGGGGCGCCCATCATCTTCATGGTCCATGGCGGTGGCTGGTGGCGCGGCGACAAGGCGTTCCCCGGTGTCGTGCAGAACAAGATCAACCACTTCCTGCCCAAGGGGATCATCTTCGTTTCCGTCAACTACCGGCTTTCCCCGCAAGTAGGCGTGCTGGATGAGGCGAAGGACGTGGCGCGCGCATTGATCTACGTGCAGGCGCACGCGACACAATGGGGAGGTGATCCGAATCGCGTGGTGGTGATGGGACATTCCGCGGGCGCGCACCTGACAAGCCTGGTTACGACCGCGGCCGACATCCACAAGGGCGCGAAACGGTGGCTCGGAAATATCGAGCTAGACAGCGCGGCGCTCAACGTGGTGCAAATCATGAAAGCCCCGCACCCGCGTTCGCTGTATGACCCCATTTTCGGCGCCAACCCGGACCTCTGGGCGGAAGCCTCGCCGACCTTGCGCATTACCGCGGCGCCCCCGCCGATGCTGATGGTGTGCTCCATCGCACACCCCGGATCCTGCCGGCAGACGGAGGAGTTCGTCGATGCGGCCTATGGCATGGCGGTGGAGTACCAAACCGGCCTGGATCATGGATCCATCGACACCACTCTCGGCCAGTCGAACCAGCTGACGGACGCAGTCGACGCTTTCCTCTGCTCGCTTGGCGTGGGTTGTGGCGAGTCTGGAGCAAGAAGTACGGATCGGTCGACGAAGACGCCGCCCCGGGTTCTTTGCTCCTTGCGGAAGCATTCGGCAAAGCCATGCCCGAAACGATGATGCCCGATGCCAGCGACGGCCAGACCGCCGTTGCTGGCTCACGGGGGCAACTCCGACGGTGGTGAGCGGATCGTCGGGGCGGTGCAGGTGACGGAAAGCCTGGCGCGTCCAAAGGCCAGGCTCCGCACCTCTCTCACCAGCCGCCTCCGCCGCCACCGCCGCCGCCGCCGCCCGAGCTCCCGCCCGAGCCCGAACTGGAGCCCGGCGCCACCGACGCCGAGGCGATTGCGCTGCCGAACCCCGAGGTCATGCTGCTGGCGAATGTCGTGAAGCTCGCGCCGGTGAAGCCGCCGGCGCCCGTGCCCGAATACCACGAAGGTCGCGCCTGCTCCATCTGCGCAGGCGTCAGCGCACTGGAAAAGCGTTCGGCCCAGGCGTTGCCGACGCCCAGCGCGAGGGCATACGGAAGGTAGGCGGCGAACAGGTCCGGTCGCGATTCGGGCTTGTAGCGGGCGTCGAGTTCCTGTTTCTCGGCGACACCGAGATACCAGCGGAAACCGCGGATGCGGTCGAGCAATGTCGCGCCCAATTGGGTGGGCGCCTTCAGCCACTGGTAGAACAACAGATTCGTCACGACCAGGGCGATGCACAGCGGAATCAGCGCATACCCGGCCTGTGTCCCCAGCGCCACGATCGCGATGAGCTCGGCCGCCGCAAAGAAGACGAACATGATCCAGCCGCCGACCGCGCCGCGACCGCCATGCGCCGCCCTGTTGAACAGCAGGACCACGCCCACCGTCCAGAAGCCGATCCACGCGAGCAGGAAGCCGGTCCCTTCGGCGCCGCCGAGGCTCGCCAGCCATGCGCTCAAGACGGTGATTGCGATACCCGGCAGCAGCCACAGGCTGTTGGTGAGGAAATACTTGCTGTAGAACGCCGCCTTCAGCGCTTTCTGGTGGGCGCTGCGCGCGGCCTGTACGCGGCTGTGCTCGCTCTGCTTGAACTCGATCTCGGCGCCGGCGGCGAACAGCGCGTCCCGGAGTGCCTCCTCGTCGGCGGACAAGACGGCCTTGCCGCCATCGCGCCGGGTGGCAATGTAGGTCTTGTCCTGGTCCTCGCGGATGTCGAGCCCGCCTTTGGCGGCAACGCCCAGGATGCCTGCGGTGAAACAGGTGTCGTCGTAGCCCATGCGCTGGACGTAACGGAGCGCGGCGGCGGAGTCGCCATCCGGCGGTTCGTATTCGGCGACCAACGGCCCCGCCGCGGGATCCCGGCCCTTGCGCCGCCAGACCTGCACGTAATAGATCCACAAGCCGACCAGCGCGATCACGGCCAGCAGGATGTTGAAGTTGTCTGCGAGCCACCAGCGCCACCGCTGCGCGGTCGAAGGCGCGGTGACCACGCCCTTCGGGAACTCGAGCACGATGCTGAGACCCTCGTTGGACCCGAGCGGGTGCGTGGTGATGTAGTCCGCGCCGCCGTCATGGACGCTCGCCGCCAGCGCCTGCTCGCGCGAATCCTGGCTGCCGGTGTAGCCGTAGGCCTCGAGTTTCGCCGCCGGCACCGCGCGTGGCAGGTGCACGCTCGCGCCCACGCGGTCCACCGGAAAGATCCAGCCGGTGCCGTTGACGTTCCAGAAAAGTTCGTCGTGCTCGGGGAAAAACCCGACCTGGCGGTTGGTGCGGTAGCTGATCGTCCAGGTGTGC
>DASSNH010000194.1:0-8561 GCA_035701405.1 Rhodanobacteraceae bacterium
CGGTCGAACTGATGTCGACGCCGATCAGGGGCGCAGCACTGGTTGTCAGTATTCCCACTGGAGTTCCCCTTCCCCATCCCCGCATGCGCTGAAACCCTGCGCGCCTGCATTAGATACGAAAGTTAACGAAATATCAATAACCTTGCAAAGTGCATACAAGCCCATGAAGTTCCGCAGCTTTCGGCCTTAGATGATGCACTCCAACGTCACTTTTGGCCGTGCATGCGTCACAAATCCGTCAGCTCGTTTTCAGGGCGGTGCGGGCGTTGCGACGGACCCCTCGAAAACGACCCTTCCGGTGGGCGATCGACTCCGGTCGAAGGGGCCTTGCACCACCGCAGGTCGCGCATGCCGCCATGTGACCCGCATGGAACCCCGGCGTGGCATGAGCCTCTATACTTTCGTGTCCGCTCCGCACGGGCAGCGAACCTCGTGCCGACATTCCAAGCAACATCGGCCGTATACCGCGCAACGCGGCCGGCCACGCCGCAACCGGAAAGCGCATGAGAATCCTGAAACGACTGGCGCTGATCGCACTGATCGGCATTGCGTGCCTGGTGGTGCTGGGCCTCGCCGCAGGCGGCATCGCCTACTGGCTGATCGAGCCGAGGGTTCCGTCGGTCGCCTCGCTCAAGGACGTGCAGATGCAGGTGCCGCTGCGGGTGCTCTCCGCGGATGGCAAGCTGATCGCCGAATTCGGGGAGACGCGGCGCATGCCGGTCGACATCAGGAACGTCCCCGACAAGCTCCGGAACGCGGTGCTGGCCGCCGAGGACGCGGACTTCTACCACCACTCCGGCATCGACTTCACCTCCACTTTCCGCGCCGCCGTCGAGGTCGCGTTGCACCGGGGCGAAAAAGTCCAGGGCGGCTCGACCATCACCCAGCAGGTCGCCCGCAATTTCTTCCTGAGCCCGCAGAAGACCTACACCCGCAAGATCACCGAAATCCTCACCTCGTTCCGCATCGAGAACGAGCTGAGCAAGGACCAGATCCTGCAGCTCTACCTCAACAAGATGTTCCTGGGACACAGGTCCTACGGCGTCGCCGCGGCCGCGCAGTATTACTACGGCAAGAAGATCGACCAGTTGACCCTCGCCCAATGCGCGGCGATCGCCTCGACCTTCCAGTTGCCCTCGGTGGTCAATCCGCTCGACCACAAGGAACGGCTGATCGCGCGCCGCAACTGGGTGCTCGGCCAGATGCTCTCGCACGGGTTCATCCAGCGCGCGCAATACGAGGAAGCCGTCGCGGCACCGGACGACGCCTCGCCGCACGAGCCGCCCGTCGAAGTCGATGCGCCCTACCTCGCCGAAATGGTTCGCCAACAGGCGATGCAGAAGCTCGGCAACCAGGCGCTCACGGACGGCTACGTGATCCACACGACCCTCGACAGCCGGCTCCAGGCGCTCGCCAACCACGCCCTGCGCAGCCGCCTCGAGGAGTACGACCATCGGCACGGCTACCGCGGCCCGGAAGCGCACGTCGACCTGCCGCAACCGGCGACGCCCACGACGCTCGCCGAGGCGGTGTCCGGCTACGGCGACCTCAGCGACCTGCTGCCCGCGATCGTCACCGCCAGCGACGCCGAGGCCGCGACCGTCTACGTGCAGGGCACCGGCACCGTCACCTTGCCCACTGACGACATGAAATGGGCACTCGGCTACGCGCGCAAGGCGAAGACCGGCGGCAAGGGCGCGGCATCAATCCTCGCGCCCGGCGACATCATCAGGGTGCGGAGCATCCATGGCGAGAACGATGTGCTCGCCGCCGCGGCCCCCGCCGAACCTGCCGACCCGAAGGCCGAGGCGGACAAGGGCAACACGAACCGGGACGACACGACCAAGGGCAAGAGCGGCAAGGCCCCGGAGGAAGCGGCTGCCGACAAATCCCGCTGGGCCCTCGAACAGGTTCCGGCTGCGCAGGCCGCGATGGTCGTGCTCTCGCCCGACGACGGTGCCGTGCAGGCGCTGGTCGGCGGCTTCAACTTCCGCACCAGCAAGTTCAACCGCGCAACCCAGACCCAGCGCCAGCCCGGCTCCAGCTTCAAGCCCTTCATCTATTCTGCCGCGTTCAGCCGCGGCTATACGGCCGCCTCGATCATCAATGACGCTCCGATCGCGCTGCCGGATCCCTCCAAGCCCGGCGGGCTGTGGACGCCGCAGAACGACGACGGCAAGTTCCGCGGCCCGATGCGGCTGCGGGAAGCACTGGCGCAATCGGTGAACCTCGTGGCGATCCGGCTGCTCGATGCAGTCGGCGTCCGCTACGTGCGCGAGTACGCCTCGCGCTTCGGATTCCCGCTCGA
Organism: Rhodanobacteraceae bacterium; assembly: GCA_035701405.1. Taxonomy (GTDB): domain Bacteria; phylum Pseudomonadota; class Gammaproteobacteria; order Xanthomonadales; family Rhodanobacteraceae; genus 66-474. The sequence continues at coordinate 2,309 of DASSNH010000194.1, forward strand.
CGCGATACCCCCGAACCTTTCGATGGCGCTCGGCACCGCATCGGTTTCCCCGATGGCGATGGCGCGCGCCTACGCGGTGTTCGCCAACGGCGGCTTCCTGGTCAACCCCTACTACATCGCCGAGATCGACAACCGCGACGGCAAGGCCATCTACAAGGCCGATCCCGTCCGCGCCTGCCGGAACTGCGAGGCGCGGCTGCTGGACGAAGGCAAGACCACCGCCGCGCCTGCACAGCCCGCTTCCGCCGCGGGCGATCCTGGTGCGCTCGGGGACACTGCCAACGCGCTCGCCACGGGCGAATCGAACGGACCGCTGCTCGCGCCCCGGGTGATCGATCCGCGCAACGACTTCCTGACCGTCTCGCTGCTTCACAGCGTGATCGACCACGGGACCGGCTACGCGGTAAAGCAGCTCGGACGCAGCGACCTCGCCGGCAAGACCGGTTCCACCAACGACCACCACGACGGCTGGTTCTGCGGATTCAACGGCGACATGGTCGCAACCGTATGGGTCGGCTTCGACGACTACCGATCACTCGGCCGGGGCGAATTCGGCGCCAAGACCGCGCTGCCGATCTGGATGGCCTTCATGGGACCTGCGCTCGAAGGCAAGCCGGAAAGCGCCCTGGCCATGCCGCCCGGCATCGTCACCGCGACCATCGATCGCAGCACCGGGCTGCCCGCGCCGCCCGGCGACACCAACACCATGAGCGAAATCTTCCGCGTCGAAAACCTCGACCGGCTGCGCGCCGAGGCCAAGGCGCAGCAGAACAAGGCGCCGGCGTACGACATCTTTTAGCGATCATGCCTGATCGCGGCTGCGGCGGAACGGTCAGCGAGCACAAGCGGCTCGAGCAATGGAGTCCGGAACGGCCTTCCATGGCCCGACTTTTCACAACAGCTGCTCCGGATAAAACTTTACGGACTCCGGAGCTCGGCACCTGTTCCCCGTTCCGGCTTCCCGTTCCCGCTTTTGCTTTTCTCCCCCGCTTTTTGCGACACTGGGTCCAACGCGGCAACAGGGGGCGATTCACGATGCAAAAGACCGCCGAGTTCCACCGGATCCACGCGGAGGGTCGTGCCCACCAGTTGCGGCGCCGTGTCGCGATCGAGGCCGCGCGCCTGATCAGCGAGCAGGGCATCCGTGATTACCGGATGGCCAAACGCAAGGCCGCGCAGCGGATCGGCGTGCGCGACGAGGGCTTCCTGCCCCGCAACCGCGAGATCGAGGATGCGCTGCGCGAGCACCAGCGCCTGTTTCGTGGCGACGAGCAAGCGCGCGCCCAGCAGTTCCGGCTGGAAACCGCCCGGGACGCCATGAAGTTCCTGTCGCGTTTCGAGCCACGCCTGGTGGGCTCGGTGCTGGAGGGCACTTCCGACGTCCATTCGCCGGTCAGCCTGCACGTGTTCGACGACACGCCGGAGGCCGTCGCACGGTTCCTCCACGACCACCGCATCGCCTTCGAGACCCGCGATCGCACCGTGCGCCTCGACCGGACCCGCAGCGGCGAATTCCCGGTCCTGCTGTTCGAAGCCGACGGGGTCCCGGTCGATGTCACGATCTTCCCGCGCGATGCCTTGCGCCAGGCGCCGCTGGACCGCATCGACGAGCGCCCGCTGCAGCGGGCTTCGCTGGCCGCGGTGGAGATGATGTTGGCGGGCGTCGGTTGATCCGGGACCCGGGACGAGCGTAAATGCTGTCACCCCCTTCCATGGAAGGGGTCGCACCAAAGGCGCGGGGGGATGCCGCGAAGACGCGAGCGTCTTCCCCTAAAAAAAGCCATCCCCCTCGCTCCCCCTTCGCATGCGAAGGGGGAAGAAACCTCTATCGTTTTTCGACCGCCACGTACTCGCGCGGCGTGGCACCGACGTAGACCTGGCGCGGACGGCCGATCCGGCCGCCGGGCATCTCGTGCTGCTCGATCCAGTGCGCGATCCAGCCGGCGGTGCGGGCGATCGCGAACATCACCGTGAACATTTCGGTCGGGATCCGGAGCGCCTTGTAGATGATGCCCGAGTAGAAATCCACGTTCGGGTACAGTTTGTGCTCGATGAAGTAATCATCCTTGAGCGCGGCTTCTTCCAGCTTCATCGCGACATCCAGCAGCGGGTCGTGGACGCCGAGCTTGTCGAGCACTTCGTGGCACTTCGCGCGGATGATCCTGGCGCGGGGGTCGAAGTTCTTGTAGACGCGGTGGCCGAAGCCCATCAGGCGGAAACCGGACTCCTTGTCCTTCGCGCGGTCGATCGCCTTGCCGACGTTCTTCTCGTCGCCGATTTCGGTGAGCATCTTCAGCACGGCCTCGTTGGCGCCGCCGTGCGCCGGCCCCCACAGCGCGGCGATGCCCGCCGCCACGGACGCGTACGGATTGGCGCCGGTCGAGCCGACCAACCGCACCGTCGAGGTCGAGGCGTTCTGCTCGTGGTCCGCGTGCAGGATGAACAACAGGTCCAGCGCTTCGGCGACGACGGGATTGAGTTCCAGCGGCTCGCTCGGCACCTCGAACATCATGTGCAGGAAGCGGTCGACGTACCTCAGGCTGTTGCGCGGATAGCGGATCGGCCAACCGATCGAATAGCGATACGATGCCGCGGCGATCGTCGGCATCTTCGCCAGCAGGCGGACCGCCGCCAGGCGGCGCTGGTCCGGATCCTGGATGTCGAGGGTGTCGTGGTAGAACGCCGACAGCGACGCGATCGCGGCGCACAACATTGCCATCGGATGGGCGTCGTAGTGGAAGCCGTGCAGGAAGTTCTTGAGCGACTCGTGCATCATCGTGTGGTGCGTGACCGAGTGCTCGAACTTGGTCATCTCAGCCTTGGTCGGCAACTCGCCTTCCAGCAGCAGGTACGCGACTTCGAGGAAGCTGGAGCGCTCGGCGAGCTGCTCGATCGGGTAGCCGCGGTACAGCAGCACGCCCTTCTCGCCGTCGATGAATGTGATCGCGCTCTTGCAGGAGGCGGTCGCGGCAAACCCCGGATCGAACGTGAAGTGGCCGGTCTCCCGGTAGAGCGATGAAATGTCGACGCAGCTCGGCCCCTGGCTGCCCTCCACCAGTGGCAGGGACACGGAATGGTCGGCGGCGGTCAGGGTGACATTCTGGTTGGGCACTGGATACTCCTTGGGTACGTCGCGACGCTGCCGCGATCGCGGCATGGAACCCTGCAATTATCGCACGGCGGGCGTCCGCACGCAGGTGCGGCACCGGACTGGCGTCGCAAACTCGCGGATCAGGGGCACGCAAAAACGCCCTCCGCGCACTGGCGCGGAAGGCGTCGGAAATTCTGCGCAGGATGAAGCTGGATCCCGTGCCATCGGCCATCCACCATCAGCCTCGGCATCCTGCTTCGGACCAATGGCCGGCCTTGGGCATCCTGCCTACGGCGCTCGCCACTGCGCGAGATGCGTTAGTCGCATCCCGCAAACGCAGCAGCTCGCCCTGCACGGGATGAGTTCATCCCCGGATCAAGTCCGGGGCAGGCTCTGAACTCACTTTCCCGCGGTGTAGCGCCGCTTGAACTTGTCGATGCGACCGCCGGTGTCCATCACCTTCTGCTTGCCGGTGTAGAACGGGTGCGAAGCCGAGGAAATGTCGATCTTGACCAGCGGATACTCCTGGCCATCCTCCCACTGGATGGTTTCGCTGCTGGTCATGGTCGAGCGCGTCAGGAACGCGAAATCGGACGCGGCGTCCTGGAAGACCACCGGCTGGTAGTTCGGGTGGGTGTCGGCTTTCATGGGGGTGTCCGTCTGCTGTCGCAGGCTTGAGGCAAGGGCGGAATTGTAACGTGCCCGCGATCCGCCGGGCAAGTCCGGCCTCAGGCGCCGGCGAACCGCGCAGCCCCGCCGATCCAGCGATCCGCGAGGCGCCGCGCCAGCGCCGGGTGCGAGCGCAACATCGCGGCGCCGACCCGCTGCACCTCTGGCATGAGCGGGGCGTCGCGCACGATGTCGGCGATCCGGAACGCCATGTCCCCGGTCTGGCGGGTGCCGAGCAGTTCGCCGGGCCCCCGCAGCCGCAGGTCGGTTTCCGCGATCACGAAGCCGTCGCTGGTTTCGCGCAGCGTTTCGAGCCGCTGCCGCGCCAGCGCCGAAAGCGGCGGCTGGTACAGCAGCACGCAGCTCGATGCGACGTCGCCGCGCCCCACCCGACCGCGCAACTGGTGCAACTGGGCGAGGCCGAGGCGCTCGGCATTCTCGATCACCATGAGGCTGGCATTGGGGACGTCCACGCCGACTTCGACCACGGTGGTCGCGACCAGCACCGCGCAGCGGCCGTCCTTGAAGGCATCCATCGCCGCCTGTTTTTCCCTGGCCTTCAAGCGCCCGTGCACCAAACCGACTTCGACTTGCGGAAGCGCCGCGGAAAGCTGCGCGTGCGCGACCTCGGCCGCCTGCGCCTGCAGTTGCTCGCCGTCTTCGATCAACGTGCACACCCAGTAGACCTGGCGACCGGCCGCGCACGCCGCATGGATCCGTTCGATGACCTCCTCGCGGCGGGTATTGGCGATCGCGACCGTCCGCACCGGGGTGCGCCCCGGCGGCAACTCGTCCAACACGGAGACGTCGAGGTCGGCGTAGGCGCTCATGGCCAGCGTGCGCGGGATCGGCGTCGCGGTCAGCACCAGTTGGTGCGGCGCGTAACCTGGCAAGAAACCTTCCCTGGTGTGCTTGCGCCCGGCATCGATGCCTCGCGCTTGTGGCGCCTGAGGCGCCACTACGCCCTTGTCGCGCAGGGCCATCCGCTGCTGCACGCCGAAGCGGTGCTGCTCGTCCACGATCGCGAGCGCCAGGCCGTGGAATTCCACGCCCTCCTGCATCAGTGCGTGGGTGCCGACGACCACCGGCGCGCCGGCGGCGATCTGCGCGAGGGCCTTGGTGCGCGCACGGCCGGCCACCTTGCCGGCCAGCCACACCACCTCGATCCCGAGCGGCTCTAACCACTCACGGAAGCTGCGCAGGTGTTGCTCTGCGAGCAGTTCGGTCGGCGCCATCAAGGCCGTCTGCCGGCCGTCCGCGATCGCGCGCAGCGCGGCCAGCGCCGCGACGACCGTCTTGCCGGAGCCCACATCGCCCTGCACCAACCGCAGCATCGGCACGCGCTTGCCGAGGTCGCGCCCGACTTCGTCCGCGACTCGTCGCTGCGCGCGCGTCAGGCTGAACGGCAAGGCCTCGAGGAAACGCGACTCGAGTTCCGGATCCGCCGGCAGCGCGGGGGCGCGCTGCCGGCGCACGCGGGCGCGCCGCTGCTTCAGGCTCAAGTGGTGGGCCAGCAATTCCTCGAATGCGAGCCGTCGCTGCGCGGGATGCCGGCCGGCGAGCAGCGCCGCAACGTCGGCATCCGGCGGCGGACGGTGCACGCCCAGGAGCGCGTCGCGCAGGGGCATCATTCCGAGCGACGCGAGCATGCCGGCAGGCACCAGCTCGAGCACCGCCGCGTCGGGCAGGCGCGCCAGGGCCTTGTCGATCACCCCGCGCAGGCGTTGCTGGCCGAGCCCCTCCGTCACCGGGTATACCGGCGTCAGGTTCGTTTCGACCGCCGCCTCGCCGCGCAGCACCCGGTATTGCGGGTGCACCATTTCGAGTCCGTGCTGGCCGTGGCGGATTGCGCCGTAGCAACGCAGCCGCGTGCCCGGGCTGAACTGTTGCGCCTGCTGGCGCCGGAAATGGAAGAACCTGAGCACCAGGGTGTCGCGCGAGGCATCGCCGATCGCGACGCGCAGTTGCGGCCGGTAACGGAAGCCGGATTCGACCGCTTCGACCACGCCTTCCACCTGGGCGGATTCACCGGCCACGAGGTCCCGGATCGCGGTGATGCGGGTGCGATCCTCGTAGCGCAGCGGCAGGTGGAACCAGAGATCCTGCACCCGCTCGATCCCGAGCTTGCGCAGCGTTTGGGCGAGCGCCGGGCCGACGCCGGGCAGCAGCGTCGCCGGCGCGAGTCCGGGATCGGGCGAGCGTTCGATGCGCGTGTCGGCGGGGGATGTCACCCGCGCAAGATTAGCGGGCGAATTCCCGCTATGCGGAGGCGCCGGTGACCGCGATCACGTCGACCTCGACCGCCGCCCCGCGTGGCAGTGCGGCCACGCCGATGGTCGAGCGAGCCGGGTACGGTTCGTTGAAGTAGCGCTTCATGACCTCGTTGACCGCGGAAAAATTGCCGAGGTCGGTCATGTAGATGGCAACGCGAACCACGTCGTCGAATGTCGCATTCGCCGCGCCCAGCACGGCCTTCAGGTTCTCGAACACGCG
>DASSNH010000195.1:0-2993 GCA_035701405.1 Rhodanobacteraceae bacterium
ATCATTTCAAGCGCCTCGCGCCGCTGGTCGACTATCTGTGCGCCGCGCAGAACCTCGAGTTCTGATCGCCTCTTACGCCTGCGCGAACGGAAACGCGATGACGTCGCGGATATCGTCGGTAGCGGCCAGATGCATCAGCAAGCGATCAACGCCCAGTGCGACACCGGCGCAGTCGGGCAAGGCATCCAGTATCGCCAGCAGATGTTCGTCGATCGGCGGTTCGGGTTGACCACGCGCGCGGCGGCGCAAGTTGTCGCTGGCGAAGCGCGCGCGCTGCTCCGCTGCGTTGTTCAATTCGTGGTAGCCGTTGGCGAGCTCATGCCGGCCGAGGTACAGCTCAAAGCGCTCGGCCACGGGCGGATTGGCATGCCGGATGCGCGCCAACGAACACTGCGTCGCCGGGAAGTCGTAAACGATCGTGATGCCGTCGTGTGGCAACGCAGGCTGCAAGCAGTGCGTCACCAGCAAATCCAGCCAGTCGTCGCGGGTCAGGCCATCGGGGTTTATGGAAAACTCGCGCAGGGGCTCGCGCAACGATGATTCGTCGGCCGCAAACGGATCGATCCCGAGGCCGGACTGGAACCAGTCGCGATAGCTGGTGGCGTGGACCGTTGCATCGCGCTCGGTCAATGCCAGCGCCGCGCGTACCAGCTGCGCGCATTCCAGCGCGAGCCGGCGATGATCGAATCCGACGCGATACCACTCGAGCATCGTGAATTCCGGGTTGTGCGATGCACCCGCCTCGCCGTTGCGGAACACGCGGCCCAATTCGTAGCAGTCGCCGATGCCCGCTGCCAGCAGTCGCTTCAACGGAAATTCGGGCGACGTCCGCAGGTAACGCGTGCGCGCGCCGGCTGCAATCGGGCCGCTGAACCCGGTGCTGAAACTGTCGATGTTCGGCTCGGTATTGCCGGCCGCGGACAGGATGGGCGTCTCGACTTCCATGACGCCACGGCTCGCGAAGAACTCGCGCATCGCCGCGTTGAACTGCGCACGCAGCGCCAGTGCAGCGCGCAATTTGGCACCCTCAGGCTGCATGTTCGTCCAGGAACGCCAGCAACCGCGCCTCGTCCCAGATTTCAACGCCGAGCGCCTGCGCCTTGTCGAGTTTGGAACCGGCGGCCTCGCCGGCCACGACGAATGCAGTCTTCTTCGAAACCGAGCCGGCAACCTTGGCGCCCAAGGCCTCCAGTTTGTCTTTCGCTTCGTCGCGGGTCAGCGCGGAAAGACTACCCGTCAAGACCACGGTCTGGCCGGCGAGCGGCCCGGCGACACCGCGCTGCGGCGTGGACTCCGGCCAATGGACGCCGGCTGCGCGCAAGGCGCCGATGGCATCGCGATTGCGCGGTTCGGCGAAGAATGCCGTGATGTGCGCGGCCATGATCGGGCCGACGTCGGGCACTTCGGTCAACGCGCCCTCGCCCGCCTGCATCAGGGCATCAAGGGAACCGAAATGGCGCGCGAGCGTTTTTGCCGTCGCCTCGCCGACGTCCGGGATGCCGAGCGCGAACAGGAAACGCTCAAGCGTGGTGTCCTTGCTCGCGGCGATTGCGGCGATCAGGTTTTCGGCCCAGCGGGTGGCGATCTTGCCGGCCTTCACCGTTTCCGGCACCAGCCCGTCGCGTTCCTCGGCACGACGCTTCATCGCGACGAAATCGTCCAACGTGAGCTTGTACAGGTCCGCGATGGAGTGCACGTAACCGAACGCGATCAGGTCTTCGATATAGCGCTCGCCCAAGCCGTCGATGTCCATCGCGCGGCGTGACGCGAAGTGCCGGATGGCCTCGCGGCGCTGCGCCGCGCACACCAACCCACCGGTGCAGCGTGCGGCGGCCTCGCCGTCCTCGCGTTCGATAGCGGAACCACAGATCGGGCAATGCGCGGGCATCTTCCACGGCCGCGTGTGTGCGGGCCGGCGTTCGAGGATCACCCGCACGACTTCGGGGATCACGTCTCCCGCGCGGCGCACGATCACGCTGTCGCCGACGCGCACGCCGAGGCGCGCGACCTGGTCGGCATTGTGCAAGGTGGCGTTGGTGACGGTGACCCCGGCGACCTGCACGGGCTTCAGGCGCGCGACCGGGGTCGCGGCGCCGGTGCGGCCGATCTGGATGTCGATCGCTTCGACGATCGTCGACTGTTCCTCGGCCGGAAACTTGTGCGCGAGCGCCCAGCGCGGCGCCCGCGAAACGAATCCCAGCTCGCGTTGCTGATCGTAGCGGTCGACCTTGTAAACCACCCCGTCGATGCCATAAGGCAAGGTAGCGCGCGCCGCGCCGATCTTGCGGAAGTACGCGAGGCAACCTTCGGCGCCGTGCGCCAGTTCGTTCTGCGGACTGATCGGAAATCCCCATTCGCGCAGCTTCGCCATTGCAGCGCTGTGGCGGTCGGCGATCACCGCATCAGGATCGTCCGGCAAATACACGCCGTAGGCGTAGAACGCCAAGGGCCGTCCCGCCGTCACGTGGGGGTCGAGCTGACGCAGCGAACCCGCCGCACCATTGCGCGGATTCGCCAGCGGTTTGCCGCCTTCGCGCAACATGCGTGCGTTGTAGGCATCGAAGCCGGCCTTGGGCATGAAGACTTCGCCGCGCACTTCCAGCAACGCCGGCCAACCGCGGCCACGCAATTTCAGCGGGATGGCCTTGACGGTGTGCAGGTTGGCGGTGACGTCTTCGCCCGTAGTGCCATCGCCGCGGGTCGCGCCCTGCACGAACAGGCCGTCGCGATAGATCAGGCTGATCGCAAGACCGTCGAGTTTCGGCTCCACCGAGAACACTGGATCAACCGTGCCGAGTCCCTGCTCGACCCGCCGCACGAAATCGCGCACTTCGTGATTGGCGTCCACGCCTTCAGGCGGGTCCGAATCCGTGAACGCGTTGGCGAGCGACAGCATCGGAATCGCGTGGCGAACTTCCGCAAATCCCGACGCGGGCCGCGCCCCGACGCGCCGGGACGGAGAATCGGACGTGGCAAGCTCCGGATGCGCAGCT
>DASSNH010000196.1:0-7710 GCA_035701405.1 Rhodanobacteraceae bacterium
AATGGCCAGACCCTGGTCAGCGGCTCGACCGCGCTCGCCCTGAAAGCCGCGCCCGATCCCTACGACCCCACCCGGGTGAACGTGGTGTCGCAGACCGGCGCCACCCTCGATGGCCAGTTGCAGGGCGGCAACCTGGGCGGCTTGCTCGACTATCGCAGCAGCGTGCTCGAACCCGCACGCAACCAGTTGGGGCGCGTGGCGATCGCCTTCGCCAGCGCGGTGAATGCCCAGCACCAGCAGGGCATGGACCTCGACGGCCAGCTCGGCGGCGACCTGTTCTCGCTGCCGGCGCCGCAAGCGTTTCCGGCGGAGGGCAATGCCGGCAACGCCACCCTCACCGCCAGCATCGCGGACGTGGGTGCCCTGCAGGCCAGTGATTACACCCTTAAATTCGACGGCAGCAACTGGACGGTCGCGACCAGCGGCGGCAACCCCGTCCCGGTCACCGGAAGCGGCACCGCCGCCGATCCGCTCAGTTTCGACGGGCTGCAGCTGGTGGTCGCGGGCAGCGCGTCCGCCGGCGACACCTTCAAGGTCCAACCCACGCGCGCCGCCGCCGGCGGCATCCAGCTCGCGGTGACCGATCCCAACCAGCTCGCGTTGGCGGCGCCGTTCAAGATCACCGGCGCGGATGGCAACCAGGCCACCGCCGGCGCGATGAAGATCACCGACGCCGGCAACGCCGACGTGCTGCAACCGGTGAGCATCGAATTCACCAGCGCCACCACGTATTCGATCAACGGCACCGGCAGCTATCCGTACTCCGCGGGCGCGCCGATCGAGGTCAACGGCTGGAGCCTTTCGTTGAACGGCACGCCTGCGACCGGCGATCAATTCTCGATCCAACCCAACAGCGACGGCGTGGGCGACAACAGCAACGCTTTGGCGCTGGGCAACACCGCCGACGTCGGCGTGCTTTCGGGCGGCACCGTTTCAGCCGGCGTCGCCTACGCAAGCCTGATCGCGGACACCGGCACCACCGGCGCGCAGGCCCAGGTCAACCTGGATTCGCAGACCAGCCTGTACCAGCAGGCCCAGCAAGCGCAGCAGTCGGTGGCGGGCGTCAACCTCGACGAAGAGGCCGGCAACCTCATCAAGTATCAGCAGTCCTACCAGGCCGCGGCGCAGGTGATCTCCACGGCCAACACCATCTTCGACACTTTGATCGGCGCGGTAAGGGGTTGACGCCATGCGTATCTCGACGAGCTGGATGCAACAAAGCGCCATCAACGACATTCTCGATCGTCAGTCGGCGCTGGCCGTGACCCAGGCGCACATCTCCAGCGGCAAGCGCATCCTGAATCCTTCCGACGATCCCGTTGCGGCGGCCCAGGTGCTGAACCTGCAGCATGTGCAGGCGGCCAACCAGCAGTACCAGCGGAACATCGACAGCGCCAACACACGGCTCGGGCTGGAAACATCCGCGCTCGACCAGGTGACCTCGATCCTGCAACGCGTACGCACGCTCGCGCTCCAGGGCACCAACGGCACCGAGACCAGCAGCGACCGCGGGGCGGTCGCCACCGAATTGCGCCAGTTGTTTTCGCAGCTCGTGCAGACCGCCAATTCCAGCGACGCCCAGGGCGACGCCTTGTTCGCCGGCAACGCGACCCACACCACCCCGTTCGTGCAGGGATCCGGTTTCAGCGTCAGTTATGCGGGCGACAACGGCCAGCGCATGGTGGCCGCGGCGCCTGGCATGCAGGTGGCGACGGGCGATCCCGGCGGCAACGTCTTCATGGACATCCCGGCCGGCAACGGACGCTTCGTGGTCAATGCGAACCCCGGCAACACGGGATCGGTCGTGGTCGGCGCCAACAGCGTGGTGGACACCTCTGCCTACATGCCCGGCAATTACACCGTGACCTTCACGGCACCGGACCAGTGGGAGGCCACGGACGCGAGCGGCACCGTCGTCGGCAGCGGCAGCTACGACGGCAGCACCTCGATCACCTTCAATGGCATGCAGATCCAGCTTGACGGCCAGCCTGCTGCGGGTGACACGCTCACCGTCCAATCGGGCGCGAGCCAGGACATGTTCACGACGATCGGCAACCTGATCGACAGCTTCGAGAACATGCCGGCCGGCGCCGAGTCCAGCAACGTCGTCAACCGCCAGATCGAAGGCATCGACCAGGCCCTGCAAGGCGTATCCGGCGTCCAGGCCAGCGTCGGGGCGCGCATCAATACCCTGGACCAGCAGAAGACCTCCGAAGGCGACCTCGGCGTCCAGTACCAGGGCCAGATTTCCAACCTGCAGGACCTCGACATGGCCAGCGCCATCGGCCAGTTGAACCTCCAGACCGTGGCACTCCAGGCCGCGCAGCAGACCTACACCCAGGTCCAGGGCATGTCGCTGTTCGATTACCTGCGCTGAGCGAAGGCTCGCGCGGCAAAGCCCATTCCCCTCCCGCTTCGGGCGCGTTCGCTTGGCTTCGCCCTTCGCGCGAAGGGCGAGACAAGCGGACTGCGCGCGGATGAAAAACGCAGTGGCGGCCAAGACGCGTGCGCTCGCATCGTTCCGGGATTCCATTGCACTTCATCCGGGCTACGGGGCGAGATCAATCGCGCAGGCAAAACAGGCAGGCCCGATGAACGCGTAACTGCGCTTGCAGCAATGCGATCCGAGCGGAGAGTAGCCGGCCCGCAACATGAGCCATATGGCTGTCCCGAATCAGCCGGAGCGCCGCCGTTCCGTCACTCCCGGATTCCGTTGCACGCCATCCGGGCTTCGAAGCTCGACGCCCCTTCAAGCGGGGGGCGTCGATCGTTTCGCGTCAGGCGTCCGGCAGCCAGGCGTTCCGCCAGGCAACCAGGTTGTCGCCGGTGAGCATCCAGTCGCGCTGCACCGCCGCGCGCAATGCATCGCCGGCTTTCGCCGTGGCGTCGAGATCGGCGAGGTGCATGCGGATTGCATCCATCCAGTCCCGGTAGCGGTTGCGCACCCGGGTCACGGGCAGGTCGCCGCGATAGCACACGATGTCGCTGCAGACGACCGGGAAACCGCAGGCGCCGTACTCGAGCAACCGCAGGTTGCTCTTGCAGGCGTTGAAGGTGTTGTCTTCGAGTGGCGCCAGGGCCAGGTCGAGATCCAGTGCGGCCAGGGCGGCCGGATATCCTCCGATCGCCACGCCCTCGTGGGCCTCGTGCACGTAGGGGCGCAGCTTCTCCGGGCACATCCCGAAAAACACCCACTCGACTTCGTCCGCGAGGTCGCGTACCACGTCCACGATCAACTCGAGGTCGCCGCGATGCCCGGCGCCGCCGGCCCAGCCGACCCGCGGCTTGGCGGACTTTCGCCGCTCGCTCGAGAGACCACTCCACCACTCCACCGGCAGGCGGTTGAGCACGACGCGGAGATCGGCGTGGAAACCCGCGAACTGTTCGGCCAGCGGTTCCGTCGACACCGCGAAGCGGTCGGTCAGTGCCACCGCCTTGCGCAGCGTCCGCAGGATGTCCTTGGGCATGTCCTTGCGGTGCACGCTCTTCACCGGCAGGTTGGGCAGGTAATCGTCCAGTTCATAGACCTTGAAAGCCTTGCTGAAGTCGCGGTAGTCCTGCATGGCCGCAAGCTGCTTCGCATCGAGCTGGCGCTGCAGCACGATGCTCGAGGGCATGAAGCGCTCCATCAGTACTGGCGTCAGATGCGTCGGCGCAAGCAGGCCTTCGGCGATCCCCTCGCGTTGCATCGCGAGCAACGGCTGCCGGATACGGTACTGGCCACAACCCATGGCATCCGCCGCCACGCAGAACATCCGCGGCAGCAGCGGCTGCTCGAACGGCTGCCAGGCCAAATGGCGGGCTTGGTCCAGATCGAATCCGGCACCGGTGAGCCCGAGGTTCCTGTTGTAGGCGGGATCATCGGCCAGCACGGGCAGCCACTTGCGGTACATCGCCTGCTGCTCGCCCTTGAACCGCTTGCCCTTGGCCTCCTGCGCCGTCTTGTCGACCTTGGTCTGGCTGACACTGCCCTCGTGCATCAAGCGGGCATACGGAGTCCATACCGTGAGATAGCCGGCTTCACGCACCTTCAGGCACAGGTCGACATCATTGTAGGAGACCTTGAAGTCCACCTCGTCCAGGCCGCCGACTTCCTCGTAGACCGATTTGCGGATCATCAGGCATGCAGCGGTCACCGCGGTGTAGTTCTGGTCGACCTGCAGGCGCTGCATGTAACCGGGAGCGTCCATCGCCCCGCCAATGAACGGATGGTCGGCGGGCCCACGCAGGCCCAGCACCACGCCTCCGTGCTGGATGCGCCCGTCCGGGTAATGCAGCTTGGCACCCACGATCCCCACTTCCGGCCGCTGCGCATGATTGAGCAACGCCTCGATCCAGTCTTCGTGCAGGATCGCGGTATCGTTGTTGAGCAGGATCAGGTACTCGCCGCGCGCTTCGCGGGCGGCGAAGTTGTTGATCGCGGAATAGTTGAACGGATGCGGCCAGCGCAAGACGCGCAATTGCGGATTCTGCATCCGCTCGATGCCGTCCAGGTAGGCGCAGGCGGCCGGATCACTGCTGTCGTTGTCGACGATCAACAGCTCATAGGTCTTGTAGCGGGTCTTGGTCAGCAAGCTTTCGATCAGCCCGTTCAACATGGGCATCTGGTCGCGGGTCGGGATGATGATCGAAATGGGCGGTTGTCGGTCGTGCAGGTAGCGCACCCGGTTCACCCCCGCCGCGCCACCCGGCTGCATTTCGTGCGCAATGCGCAGGCGATCGAGGTGCGCGGAAACCACCGCGCCAGAACGCGCAGTCACCGCAGGCATCGCCAGCCACGCGGTGTACGGTTGCCCGGCCGAAAGCACCGGCTCGGCGATGTGGCCGATGGTGTGCAGGCCGTAGCATTCGAGCAGCCGGAACAGCAGGTCTTGTGCGCCCAGTTCCGAAGGCTCCTCGGCGAATCCCCCCACGGCCAGGCCATACTCGCGCCGGAATGCCAGCGCGTGGCCCACGTACGGGTAGCTACGCATCAGGTCCAGGTTGACGTCGGGCTTCAACACCGGGGCGGCGGGTCCCGCGTCGGTGGTGCTGTCTTCGTCCGTGTAAACGGCCGCGAGCCCGGGATGGTTTGCGAGCTTTTCGTCGAGCAGCGCGGCAAACAATGGCGACAGGGTGTCGCCGGCGGCCATGAGCTGCACCCATTCGGCATCGCTCTGCGCGAGGAATCGGTTGAGTGCCTCGCGCATCCCGCCCGTGGCGACCTTGACTTGTGCGATGCGCTTGTGCCCGTCCGGCATGGCAATGTCGCCGATGACGCAAACCTCGTGCGCGGCATGGCCCATTGCGGCGATGCTGTCCAGCGTGCGTACCAAGGCAGCCGTATCACTGCCCGCGGCCATCACGGCATAAGCGATGCGCTTGCCCGCGGATGGACGAATCGTCCTGGCCAGCTCCAGCAGCCGCGCCTCACCCGGCTTGCGCCCCGCGACGATGTCGGCATAGCCCAGCACCAGGGGCTTGATCTGGATCGTCGTGCTGCCTCGCCGCAGGCGATATCGATCTGCCCGACCCCATTGGTTGTTGTCGAACACATCGCGCCAAAGGGTGTTGGTGGTATCGAGTGCCTGCTTGAATTCATCCGCGTCGAACGTCCAGGCGGCTTGCTCGCAAGCCCAGCGCACCGCGGCGGTCATGTCGCCTTTGGGCAACAACGGCTTGAACGCGGCGTCGCCCACCAGCAACTGCAAGCCACGATAGAACGGCAGCGATGCAGCCACCGGATGCGGCATTCGCCATTCGCGATCGATCAAGCCGGCGCTGCCGTCTTCGTGCACGATCAGGTTGGACGGAATCGCGTCCATCCAGTTGCCCGGGAGTTCGCCATCGGCATCCGCGGCTTCCTGGAGAATGCCGGCCCACCGGCGCAGCAGCGCGCGCACCTCGTCGACCCGCCGCGCGACGGCGGCCCGCTTCAACAACGTGTGCAGATTGCGCCCGGATTGATAGCGTTCGCTGGTGAAGGCGTGCTCGACGGCCATGCTCGGCTGGGGCGATGTGCCGATGGGCGTCTTGACGACCTCGATGCCCCTGTCGTCTTCGATGAAGCTCGTGACGACATTGAGGCCGGGGCGCCGGATATCCGTGTACTTCTGTGCCAGCAACGATGGCGCCACCAGCGGTGAAGGCCCCTGCCGGGTCGCCAGCACCAGGAACGAATTGGACATGTCACCCAGCAGGCCTTCCTCATGGAGGCTTTGCAGGGCCATGTCGAGATTGAAGCTCGCCTTGCCCGGGCCGGCGTAGTCGCGGTGCTCCATGCCCTGCAGGAGGTCGTCCGCACGCAACCCCGAGTGTTGGAGCGCACGTTCCGCAATCACCACTTCCGGGAGTTTGTAGTCGGGGAACGGGAAGTAGAACGACACGCCACCAAAACCTGCCGCGCGCAGTTTGCGTTCCAACCCGTTGCGCCCGTAGGTGGTGGTTTCCTTCCTGCCGTAGCGTCCTTCGATGCCGTAGTAGGGCTGGTTGAAGTGGTCTTCGGAGATGCCGGCGAAGTACTTCAGGCCCATCCTGTTTTCGATGGCCACCAGCAAGGTGCCGCCGGGCTTGAGCGCGCTCATGGCGATCTGGAGACACGCCACGAAGGGATCGTCGGCGTCCAGGTAGACCGGCGAATATTCCAGCACCCCGATCAAGGTAACCAGGTCGTGTACGGGCTCCATCGCCACGTCCTGGAAGTTGGAGTGGTGTACCCGCGCGCGTTCATGCTCACGGACCCGTGCGGCCGCCACGCCCGCGCGCCGTGGCGAGCCCTCGATTGCATCCACGCGGCAGCCGGTTTCCGCCAGTGCCTTGGTGATCGCGCCGCAACCGCATCCCAGTTCGAGAACCCTGTGTTGCGGGCGGACATCCAGCAAGCGGATCAGGTTGGATCGACGCGGCGAGAAATGATATTCGCTGGGCCAATCGTTGATCTGGGCGATCAACTCCTTCGAATAGACGCTCTTGTCGGCGGCCGCGGCCACTATGCGATGGATGCGTTCCTCGGTCGCATCGCCGTCGGAATAATTGAAGGGCTTGGCAGAGGGCGACTGCCACACCCCGTCTTTTCCGCGTACGAAGTCGGTGAGGCGAGGCAGCGCGGGCGTGGTGGCAGTATCTCGATCGGTCAGGATGGCATTCATGGATTCCGGGGATCCTCCCGCGGGGTGGCGGCTGTTTGGATGGCGACACCGGCCCAGGGGCTGTCCGGCGTCGGTTTTCTGACGCGCGCACACGTCATGCCCTGTAGGCAGCAAGATCGGTGCCAGCTCTCCCAAGGCCCGTTCGGGCGGCTCCCCGGCGCCCGGCCCATTGAGTCTCCACGCGTTGACGGGCCTGCGGCAGCCAGCGCAGTCGTCGCCCTGGCGTTCCGCGGACCAGCCCTGCCCGGCCCCGGAAACCAGGGGGTTCGGCGGGCAAGTCCTCCCTTCGCCGGCCGCACCGTAATCGCAGCCATCCACACCAAACCGGCCGGCCTGCGACGTTGCAATTCGTGACCGTGCGCACACACGAAAGCACGCGGCTTGTTCTCAAGTTCGCGCAAGCCGTGCCGAAACAATTCCCGAGGCGGTACACAACCGGATGCACGGTACCGCCGGAACAACCCAAGCCGGCTGTCCGGCATACCGTATCTTCAGGAGTAAATCCCATGTCTCAGGTCATCAACACCAACATCATGTCGCTGACCACGCAGAACAATCTGAACAAGTCTCAGTCTGCGTTGGC
>DASSNH010000197.1:0-6107 GCA_035701405.1 Rhodanobacteraceae bacterium
CGGGCGTCGCCGAAGGACGGCGCCTGCTCGACACGCTGGGCTGGGCGGCGCTGCTGCCGCTGACCCTGGCGGCGCTCGGCGGCGTGTTCGCCGCGACCGGCGTCGGCACCGCGGTCGCCGACCTGGTACGCATGGTCATTCCCGTCGACAGCGCCCTCGCCTGCGTGGTCGCCTACGGCCTCGGGATGGTGCTGTTCACGGTGATCATGGGCAATGCCTTCGCCGCATTCCCGGTACTGACCGCCGGCGTCGGGCTGCCGCTGCTGATCCAGTTGCACGGGGCGAATCCGGCGATCCTGGGATCGATCGGCATGGTCACCGGCTACTGCGGCACACTGTTCACGCCGATGGCCGCGAACTTCAACATCGTGCCGGTTGCGCTGCTCGAACTGCCGAACCAGAACGACGTGATCCGCGCCCAGTGGAAAACCGGCGCGGCGCTGCTGGTCGTGAACCTCGCGCTGATGTACGTCCTGGTATTCCGGTTTTGAAGCCGGCCACCCGCCACCACGAGCCGGCCATCCTGCTCACCGGCTTCACGCCGTTCGGGGGCGAGGCCGTCAATCCGTCGTGGCAGGCGGTACGCGAGCTGGATGGCAGCGTCATCCAGGGACATCGCGTCACGGCGGTCGAACTGCCCACCGAATTCGACGGCTCTCTGCCGGCCCTGTGGCACGCCCTGCGGGCGACCGAACCCCGCGTCGCGATCGCGGTCGGGCTCGCCGGGGGGCGCGAGGGCATTTCGCTCGAGCGGGTGGCGATCAACCTCGTCGATGCGAGGATTCCGGACAATGCGGGCGCGCAGCCCATCGACGTGCCGGTGCTGCGCAGCGGCGCCGCGGCGTTCTTTTCCACGCTGCCGCTCAAGGCATCGCTTCTGGCATTGCAGGACGCAGGTATCGCCGCGCACATCTCGCAGACGGCGGGCACCTACGTCTGCAACCAGGTGTTCTACGCGCTGATGCACGCCCTGCGCCGCAGCCGCAACGTCCGGGCGGGTTTCGTGCACGTGCCCTGGCTCCCGGAGCAGGCGGAGCGCCACCACGCATTCGGCATGCCGCTGGAGGACATCCAGCGCGCCATCGGAATCATCATCCACACCGCGCTTGCGACGACCGTCGACGCAAAGGTCAGCGGCGGCGCCGAAAGCTAACGGAGCTCGCGCGGCTGCGAGCCCGCCCACCTGCAGGCTCGGCGGACATGGGAAGCCGCTATTTCTGTTTCGGCTTGGGCGCCTCGACGGCGCTCATCAGCGTGAGCTTGCCCTTGTGCTCCACGTAGCCCGTGAAGTGGAAGCTCAACTGCAGGCTGGCGAATTCCTCGAGGTCGCTGTTGCTGATCTTGTCCGAATCGGAATCCTTAAGCAGCACCGTCTTCGGCAACTGCTTCTGGTCCTGGAGGTAGCGGAAGTGTGCTTCGAGGTCGGGCGCCGTGAGGACCGCGCCGTCGAGCAGGAACTGGTTGTCCTTGAACGCGCCGATCGTCATGTCGTACTGGTGCGGCACGTTGACCACGCTCTCGCCACCGCTGCGGACATTCCCGTTGCACGCGGCCAGCGCGAGCATCGTTGCCAACAGCGCCGCGCCGCCGAGGCGCGCAAGGAACGGACGCAGGTTCATGGGACGGTCTCCGTGGGTCGATGAAAGCAGGCGGCAGCGCTGCAGCCGTGCAAGTCTGCCACAAACGAGCTGAATCCGCGCGCCGCCATCCGTTGCGGGCAAATGGTGCGGCTAAAAAAGTCATTTGACGCTGATCAACGCGGATAGAAGCTGATTTCCTGCGCTTTACCCGCGCTCATCCGCGCAAATCCGTGTCGGAAAGTTTGTATTCCGACATGTCAGCGCGAGCCACAGGCGAAAGCGAGCAGAGGCTTCAGGTCTTTGGCAACGTCACGCCCTTCTGCCCCTGGTACTTGCCGCCACGGTCCTTGTAACTGGTCGTGCACACTTCGTCGGATTCCAGGAACAGCATCTGCGCCACGCCCTCGTGGGCATAGATCTTGGCGGGCAACGGGGTGGTGTTGGAGAACTCCAGCGTTACGTGGCCCTCCCATTCCGGTTCCAGCGGCGTCACGTTGACGATGATGCCGCAGCGCGCGTAGGTGCTCTTGCCGAGGCATATCGTCAGCACGTTGCGCGGGATCCGGAAGTATTCGACCGTGCGGGCGAGCGCGAACGAATTGGGCGGGATGATGCAGCAGTCGCCCTTGAAGTCGATGAAGTTGCGCGAATCGAAGGCCTTGGGATCCACGATGGTCGAATTGATGTTGGTGAAGATCTTGAACTCGTCGGCGCAGCGTACGTCGTAGCCGTAGCTCGAGGTGCCGTAGGAGACGATGCGGCCGCCGCCGTTTTCCTTGACCTGGCCGGGCTCGAATGGGTCGATCATCCCGTTGTCGGCCATCCGGCGGATCCAGTTGTCGCTCTTGATGCTCATGGGGAACGGTGAGGGTTTAGGGACTTGGGATTAGGGACTGGACTGCAGACCGGGGACTGCAGACCGGGGACCAGGGACCGGAAATGCTAGCAGGCCATCTCTCGCCCCTCGCCCCTGCTTCTTCTCAGTCATCGGCCATGCGGATGTTCGGCACGCCGGTCATGTCGCGCTCGCTTTGCAGCGACAGGCGCGCCGCGGTGTTGCGCGCGATTTCGCGATAACGCATGGCGAGATCCGAATCTGGCATCGCGGACACCGTGGGGTTGCCGCCGTCGGCCTGTTCGCGGATCCGCACGTCGAGCGGCAGCGAGCCGAGCAACGGCACCCCGTATTGCTCCGCGATCCGCGCGCCGCCACCTTCACCGAACACGTGTTCCTCGTGGCCGCAGTTCGAACAGACATGGGTGGCCATGTTCTCGATCACCCCGAGTACCGGCACCTGCACCTTCTCGAAGGCCTTGAGGCCCTTGCGGGCATCCAGCAGCGCGATGTCCTGGGGCGTGGTCACGATCACCGCACCCGCCACCGGCACGCGCTGGGTCAGCGTCAACTGGATATCGCCCGTGCCGGGCGGCATGTCCACGACGAGGTAGTCGAGGTCCTTCCAGCGGGTGGAATGCAGCAACTGGCTCAGCGCCTGGGTCACCATCGGCCCGCGCCAGACCATCGGCGTGTCTTCGCCGACCAGGAACCCGATCGACATCACCTGGAGGCCGTGGTTCGTCATCGGAATTATCGACTTGCCGTCCGGCGATTCCGGGCGGCCGTGTATGCCGAGCATCAGCGGCTGGCTGGGTCCGTAGATGTCGGCGTCGAGGACACCTGCGTTGGCGCCTTCGGCAACCAGCGCCAGCGCGAGGTTCACCGCGACCGTGGACTTGCCGACGCCGCCCTTGCCGGATGCGACGGCAATGATGTTCTTGACGCCCGGCAGCGGCATCAGGTTGCCCTGCACCTTGTGGGTCGCGATGCGCGTCGTCACCGAGACCGTCGCCTGCGCGATCGCCGCGTCGGCTTCGAGCAGCTCCCGGATTTCGCCGGCAAACTGATTGCGCCAACTATCGGCCGGGTAACCGAGTGCAATTTCGACCGCGACCCGGTCGCCGTCCACGCCGACCGCATGCACCTCGCCGCTCTCCTCGAGCGAGGCGCCGGTGTGCGGATCGATGATGCCTGCGAGGCGGGCGCGGACCTGCGCCTCGGTGACAGCGGATGCCATGCAACTTCCCTGCGAAGACCAGCCTTTCATTATGCCAGAGGGTGCCGCGGCGACCCTGATTCCGGTCAGATCCGGCGCCGGCGCCGGGGCAGTTGACGCGCACGCGGGCTTCGCGCAGGCTAGCCCCAACCACCCCGGAGAGTTTCCATGCGCACCGCCGTCCGCTCCATGCTGATCACCGCCGCGCTGCTGCTCGCCACCGCCGCGTACGCCGCCACCGACACCGCCACGCCGGTCGGGACGTGGACCCAGATCGACGACGACACCGGCAAGCCCAAGTCCATCATCGAGATCACCGAGCAATCCGACGGCACGCTGCAGGGCGTCGTCAAGCAGGTGCTCTTTTCCGACCAGGGCCCCCATCCCATCTGCGACAAGTGCGAGGGCGAGCGCCACAACCAGCCGGTGGAAGGCATGACCATCATGTGGGGCGTCAAGAAGGATGGCGACGTGTGGGATGGCGGCCAGATCCTCGATCCCGCCAAGGGCAAGAGCTACCGCGTCGAACTGTCGCTGCGCGACGACGGACAGAAGCTCGACGTCAAGGGCTTCCTGCTGTTCTTCCATCGCACCCAGACGTGGATCCGCAAGACGGATTGAGCCACGCGGTACCTGACGAAGAGCCATCCCCCTCGATCCCCCTTCCTGCGGAAGGGGGAGGACAAGCGCGCAATCGGCTGCCTCACCCCCTTCCAACTGAAAGGGGCGATGCGCAGCATCGGGGGATGCTTGGAAAAGCCTTGCGCAACCAGGGAATACGGGAATCGCTCCGCCCGTTCGTCCAATCTCATGCGCCGCCGCCCGCGTCGACCCACGATAAGCGGTTTCACGCTAAGGTTGCGGGGTTCCAGCACTCGTCGCGGGGAAGATCGATGGCCACACGTTTTGCGTTGATTCCACAGACCTGCGCCGGGGCGCTGCTCGCGGCGCTCCTGGGGATTTCCCCTGGCGCGCAGGCGCAGACGACAGCCGCGCCGGCAACGCCATCGACGACGTCGACTGCACCCCGGAGCGGCGACTACGCGCGTCTCGAGGCCGAAGCGCGGAACGTCACGATCACCCGCGACGACTGGGGCATCCCGCACATCCACGGCAAGACCGATGCGGATGCGGTGTTCGGGATGATCTACGCGCAATGCGAGGACGACTTCAGCCGCGTCCAGAGCAACCTGCTGGACGCGCTCGGCTGGACCGCGCGGGCCGAAGGCAAGTCCGCGATCTGGTCCGACCTCCGCGAACAGTTGTGGATCGACCCGGCGGTGCTGAAGCAGGACTACGCGAAAAGTCCCGGCTGGCTCAAGAAGCTGATGAACGCGTGGGCGGACGGGCTCAACTGGTACCTCGCCAACCACCCCGAGGTGCAACCCGTCATCGCGCACTACGAACCGTGGATGGCGCTGTCCTTCACCGAAGGTAGCATCGGTGGCGACGTTACCCGCGTGGAGCTCGCCCCGCTCGCGAAGTTCTACGGCGCCGATCCCGCGACCACGCTCGCGCTGGCCGACACGACGCCGCCGACCTGGGTCGATCCGATCGGCTCCAACGGCATCGCGATCGCGCCGAAGCTGTCCGCCGACGGCCACGCGCTGCTGCTGATCAATCCGCACGTCACCTTCAATTTCCGCACCGAATCGCAGATGTCCAGCGACGAGGGCCTCGACGCCTACGGCGCCTCGACCTGGGGCCAGTTCTTCATCTACCAGGGCTTCAACCAGCACGTCGGCTGGATGCATACCTCGACCGGCATCGATGCCGTGGACGAGTTCGCCGAAACCATCGAACAGAAGAATGGCAAGTATTTCTACCGGTTCGGCAAGCAACTGCTGCCGGTCAAGACCCGCGACATCACGATCCGCTATCGCGACGATGACGGCTCGATGGCCGAGCGCACCTTCACTGCGTACTTCACCCGGCACGGCCCGATCGTCCGCAGCGAGAACGGCAAGTGGATCGCGGAAGCCCTGATGAACCGACCCGTTCCGGCGCTGGAGCAGAGCTGGCTGCGCACCAAGGCGACGGACCTTGCGAGCTACATGAAGGTGGCCGAACTCAAGGCCAATTCCTCCAACAACACCCTGTTCGCCGACGACAAAGGCGAGATCGCGTTCCTCGCCCCGCAGTTCATTCCCAAGCGCGACAACAGTTTCGATTACCTCGAACCTGTCGACGGCAGCAATCCGGCCACCGCCTGGGAGGGCATGACGCCGCTCAAGGACATGCCGAACAGCATCGATCCACCCAACGGCTGGGTGTTCAACACCAACAACTGGCCCTACTCCGCCGCCGGCCAGTACAGCCCGAAGCGCACGGACTTTCCGCAATACATGGATTCGTTCGGCGAGAACGCGCGTGGCATCCACGCGACCCTGATGCTCACGGGCGCGAAGGATTTCACCAAGGCGAAAGTCATTACCGACGCGTTCGATTCCTACCTGCCCGCGTTCGCCCGGTT
>DASSNH010000198.1:0-6852 GCA_035701405.1 Rhodanobacteraceae bacterium
TCCGCTCGGCCGTGGCCAACAACGAGGCGTTCCGATCGGCGTTGGCTAACAACGAGGCGTTCCGTGCAGTTCTCGCCAATAACGAGGCATTCCGCTCGGCCGTGACAGATAACGAGGCCTTCCGCTCGGTGCTTGCCAACAACGCGGCGTTCCGTTCGGCCCTGGCCGACAACGAGGCATTCCGATCGGCGCTTGCCAACAACGACGCGCTGCGTTCGGCGCTCGCCCACAGTGCCGCGTTCCGCTCGGCCATGGCCAACAATGCTGCGTTCCGCTCGGCCGTGGCCAACAGCGCTGCGTTCCGCTCGGCGCTGGCCAACAACGACGCGTTCCGCTCGGCCGTGGCCAGCAATGCGGCATTCCGCTCGGCGCTTGCCGACAACGCGGCGTTCCGTTCGGCCCTGACCCACAACGAAGCGTTCCGGTCGGCGCTCGCCAACAACGAGGCGTTCCGGTCGGTACTCGCCAACAACGCGGCCTTCCGCCAGGCGCTCCGCAGTGAAGCGTTCCGCCAGGCGCTGCAAAGTGCCGCCTTCCGCAATGCCATGCAAAGCGAGGCATTTCGCCAGGCCCTGCGGAGCGACGCATTCCGCCAGGCGATGGCCACCGATGCCGAACGGAGCGCGCAGCGCTAAACATGGCCCGGGGCGCCCGACCTGAGGGGGGCGCTCCAGGCGGGCCCGTCGTTCCGGAAAGCCGCCCGCGATTGCGGGCGGCTTTGTTTGCGGAGGGGAATATTGCCGCCGGCCATTGTTGATGCAAGCGGGCCAACGAGCCCATACTTGCGCCGGGGTTGATCAACGGGGGTGATCGATGAAGCGCTGGGGATTGGTCGCGTTGTTGTGTCTCGCCGCGGCGCTGCCGGGCCGCGCAATCGCCAAATCCCCGCCCTTCGAGTTGGACATGCTCGAGACCAGGGACCTGCGGGTGCTGTACACGCCGGGCGATGCCTATCTCGCCCCGTACGCGGTCCAGACCTTCGAGAATTCGATGGATTTCCAGCGCCGCGCTTTCGATTACACGCCGTGGGAGCGCACCACGGTCGTGCTCACCGACTTCAGTGATTACGGCGACGCGGGCACTTCGGTCTCCCCGCACGACCAGGTGACGGTGTACATCGCGCCCGACGACCTGACCCTGGAGACCTCGCCCGGCAGCGAACGCATGTTCATGACGGCCAACCACGAGTTGGTGCACGTGGCGACGATGGACGGCTGGAACCAGCGGGACGAGCGCTGGCGGGACTTCTTCAACGGCAAGCCGCGCGCCACCGACGAGCATCCCGAAACCATCCTCTACAACTACCTGACGGTGCCGCGGTCGAACGTGCCGCGTTGGTACCTGGAAGGCATTGCGGTGTTCATGGAAACCTGGATGTCGGGCGGGATCGGACGCGCGCAGGGCGCCTACGACGAAATGGTGTTTCGCGCCATGGTGCGCGATCACGCCCATTTCTACAGCCCGCTCGGGCTGGTCTCGAAAGGCACCGCGGTCGACTTCCAGACCATGACCAATGCCTACCTGTACGGCACCCGTTTCATCAGCTACCTGGCCTTGCATTACTCGCCGCAGATGGTGATCGACTGGTACCGTCGCGGCAAGGACAGCAAGGCGTACTACGCCGACCAGTTCGAGCAGGTGTTCCACGTGCCACTGGACAGGGCGTGGAACGACTGGATCGCATGGGAGCATTCGTTCCAGGGGAAGAATCTCGAAAAGGTGCGGGAATTCCCGCTCACCAAGGCCCGCCGTCTGACCGGCCGCGCGTTGGGCAATGTCTCGCAGCTGTACTTCGATGCGCAGAACGACAGCCTGATCGGCGCGTTCCAGTACCCCGGCGTCCTGGCCTACGTCGGCGTGCTCTCGCTGAAGGACGGCAGCATCCGCCACCTGGCCGACATCAAGGGTCCGATGGCCTACCGGGTGGCATCGACTGCCTATGATCCGGCCAGCAAGACTTTCTTCTACACAGCGGACAACCAGGAATTGCGCGACTTGATGGAAGTGGACGTGCGCAACGGACGGAGCCGAATGCTGCTGAAGGACGCGCGCATCGGCGACCTGGCGTTCGACACCGCGGATCGCTCGTTGTGGGGCCTTCGCCATCTCAACGGCTACGTCACGCTGGTACGGATCCCGTACCCGTACAAGGACTGGACCCAGGTGCACACCTGGCCGTATGGCGACGATCCGTTTTCGTTGGCGGTATCGAAAGATGGCAGCATGCTTTCGATGTCGGTGGCTACGATCGACGGCCATAAGATGTTGCGCATCTTCAAGACCGCGGATTTGCTGGCGGGCACGGTCGAGCCTTTCGCCCATTTCGATTTTGGCCAGGCCACGCCCGAGGGTTTCGTATTCACGGCCGATGGACGATATCTCTACGGCAGCTCGTATTACACCGGCATCTCCAACGTCTACCGTTACGACATCGCCACCAAGAAGATCGATGCGGTCAGCAATGCCGAAACGGGTTTCTTTCGGCCCGTCCCTTTGGCCGACGGCAAGCTGGTTGCGTTGGAGTACACCGGCCAGGGCTTCGTGCCCGTGATGATCGATCCCGCGCCCTTGCAGGACCTGAGTGCGATCACCTTCCTCGGCACCCGGATTGCCGACCAGCACCCGGTGGTGAAAGCGTGGGGTGTCGGGTCCCCGGACAAGGTCCCGCTCAAGTCGACAATCACGGGCAAGGGCAAGTACCGGCCATCGCACCAGATCCGGCCCCAGACGCGCTACCCGGTGGTCGAGGGCTATCGTGGCGGTGTCGCACTCGGCTGGCATTTCGACTTCACCGACGCGCTGAACCTGTACAAGCTTGGGGTCACCGCGGCCGTGTCCAGGGGCGGGCAGGGAGGTGCGGGCGAGCGGTTGCACCTGACGGTCGACTACCAGGGTATGAACTGGTATGCCCACTACTGGCACAACCATGCCGACTTCTACGACCTGTTCGGCCCGGTTGAAACCAGCCTCAAGGGCGACGCGCTGATGGGTGGCTACAAACGCGCGCTGGTTTTCGACAGTCCGCGGCAGATGGACCTGGACGTCGGCGCGGCGTACTACACGGGACTCGCAACGTTGCCCGGAAGCCAGAACGTGGCCGCGCAGGTCAATGACATCTTCGCCGCGCACACGTCGCTCATGTACAAGAACCGGCGTGCGTCGCTCGGCGGCCTGGACCGCGAAAAAGGCCTGAGCTGGAACGTCGATGCCACGGCCTATGTCGCCGGCGGCAAGACCGTGCCGCAATTGCGCGGCGGGTTCCAGTTCGGATTCCTGTTGCCCTTGCCGCATACCTCCCTGTGGTCATACACCTCGGCCGGTGTATCCGGGGGGCAGCGCAGCAGCGCCCTGGCCAACTTCTATTTCGGCGGGTTCCACAACAACTACGTCGACAACCAGGACCCCAAGCAATACCGCGGCTACGACAGTTTCCCCGGTTTCGAAATCGATGAAATCAGCGGCCATACGTTCGTCAAGCAGATGGTGGAACTGAACCTGACGCCGCTGCGCTTCGCCGAAGTGGGCACGCCCGGGTTTTACCTCAAATGGTTGCGCCCGGCGTTGTTCGCGGGAACGCTGGTCACCGATCCGAACCATGCGGCGTACCGTCATACCGTCCGCGATCTCGGCGTCCAGATCGACATCGACATCTCGGTGCTCAACCACCTGCCGATGACCCTGTCGGCGGGCTACGCGCGCGGGTTCAACGGCCCCGACGGCGACTCCGACGAATGGATGCTGTCGCTGAAGATCCTGTGAAATGCACGGCGCTCCC
Source organism: Rhodanobacteraceae bacterium (assembly GCA_035701405.1). Classification (GTDB taxonomy): domain Bacteria; phylum Pseudomonadota; class Gammaproteobacteria; order Xanthomonadales; family Rhodanobacteraceae; genus 66-474. The sequence goes on from DASSNH010000198.1 coordinate 3,776, forward strand.
TCCATCCTCGACCTGCTGAGCATCATCCCGGTCGGCCTTCTGCCGGTCATCACGTTCCTGCTGCTGCTGGTTTACCTCGACAGCTACCAGATGGTGCGGATGCGCCTGGTGGTGGCGGTGTTGGCGGCCGGAGGCGTGGTGGCGATCGTTTGCTACGCGCTCAACGGCGGGCTGATGACGCTGCTCGGCATGAACCTGACGCACTACTCGCGCTGGGTGGCCCCGGTGGTCGAGGAGACCCTGAAGGCGTCGGTCGTGGTGTGGTTGTTCCGCACCCATCGCGTGGGATTCCTCGTGGATTCGGCGATCCTCGGCTTCGCGGTCGGGGCGGGCTTCGCGGTGGTCGAGAACTTCTACTACCTGTACCTCGTGAACGACACCACGCTGACCGTCTGGATCGTGCGCGGTTTCGGCACCGCGATGATGCACGGTGGGGTGGTGGCGATCTTCGCGGTGTTGTCGCAGACGCTCGCCGAACGCAGCGTGGCCGTGCGGCCCATTCATTGCCTGCCCGGGTTGGCCGTCGCTATTTCGATCCATTCCATCTTCAACCACTTCTATGTTTCGCCGGTGCTGTCCACCCTCGGCGTGATGGTGATCCTGCCGCCGGTGCTGTACCTGGTCTTCCGCATCAGCGCATACCGCACCCACCGCTGGCTGGAGGTCGACTTCGACGAAGACGCCGAATTGATGCGGATGATCGACTCGGGCCACTTCGACCGGACGGCCGCCGGCATTTTCCTCTCGGGACTGCGAGACAAACTCGACGGTACGCTGGTCGCGGACATGTTCTGCTACCTGCGCGTCTATACCGAACTGGCGCTGCGCGCCAAGGGCCTGCTGCTCGCGCGCGAGAACGGTCTCGATGTGGAGATGGACCGGGAAACCCGGGAGAAATTCGCGGAACTCCGCTACCTCGAGCACAGCATCGGCGTCGCCGGGCGCCTGACGATGCGGCCGTTCCTTCAGATGACCACCAAGGATCTCTGGCAGCTTTACGTGCTCGGCAAGTGAGCCGCGTCCGCGGGCAGCCGCCGCACCAGGATCAGGGTGACGTCGTCGGCCGCCGCAACGCCTGCGGCGAAGTCGTCGGCCGCTGCCAGCAGTCGCCGGCACAGCACGGCCATAGACAGGTGCTGGCCGGAACGGACCACTTCGGCGACGCGCCCCGGACCGAATTCGGCGTTGCCGGCGTCAAGGCGCTCGTACAACCCGTCTGAAATCAGCGCGAGGATGTCGCCGGGCGCAAGCTCGAGGCTGGCGGATGCCGGCACCTCCTCGAGTTCCATCACCCCGACCGGGAACGCGTTCGGTTGCAGCCATTCGCAGCGATCGTCGGCGGCGTGGTAATGCAGCAGCGGACCCTGGCCCGCGCACTGGTAACGGACGCGGTGCGCGCCGGCGTCCAGCAAGCCCATGAACGCGGTGATGAAGCGGTCGTCGGACAGGTCTTCGGTCAACTGGTTGTTGACGTTGCGGTACGCCTGGTCGAGATCGGCACCGAGGCGGAACGCCACCCGCAGCATGCCTTGCATCTGCATCGCCGACAACGCCGGACCGAAGCCATGGCCCGTTGCATCGCCCAATAGCAGGAACACGCCTTGGGAGAATTTCACCACGTCGAGCATGTCGCCGCCGGCGTAGGTGGCGGGCTGGAAGTGGCCGTGCAGGTCGTAGCCCGGCACGCTCGGCATCTCGGTCGGCAACGTGCCGCGCTGGATTTCACGCGCCACTTCCACTTCGGTGTGCAGCGCGCTGGCCGCGCCCATGGCCGCATCGTGCGCCGCACCCCGCAGGACCAGGGCGAGTTGCGCCGCGACGGTTTCGGCCACCAGAACGGCTTCCGCGCCGAACCCGCACGGGGACGCGTGCAGCAGTTGCAATACGCCGAGCACCTCGCGGCCCGCGCGCAGCGGCACGTTCAAGGCTGCACCGACGCTCGGGGCATTCGCGGAATCGAGCAGCCGGATATCCACCAGCTCGGGGTTTCCGGACAGGTTGTCGAGCCGCAGCATTTGCGCACTTTGTGCACAGCGCCCGGCGAGCCCGACACCGGGCTGCAGCCGTGGCAGTGGCTCGCGTGCGGGCACCTGCATGCTGAGTTCGCCGGACGGCCGATCACGCAGCCACAAGGCAGCCGCGCATGCCCCGGTCCGCGTGCGCGCAACCTCGACGAGCGCGACGGAGGCCGGCGCGCTGCCCGAGCCATCCAGGGTGCGGATGGCGGCGCAGACATCTTCCAGCAATCCAGGGTCCGCCGACAGATCGGCAGCAGCCATCGCCCTGCGGTCCTTCATCCGCTATGGCGCCGGAACGCCAAAAACAGGCCGCGCATCTTCACGTTGTGCCCCCATCGCCGCGGTTGGTCTACGCGTCTGCTAGTGTCGGCCCCCGGAACGGCCCGTGCAAGCGGGCGGCGCGCACCTCGCGGCATGGCGCTTCCGAAGTCCCGGCAGTCAAGCGCACAAAGATCGCGCGTGATGCCGCAGGTGGTCCTCGATGAAGCTTTGCACGAACCAGTAGCTGTGGTCGTAGCCGGGCTGCATGCGCAGGGTGAGTGGCTGCCCGGTTTCTCGGCAGGCTTGCTCGAACAGTTCCGGGCGAAGCTGTTCCGCGAGATACGGATCTTCCTCGCCTTGGTCGATGAGGATCGTGCCGGGGAAACTCGCGCCGGCGCGCAGCAGCTCGCAGGCGTCATGCCGCTTCCATTCCTCGCGATCGGAGCCGAGATAAAGGATGAAAATCTTGCGATCGCCCCACGGCACGCGGGTCGGCGCCGCGATCGGTGACATTGCGGAAAGCGAGCGGTACCGGCCGGGATGCCGGAGCGCCAGCGTCAGCGCACCATGGCCGCCCATGGAATGGCCCATGATTCCGCAGCGCGCAAAATCCGCCGGAAATCGTCCGGCAATCACCTTCGGCAGCTCCTCGACGACGTACGTCTCCATCCGGAACCGCGACGAATACGGCGCCTGGGTGGCGTCCACGTAGAAACTCGCGCCTTCGCCGAATTGCCAATCGTCCGTTGCACCCGGGATGCCGGTGTCGCGCGGGCTGGTGTCGGGCGCGACCAGCAT
>DASSNH010000199.1:0-7275 GCA_035701405.1 Rhodanobacteraceae bacterium
CGGGTAGGTGTTGTACGAGTACGTCGGATAGCTGTTGTACGAGTACGCCGGATAGCTTCCGTAGTAGTTCGACGGATAGTAGGTCCGCGCCGGATAGGCGTACCCGCCGCGGTAATAGTTGTCGTGGTGGCCGGAGCTCGCCAGCACGCCGCCGATCACGGCGCCCACCACCAGCGCACCCACCACTTTCGCGGTGTCATCGCCGTTGTGATGGTAGCCACGTGCCATGGCGGCCGGCGTGGCCAGTACCGCCGTTGCGACCAGCGCGGAGGCGACCATCAGCTTGTTGCGAAGCGAACCGGGTTTACGTTGCATGGCTTTCGGCCCTCGGTGAGACGCCCGCAGTATCCCACATCGAGGTAAATCTAAACTGAAGAGTTTTGTTATGGAAGCGCTAACCTTCGGGGCCGCGTCGCACGCGGCACCGAAGATTCGGCCATTCGGCTTACGCGCCCTTGGATGCCGAGGCTTCGCCCCCGCGATCCTTGCGCTTGCGCGATTCCAGCAGCGCCTTCAGGTTCGCCACCGCCTGCTCGTGGCTGATCGCCTTCGGCTTCGGCGCACGCGGCTTGGGCGGCTTGCGAGTCGGCGTGTGGGCGGCCGGATTGGGCTGGCGCGGCAGTTCGACCGGGCCGGCCGACATCCAGTCGTCGTTGAAGCGCGAGCGCGGAATGTAGGACGGTGGCCGCCGCTTGCTGGCACTGGCCCGGGCCGCGGCGACCGCCTTGGCAGCCGTCTTGACCGAAGCGGGACGCGCCGCCGTCCTGGTGGTCGCCGGCGCCGCAGCCTTCTTCGCCGCCGGTTTCTTCGCGACAGGCTTCCTGGCCGCCGTCTTCGACTTGGCCGCGGCCGGCTTCGCCGCCTTGGCCTTGGTGCCGCCTTTCTTTCCAGTCCTGGCGAGCGCGGCTGCCTTGGCATTCGCCGGCTTGGCCGCCTTCCGGCCCGCCGTCTTTCGGGTAGTCGTCGCCTCGGCCTTCGCCTTGCGAACCGTCTTGTCGCTCTTGCGAGCAGGCTTGCTGTTGCGTTTGATGACCACTGCAGCTTTCCTCATGTAGTCGCTCCGCGCCTCCGGCCCACGGGGCCGGAACTTGCGAGCTTGATCAAGCGAGAAGGAACTTCCGGCCGCGACGGCGCCTGCTAGGACATGTCGTCCTGGAACCGGCGCCCATCGACGTGCCTGACGTTCAGCTCCGTCGGTTCAATCCCCTCGAGGCAACGCACATTCACCGCCGCCATGGCGCGGCCCTCCTCTCCCCTTCGGCAACGGCGCCACACCGGGCAGAAATGATGGGCGATGGCATGCTTGTTGAACCGGTAGGTGCCCATCTCCGCGTCCGGCGTGACAGCCGCAGTCCTTCGCTGCAGAAATCACAACAGGTAGCCTTTTGGCCGGCAATGCGAGCAGTTGCATTCCACCACGGCACCGGTTTCGTCCTCGAAAGCGGTCCGGCCGCAGTGGCACCCACCACTCCAAGTCGTCATGCGCGTATCGTCGGGCACCATCCATTGCTGATTATCGCATGAAACGGGGCTTCTCCGCACGTGTATCCTGTTGATCCCCCTCTCGAAGGTTTGCAATGCGCAGTTTCGACGACGAACGGGGCGGCCACTGGCAGGCCGCGCTGATGGAAGCTTCCTTCGGGAACGTGCTGCTGGTGTTGAGCCGGATCGGCGCGCCGGACGTGTTGCAGACCGCCCTGGACTCGGCCAATTTCCACGAAGCCGAGGACTGGCTGGCCGCAGCCGGCGAAGACCAGCTGCGCACGATGCTGGCGGAGGCCCGGCCGTGGGACTGAGCCGCCCGCTATGCGTGTGAAACGAACGAGATCACGAGGCCCACGCAGGCACTGAGGAGGATCAGCGCGAGCAGGACGCGGTAGGCGTTTCCCCAGGCACGCATGCGGCAATGGCCGACGCCGAACAGGAACCATGCGATCGCCACCACGAACAGCAGCGTGCCCGCGGCCACGATCTCCGGCCGGTTGCAGAGGGTCCCGCCGATCACCCCGGCGTTGCCCAGGTTGAAGAGGATCCACTGGCCCCACGCCACGACGCCGGATGGCGGGCGCCCGGCGAGCCATGCCTGTCCGGCCCCGAACACCACCTGCATCACCCCCACCACCAGCACCAGGTAGGCCACCATCCAGACCAGGTGCTCGCTCGGGTGGTATGCGATCGCGGCGGCGGTCGCGCCGCCGGCAAGGACCGCGGCCACGCCTAGCGTCGCGAACGGCGCCGCCGCGGCGACGCGACTGCTCAGCATCGCATCGAGGCCGACTGGCGGATTCCGCCCATGATTGCGGCATCGAGGCCGACGTTGTTGTGCTCGAGCACCTGCTCGGCGCGATAGCTGGAGCGGACCAGCGGTCCCGACACGACCTCCAGGAAACCTTTCGCGAGCGCCATTTGCCGGTAACGGTGGAACTGCTCGGGCGTCACGAAACGCTCCACCGGCAAGTGGTTCCTGGTGGGGCGCATGTATTGGCCCATCGTCACCACGTCGACGTCGGCCGCCCGGATGTCATCGAGGGTGCGGTCGATCTCGTCGTCCGTCTCGCCGAGACCCAGCATCATGCTGGTCTTGATCACCGTACCGGGCGCGTAGCCCTTGGCGAACTTCAGGATGTCCAGCGTCTGCCGGTAGCCGGCACGCGGGTCGCGCACCGGGTGCGTCAGTCTTTCTACGGTTTCGATGTTCTGTGCGTAAGTGGCTAATCCTGCATCCAGAACCTTGGCCACCATCTCATGCCGCCCGGCGAAATCGGGGGTCAACGCCTCGACTGCCGTGACCGGCGTGCGGCCATGGATCGCCCGGATGCACGCCGCGTAGTGCCCGGCCCCGCCGTCCGGGAGGTCGTCGCGGTCGACCGAGGTCAGCACCACGTATTTCAGGTTCATCAGCGCGACCGCGTCGGCCACGCTGGCCGGCTCCATCGGATCCAGCCAGCCGTGCGGGTTGCCGGTCGAGACCGAGCAGAACTTGCATGCACGGGTGCATACCGAGCCCATCAGCATCAGGGTCGCGGTGCCGCGGCCCCAGCATTCGGCGATGTTCGGACATTTGGACTCCGCGCACACGGTGGACAGCCTATGCGTGCGCACGATGTCGCGGATTTCCTCGTACTTGGCGCCGGCCGGCAGCTTCACCCGCAGCCAGGGCGGCTTGCGGTCGGCGTCGGGAAGTCGGCTCAGTTTGCTCGGCCGTATGCCGTCCTTGACCGCACGGGTTCCCTGCGGACTGGTGAACTTGCTGCCCGGCAACGGGCGCGGCGTGTTCGGTTCGCCCATCGATTTTCCCATTCAATGATTGTCGACGCACGAGTTCGCGCGCCCAGCCGGACATTGTAGCGGCCTGCGCGGAGGGCGGAACCCGCGCCGCGGCTTCCGTCGATTCTTCCGCGAGATGTGGTGGAAGCGGCTGCGCCGATCCCACCCTACGACCTGGCATCGACACGCGCTCCAGCGCGCAGCCGAAGCGTTTTTCAGAACCCGAAGTGCGGATTCCGAAGTTGCTGCAGGAAGTGCGGGATGATCGGCGGGGCCATGATCACCGTGAACACGATTCCGTAAGCCGCGCCCCACATGTGGGCGTTGTGGTTGATGTAGCTTCCGCCATGCCGGTCCGCCCAGATCGAATAGGCGACGAACGCCACCGCGTACAGGATCGCCGGCACCGGGATCACGAACACCAGGATCATCGACCACGGCGCCATCAGGATGAAGGCGAACAGCACCGCCGACACCGCGCCCGACGCGCCGAGGCTGCGGTAGTTCGGGTTGCGGCGATTGGCGATGTACGTCGGCAGGATCGACACCAGCAGGCCACCGAGATAGAACCACAGGAATCCCAGCGGCCCGAGATACTGCGCGTACAGCCCCGCCATCGCCCGTCCGAAGAAGAACAGCGTGATCATGTTGAACAGCAGGTGCTGGAAATCGGCGTGCACCAGCCCGTAGCTCAGCAGCCGCCAGTATTCGTGCTTGCGCTGGATCGCCGGCGGCCACAGCAGCAGCCGGTCGAGCAGCCTGGCGTCCTTGAACGCCATCCACGAGACGACGCAGGTGACCGCGACGATGGCGATCGTCAACAACATGCCGGGATCCAGGATCGGGCGCGCACGTGCGCAGGACCCGCGACTGTAACGTTTCGCCGCACGCGGTGCTAGGCTGGCGCAGCCGGACCGGGGAGGGACACACTTCAAGGAGAACGCCATGTCCCAAGCGTCGCGTACGAGATCTCCGCGGCTCCCCATCCTCCTGGCCACCACCGCCTTCGTCGCGATGAGCGCCGCCGCCGCAATGGCGCCGGAGCCCATCGCAGGCCCGCCGATCGCGATCGGCGAAACGGGCGTTGCGGTCGCCGACCCGCTGGTGCCGGTGCCGCCCGAAACGCCCTGCGTCGTGCAGCTCTACACCGCCGACTCGCCGACCGGCACCTTCGACGACTACGCCAACCATCCGTTCCAGTACACCCCGCCCGCCGGTTGCGAGGGACCCTGGAACAAGGTGGTGTTCAAGGCCGACTACAACGTCACCGCCGGCCGCCAGTTCGATCGCACCGCGAGCGTCTGGATCGGCGGCGCCAACATCTACTTCGGCACCACCCAGGAGCCGTCGTCGTCGCGCAGCCCGAGTTGGCACGTCGAACGCGACGTGACCGACCTGTCCGCGCTGCTCGAGACGGCGCAACCGGGCAATGCCGCCGTCTACAACATCTACGACAGCACCTACAACGGTTCCATCACCGGCAGCGCGGAACTCGACTTCTACCCGGCGACGCCGGAGTTCCCGGCGCCGCGGGTGCCGGACCAGGTGCTGTCCCTGTCGTCGGATCCCGCTGGCGTGTATGCCAACATCTATACCGACGAGACGCCGCTGTCGCGCACCTTCACGCTGCCTAGCAACATCGACCGCGCCTACATCGACGTGATCGCCGAGCCCCAGTCGAGCGACGAGTTCTGGTATTCGTGCTTCCCGGAACCCTATGACAGCGAACTCGGCAACTGCGGCGGCACCGGCTTCCGCGAGGCCGAGGTTGCGATCGACGGCAACGCAGCCGGCATCGTCCCGATCTCGGGCTGGATCTACACCGGCGGCATCGACCCCTACCTGTGGCGACCGATCCCGGGCGTGCAGACCCTCGAATTCGAACCCTACCGCGTCGACATCACTCCGTTCGCCGGCCTGCTCGACGACGGCCAGCCGCACACGGTGAGCGTCAGCGTCACCACGGGCGATCCGGCCTTCGAGAACCAGAGCCAGTACTTCGCGACCGCCGCGACCCTGCTGCTCTACCAGGATCCGGAAGCAACCCAGCTCAGCGGCGGGTTGTCGGAGGTCGTCGACTCGGGCGTCCATCCGGTCCAGACCAACACCGCCGGGCCGGACGGCACGACGTTCGGGTTCAAGGTCACCTCGCACCACAGCCTCGTCACCCGTGGCTGGCTGGATACGCCGCACGGCCGCGCCACGACCAGCGTGGTCCAGGACGTCCGCTTCAGCAACGACCAGAGCGTCGTCGCCACGGACACCCGCTTCGACCAGTCCATCACCCAGACCAGCACGGCGCTCCAGCGCTCCTACGGACGGCCGCTCGAAGGTCCCCGCAACACGACCACGAACTGGTCGTTCCCGCTGGCGATGGACATCAACCTGCAGTTGGCGGATGACGGCAGTGAAACCCAGGCCACCACCGTCAACCAGGGCTTTTCGTTGCAGTACCGCGAAACGGGTGGGCCTGGCGGCCAATACACCTTCAATCGCAATCAGAGCGACAGCGCCGCGGATACGCTGAACTTCGATCCGGACGGCAACTTCACCGGCCCGACCGGCCAGCAGGCGAGCCAGAGCTACACCTTCACGGACTCGCGCGGCGCCTGCTACAGCAGGACGGTCGAAGCGGTCGCCGGTGCAGTGACGTCGGTCGTCGACGGCAGCGCGTGCAGCCAGCGGTAACCTGCCCGCCATCGAGGATGCGCGGCCGCCGCGCTTGCGGCGGCCGCGGCTACGCCGCAAGATAGCCGAATGCTGCCGAGAGCGCCGGGGACGCTCCACGCTCGACCCGTCCCTTCGTTCCGCGCGAGCAACCCATTCCAGCGCGAGGATTCCCCATGTCCACTTCCCTCCGTTCCCGCCCCTTCGCCCTCGGCTTCGCCGCCGGCGTCCTGGCGGCGTGCATCGCACTGCCTGTATTCGCCGACGATGCCACCGCGGTCAGCTTCCAGGCGAACAATCCGTGGACGCAGGAAGTCGGCAGCGTCGACCGCTTCCACGAGTCGCGCGATTACACGGTCCAGGTCGGGGCGGGCAAGACCTTGCAGATCAACCTGGTGACCCGCGACCCGAACGTGTTCTTCAAGATCAGGAACGAAACCCGGGACGAGCAACTGGTCGACACCTTCCAGACCGGCGCCACTACCTGGTCCACGCAGAATACGGACGCAGCGACCTACACGATCCACGTCTACGTCGACCCGGCCACGATGCAGCGCGGCGAGGAAGCCAAGTACGCGCTCCAGATCGGGCAGTACGGCGCCGCGGACATGCGCTCGCCGACCACGACGGTGACCTTCCAGGACAACAAGCCCTGGGTGCAGGCCGTCGGCACCCTCGATTCGCAGGCCAGCGCGCGCGACTACGCCGTTGCGATCGGCGCCGGCGAGACCCTCGCCGTGAACCTCGTGACCCACAATCCCAAGGTCTACTTCAAGGTCGAAAACCAGGCCAGCGGCCAGATCCTCGTCGACAGCGCCACCAGCCACAACGACAAGTGGTCCATGCCCGTGGACGCGGCGGCGACCTTCACGGTCAGCGTGTACGCCGACCCCGCGGCGCTTCCACCCGGCAGTCGCGCGGGTTATGCGCTGCAGTTCGGCCATTACGTCCAGAACAACCTGTCGCCCGTCGCCGCGGGGACGGCCGCGTCGCCCGCTTCCGCGACCAGCGCGCCGGTTCCTGCTGCATCCGCCGGCAGCGCAGGCTGAGCGACGGCTCGCGATCCGGCTGATCGATCCGCGCATCGCGAGCACCTTCCGCGTCAACGACCGTGCCTTCCAGCACGGTCGTTTTCGTGCGCACGGCGGTAAGCTCGCGGGCTTTGTCCTTGGGGAACCGCCGATGCACAAGCCTCTTCTCGCGACCGCGTTCGCCGTCGCCGCCTGTTTCGCCTGTGCGGCTTCGCTGCCCGCGCACGCCGAGTCCGCCAAGGCCAAGGCCGACAGCAGTTCGGACTTCCAGTTGCCGCCGTTGCCTGCTGCCGCGAGCAAGTCGCAGAGC
>DASSNH010000200.1:0-3055 GCA_035701405.1 Rhodanobacteraceae bacterium
CTGTTCCTGGGCCAGCTTGATCTCGGCATCCCAGTACGCGCCCTTGACCAGCCGCACGCACCAGCGGCGGCCGGCATTGCGCGCAGTCTCGGCCAGCCAGTCGATCACGAACGGCGCGCGCTTCTGGTAGGCCTGCACGGCAAGGCCGAAGCCGTTCCAGCCCGCGAGCGACGGATCCGTGAATACCGCATGGATCACGTCCAGCGACAGTTCCAGGCGCGCGGCTTCCTCGGCATCGATCGTGAGCGCGATGCCGCGAGCCATGGCGAGTTGCGCGAGTTCCAGCACCCGCGGCGTGAGTTCGGCATGCACGCGCTCGCGGTCGGCCACTTCATAGCGCGGGTGCAGCGCGGACAGCTTCACCGACACGGACGGCGCGGCCAGCACGTCTCCGGCCTTCGGATGGTTGCCGAGGGTATCGATGGCGTCGCGGTAGGCGCGCAGGTAACGCTCGGCGTCGGGCGCGGTCAGCGCGGCTTCGCCCAGCATGTCGAACGAATAGCGGTAGGCGGCGTTGTCGCTGCGCTGCGCGCGCCCGAGCGCGGCCTTGATCGTGCGGCCCATGATGAACTGCTGGCCCATGATCCGCATCGCCTGCCGCACCGCGAGCCGCACCAGCGGTTCGCCCGCGCGGTTCAGCAGGCGGCGCAGCGCGGCCTGGTAATCGCGGCGGGTGGTGTCGGGCAGCGTGACGATGTGCCCGGTGAGCATCAGCCCCCACGTGGAAGCGTTGACGAACACCGACTTGCTGGTGCCGAGGTGCTTCTTCCAGTCGGCTTCGACGAGCTTGTCGCGGATCAGCCGGTCGGCGGTTTCGCTGTCGGGGATCCGCAACAGCGCTTCGGCGATGCACATCAACAGCACGCCTTCCGTGCTCGACAAGTCGTACTGCTGCATGAAGGCGGCGACCGCGCTCCGCTCGTCCTGCTTGGCGCGCACCCGCTTGACCAGTGCGGCGGCGTGGCTTTCCACCGCGGCGCGTTCGTCGGCGGGTGCTTGCGCCAGGTTCAGCAATTCGTTGACGGCCTCGGTCTCGTCACGCAACCATGCCGCGGTAATGCGCGCTCGGGTCGGGCCCGGCGGAGCGGGCAATTCGGGTCGGATGATTTCGGGCATCGGAGCAGGCTGCGACGTGACCGCCCATTGTACGTCGCTGCATCCGCGCGGCCAATGATGCGTGGCACAAGTCATGGACAGGCGCGGGCTTATTCTTGCCGTGCCGGAGCGGGCGCCTTATGATTCCCTGACTGCGGTACCGCGAATGTCCATGATCACACGTCTTCCGGGAGTCGCTGGAGCCGGGCAGGTGACGTTGCTGTTGGCGCCGAACCGGGCGCTCAATCGTCGCCAGGTGCGGAGGGTGGTGTGGGAGTTGAGCATCGCGGCATTGTTGGTTGCGGCGGTTGCGGCGTGGGGCGGTGACGTGTTCGCGCCATTGTTCACGTTGATCGTGATCCCGGTGGTGGCGATCGCGTTCTGGTTGGTGTGGCGCAGCGGGAATCGCGGTGAACGCATCACGCTCGACACGGACAACGTCCGGATCGAGCAGGTGCCCCCGAGTGGCCGTGCCGCCAGCACTTTCCCGGCGGCGTGGACGCGGGTGCGGGTGCTGGAACGCGGCGACGGGCATCGGCACGTGGTGCTGACCGCACATGGTCGCGCGCAGGAAGTGGGGCAGTGCCTCGGGGATGACGAACGGATGCAATTGTCGCGGTGGTTGGGAAACTTGCTGTCCGGCTACAGCGGCTGGCGTGATGGTTGAGGAAGGCCTGGGTCACTTGTCGTTGCAGCGCCGGCGACGAGGTCATGCTTCCCGGTCCCGCCGGACCCTTGCCCGCGTGGCGACGGTTCGGCAGCCCGCCTGACCGAAAGACGGGCGGCGAAACGATGAGACGAACCACAACACAGATTCCAAGCGAGCCGGGTGTGCGATGACGATGAGTTCCAGCAACTGCAAGCGGTGGATCCAGGGGACGGCGTTCGCCTTCGGGGGCATGCTGCTGTCGATGACCGCCGCCGCGAACCCGCGCCCGTGGCAATTGAACCTCGATGCCGGGGTGACGCCGCTCTCGAACCACATCTGGCAGCTCCACATGGCGGCCTTCTGGGTGTGCGTCGGCCTTGGCGTGATCGTGTTCGGCGTCATGTTTGCCGCGATGTTTCGATTCCGCAAATCCAGGGGCGCGGTGGCCGCGACCTGGAGCCACAACACCAAGCTGGAATTCATGTGGACGCTGCTGCCGGTGCTGATCCTGATCGGCCTCGCGGCCCCGGCCACCATCGTCACGCGCGAGCTCTACGACGCCAGCGGCGCGCAGATGACCGTCAAGATCACCGGCTACCAGTGGCTGTGGCGCTACGACTACGTCAGCTACGACGGCAAGCCGATCACCAAGGTGCCGACGATCTATTCGCGTTTGGCATGGGACAGCAACACGGCCCGCCAGCTCGATTCGGGCATCGACCCGAACAGCATCGTCGCCCCCGATGGGTTCCATGATTACCTGCTCGACGTGACCCACCCGCTGGTGATCCCGGCCGGCGTCAAGGTGCGCTTCCTGATCACCGGCGGCGACGTGATCCACGGCTGGTGGGTGCCGGATTTCGCGGCCAAGCGCGATGCGATCCCCGGCATCATGAACGATGCCTGGGCCACCGTGGAGAAGCCGGGCATCTATCGCGGCCAGTGCTACGTGCTGTGCGGCCAGGACCACAGCGCGATGCCGGTGGTCGTCAAGGTGCTGCCGCGTGACCAGTTCAACGCGTGGCTGGCGGCGCAGCAAAACGCCGCGACCCTCGACAAGGCATCGCGCACCGCCGAGGTGGCTCCGCCGAAACCGGCCCCGGCCAAGGGCTGACGACGGCACCGAGATCAGAGCAGCAGCAGGCATTCCAGAGGATTCGCATCATGTCGAGCACGGCGCACGCGGTTCATTACGAAGAACACCACCAGAGCTTCTTCGAGCGCTGGTTCATGTCCACCAACCACAAGGACATCGGGACGCTGTACCTGCTGTTCTCGTTCCTGATGCTGTTCGTGGGCGGCGGCTTCGCG
>DASSNH010000201.1:0-5382 GCA_035701405.1 Rhodanobacteraceae bacterium
CGGCGACTGGAACACATCGCCGGCGCGGCCCGTGAAGGCGAGCCTTCGCACGGCGTCGGCGCCGCCCTCCAGCCAGCCCAGCGGCACCGTGATCCCGGGCAAGCCGCCAAGGTCCGTCAAGGCCAATCCGTCGGTCTTGAAAGTGACGCCGCTCGGCGAAGGCGACACCATCCAGGTCCAGACGTTGACCCGGGCGCACCTGTTGCAGCCATTGCCGGTCGCGATCCTGGACACGCTGGGCAGCCGGGTCCTGCCGCACCTGCTCGGCGTCGAGGAACCGCCGCCCGCCGGTCCGTCACCTCCACCTGCCGCACCTCCTTCCAGTGCGCCTGCGCCTGCCGCTCCCGCGACCGCCGCGATTCCGTTGAAGCTCGCGGCCGATACGGCCGTTCCGCCTCGCCGCGGCGCCGTGTATCGGGTGACGAAGGACAACGGGACGGTGCTCTACACCAACATCGCGTCGCTGGCGAAGGGCTCCCACGCCACCCGGCTGTTCACGTACATCGTCGAGTGCTATGCGTGCAACCTGCATTCGAAGGTCGACTGGAGCACCGTGCCGCTGCACCTCGCCGCTTATCGCGACGACATCCGCAGCGCGGCCGAGAGCACGGGCGTCGACGTCGCGCTGCTGCGCGCGGTGATCCACGCCGAATCGGGCTTCAATTCGCGCGCGCTTTCGTACAAGGGCGCGCAGGGGCTGATGCAACTGATGCCGGGCACCGCGACCGAGCTCGGCGTGGGCGATGCGTTCGATCCCGGCCAGAACATCTCGGGCGGTGCGCGCTATCTGGCGATGCTGCTGCGTGACTACCACGGCGACGTGCAACTCGCCGCGGCCGCGTACAACGCCGGGGAAGGGGCGGTGACGAAGTACGGCGGCGTGCCTCCGTATGCCGAGACGCAGGTGTACGTGAAGCGGGTGGCGCTGCTGTACCAGCGCTATCGCAAGGCGCTCGCCGGAGAGTCCACGCTGGCCGTCGCCAGAGGCGCAGGCTGAGGAACGGCGCCTGCGCGATCGTTCGTTGGGCTTCGCTGCGCTCAGCACCAACCTGCAAGAGCGGCTTCCGTAGGTTGGGTTGATCCCGGACGCAGTCCGGGAGAAGCCCAACATTCATCGCACCGGGATGTGCGATGGGAGCCGTGAACCTCGTGCGGCTTCCCGGGATCACCTTCGGGGTGGGCGCCGACCCGCAACAGCCGTGCGTGGATCAGCGTTTGAGCGCGGACGTCAGGGCCGGGGCGATGGCCTCGACGATCTGCTCCGCCAACATGTGGTTCGCGGCGACGATGTTGCCCGACTGCGGCAAGCCGTCACGGCCGACCAGGTCGCAATAGCGGCCGCCGGCTTCGCGCACCAGCAGGGCACCCGCGGCCATGTCCCACACTTCGAGGCCGGTTTCGAAATAGCCGTCCAGACGTCCGGCGGCGGTCCAGGCGAGATCCAGCGCCGCCGAACCCGCCCGGCGGATGTCCTCGGCGCGCTTCAGTACCTCGCGGGTCATCGCGAGTTGGGCATCGAGGTGTTGGCGCTGGCGGTAGGGAAAGCCGGTGGCGAGCATCGCGCCGTCCAGCGAGTCACGTCGGCCGACCCGGATTCGACGGTCGTTGAGGAAGGCGCCGTCGCCCTTGCTGGCGGTGAAGATCTCGTTGCGCAGTGGATCCAGGATCACCGCGTGCACCGGTTCGCCCCGGTCGAGCTGGGCGATCGACACCGCGAACTGCGGAATTCCGCGAAGGTAGTTGTGGGTGCCGTCCAATGGATCGACGGCCCAGGTGAAGCGTGCCCCGGCTTTGCCGGAGGCACCCGATTCCTCGCCGAGGATCGCGTGGTCCGGGTACGCGCGGCGCAACTCGCGCACGATTTCCCCCTCGGCCTGGCGATCGACTTCCGAGACGAAATCGAGGTGGCGCTTTTCGGTCACGACGACGCTGTCGAGCCGGTTCATGTAGCGCAGGATCACGCTGCCCGCGGCGCGCGCGGCACGGATCGCAACGGTGACGGCAGGTCGGGCCATGGCGACTGGATTTCCGCAGGTTGGAAAAAGAGCGCGCCGCAGGGGGCGGCGCGGTGACGATTTTAGCAGCGCCGTGCCGCCCGACGTTAATCTTGCGCGATGAACCAGTCCACCGCGTCGATTCCTCCCCAGCCGCAGACGATCCGATTCGTGCTGTCGCGCACCTCGCATCCGGGCAACATCGGCGCGGCCGCGCGGGCGATCCGCACGATGGGCTTCTGGCGGCTGGTGCTGGTGGCGCCGCAACGCTATCCGGATCCGCAGGCGACGGCGATGGCGGCGGGTGCCGATGACGTGCTCGCGCACCTGGCCGTGGCGGACAGCGTCACGGACGCGGTCGGTGATTGCGAACGCGTGTACGGGCTGTCGGCGCGCCGCCGCGGCGTCAATCTCCCGGAACTCGGTCCGCGCGCGGCGGTGGCGGAAATCGCGCCGCTCGTGCGGCAGGGAAGGGAAGTGGCCTTGCTGTTCGGCAACGAGCGTTCGGGACTCGACAACGAGGAGCTGTCGGTGTGCCACGCGATGGTGCGGATACCGAGTGTCGAGGAGTTTTCCTCGCTCAACCTCGCGCAGGCCGTGCAACTCATGGCCTGGGAATTGCGGATGGCGATGCTCGGCGAGGTACCCGCGGCGCCCCCGGCGCACGACGACCCCGCCACCGCCGACCAGATGGAGCGCTTTTTCGAGCATCTGTTCGCCACGCTGCACGCGATCGACTTCCACAAGGGCCGCTCGGCCACCACCATCGAGCAGCGGCTGCGCCGGCTGTTCCACCGCGCCATGCCCGACGCACGCGAGTTGCGTATCCTGCACGGCGTGCTCGCCGATGCGGAGCGCATGGCGCGGCTGGCGAAAGGCGAGATCCCCCCGCCGCTGCGAGGCGACCCCCTTCGCCCGCGAAGGGGGTGAAACGAGGGGGATGGCTTTTGCGCTTGTTACCCGCCGCCGAGGCCCGCTTCGTCCTCGGCTTCGCTCCTTGCCAGCGGCGTGACAAGCACCTTGTCGATCCGAACGCCATCGAGGTCGACGACCTCGAAGCTCCATTGCTGCCAGACGGTGTTTTCGCCCACCGCGGGAATGTGGCCGAGCGCGTCGATCAGCATGCCGGCGAGGGTGTAATAGTCGCCGTCCTTCTCGTTCGGCAGCTCGTCGATCTGCAGCAGTTCGCGCAGGTCGTCGGTGGACAGCGAGCCGTCGACCAGCCAGCTTCCGTCGTCGCGCGGCACCGCGGAACCGCCGTGCGAGGCCTTGCCGTCCGCGTGGGTCGCGCGTCCCACCACTGCGTTCAGGAGGTCATTGACGGTGACCAGCCCCTCGATGTCGCCGTACTCGTCGACCACCAGCGCGAACGGCATGCCTGCGTCGCGGAATTCGTCGAGGATGCCGAGTGCGCGCGCGGTGGCGGGCACGAACAACGGCTTGGCCAGCTTGCGGAACAGGTCGGGCTTGGCCGGCGCCATGCCCTTGCGCGGGTCCTGCGACATCGCCTGGAGCAGGCTCTTGACCTCGAGCACGCCCAGCACTTCGTCTTCGTCCGCACGGTACACCGGGTAACGCGAGTAGGGCGTCGCGTGCATCACGGCGAGGTTTTCCTCGAGCGGTGCGGCGGCATCGAGCCACGCGATGCGTGGGCGCGGCGTCATCAGGCTGTCGACGGTGCGATCGCCGAGCCGCAGCACCCGGTTGACCATGTTGCGCTCGTCGGGATCGAGCACGCCCTGCTCGGCGCCTTCGGCGACCAGCATCCGGATTTCTTCCTCGCTCACCTTCTCGCGGCGGACCTTGTGCATCCCGAGCAGGCGCAGCACCAATTCCGACAGGGCGGTCAACACCCACACGAACGGCGTCAGCAGCCACGACAGCACCTGCATCGGGAACGCCACGACCTGTGCGATGCGCTCGGGGGCGATCAATGCCACGCGCTTGGGCACCAGCTCCCCCACCGTGATGTTGATGGTGGTCACGAGGATGAACCCGAGCACCAACCCGATCACCAGCGAGGCGTTCGCGGCGGCGGGCATGCCGAGGTCGATGAGCCATTGACGGATGCGATCGCTGACGGCGGCGCCGGCGGCGGCACCGGTGATCAAGGTGATCAAGGTGATCCCGACCTGCACCGTGGACAGGAAGCGGTCGGGGCGCTGGGCGAGCCGCAGCGCCACCTGTGCGCGGGTACTCGTCCGCGCCATGTGCCGAAGACGGCTTTTGCGCGCGGCGATCAGTGCAATTTCGGCCAGCGCGAAGAACGCGTTGCACAGCGCAAGCAGCAATACCAGGCCGAGTTCGGTCAGCATCGGGGCCGTGCGCGAGGGTCCATCGGGGAAGTTTAGCAAGCGTCGCGGCGCTAGGGGCCGGCGCGCTGCTCGTGTACCATTTACGCGATCTTGCACGGATGAACCGCCATGTTTTCGCTGCAGACGATGTTCGGCAAGGGCGATCGTTTCTACGATCTCCTGGAGGCCAGTGCCGGCGCCGCCCGCGATGGCGCCAAGGCGCTCCAGGGATTGCTCGAGGCGCACGGCGAACCGATGCTGCTAGACGGTTTCCGGGCGGCGCGGCGCCGCGAGAAGGAACTGGCGACCAACATCAGCGAAGAGCTGATCAACACGTTCGTCACGGCGCTCGATCGCGAGGACATCGAGGCGATGTCGTCCGCGCTCTACAGGATTCCCAAGACGATCGAGAAGTTCGCCGAGCGCTACGTGATCGTCGCCGACCGCGTCGAGGGAATCGACTTCGCTTCGCGCGCCAGCCTGCTGATGAGCGCGACCGAAGGCGTGTTCGAGATGGTCCGCGAGCTGCGCAACGGCCTCAGCATCGACCGGATGCGCAAGCTGCAGGACCGCCTGCAGGCAGTCGAAGCCGAGGCCGACCGCATGCTGCTGGAACCGTACCGCGCCCTGTACCTGGGCAGCAACGATCCGATCCGCATCATGCTCGCGAAGGACCTGTTCGAGCTGCTGGAAAAAGCCGTCGACCGCTGCCGCGACGTCGGCAACGTGATCTATTCGATCGTGTTGAAGAATTCATGAGACGGGGACCGGGGACCGGGGACCGGGGGCCGGAAAAGCGCGAAGTCGACCAGCCCCTTCCGCAGGAACGGGGTCGCCGCGATGCGGCGGGGGGATGTACTTCGCCGTGGAAAGCCATCCCGCTCAATCCCCCTTCCTGCGGAAGGGGGAGGAAGAGCAGGAGGCACGCGCGATATTCCCAGGTCCCCAGCCCCCGGTCCCCGGTCCCCGCATGAGCCTCGGCCTCCTTACCGCCGTCATCGTGATCGCGTTGGTGTTCACCTACATCAACGGCTTCCACGACACCGCCAATTCGATCGCGACGGTGGTCGCGACCAAGGTGCTGTCGCCAGGGC
>DASSNH010000202.1:0-5702 GCA_035701405.1 Rhodanobacteraceae bacterium
GCAGCAGGCGGCGCGCGACTGCTCGGCCGGCATCCCGACGAGCCAGGGCAGCCAGTACTTCGGCATGGTTTCCTTGCCCATCATGTCCCATGGATGGATCAGGATCGCGGCGCCGAGGTCCGCCGCCGCTTCGAAGAACGGAAACAGCTCGGGCGCGTCGAGATTCCAGTTGTTGACGTGCGACCCGATCTGCACGCCCTGCAGGCCGAGCTGCTCGACGCAATGCTCCATTTCCTCGATCGCGAGGCGCGGCGACTGCAGGGGCACGGTGCCGATGCCCGCATAGTTGCGCGGATACCGGCGGCAGGTCTCGGCGGTGTCCTCGTTGAGGAAACGGTGCAGCTCGCGCGCCTGGTTGGGCTTGGCCCAGTACGAAAACAGCACGGGAACGGTCGAGATCACCTGCACGTGGACGCCGAGCTTCGCGCATTCGTCCCGGCGGAACTCCGGATCGAAGGCGTTTTGCCAGACCTCGCGGAAGAACTTGCGGTCCTTGTAGATCCGGTGGTGGCCGCCCGCGTTCACCATCACCGGAAAGCGCGGGTCGCCGTATTTTCCGGCGAGATCCGGCCAATCCGGCGGCAGGATGTGCGAATGGACGTCGACCTTCAGCATGCTGCCAGTATAGGCGACGGGCGGGGCGCCACAGGTACGCACTGAACGGGCAGGTTGCGGGTGCGGCGCTCCTGCCCGTTCGTCGGCGATGCGTGCATCAGGCCTGGCCGGTATGTGCCAGGCGTGCGAGCCTCGCGCGCGGCTCCGTGATATCGATCTGTTGGGAAGCCAGCCACGCGTCGTCGTAATACGACCCCGCGTAGCGGTCGCCGCCGTCGCAAATCAACGTGACCACCGGCCCGGTTTCGCCGGCGGCTTTCATCTCGCCCATGAGTTGCAGCGCGCCCACGAAGTTGGTGCCGGTGGAACCGCCACAGCGCCGTCCGAGCAGCTTCTCCAGCACCCGCAGCGCGGCCATGCTGTCGGCGTCGGGGACGCGGATCATGCGGTCGATCACGTGGGGCAGGAACGACGGCTCGACCCGCGGGCGGCCGATGCCTTCGATGCGCGATCCGCGCTCCAGCGTGAGCGTCGGGTCGCCGGTCCGGTAGTAATCGAGGAACACCGAGTTTTCCGGATCGACCACCGCCAGCATCGTGCGCTGCTCGCGGTGCGCGCAGCCGTAGCGGATGTAGCGGCCGAGCGTCGCCGAGGTTCCCCCGGTGCCGGCGCTGACCACGATCCAGCGCGGCACGGGATCGGGTTCGAACTGCATCTGTCGGAAGATCGATTCGGCGATGTTGTTGTTGCCGCGCCAGTCGGTCGCGCGTTCGGCATGCGTGAACTGGTCCATGTAGTGTCCGCCGCGATCCTCGGCGAGTTGCTGCGCGGCGCCGTACACGTCGGTGCCGTCGATCAGGTGGCACATCCCGCCGAAGAACTCGATCTGCGCGATCTTTTGCCTGGAGGTGTGCCGCGGCATCACCGCGATGAACGGCAGCGCCAGCAGGCGCGCGAAGTAGGCCTCCGAAATCGCGGTACTGCCGCTGGATGCTTCGATCACCGGGCGATCGCGTTCGAGCCAGCCGTTGCAGATCGCGTACAGGAACAACGAACGCCCGAGCCGATGCTTGAGGCTGCCGGTCGGGTGCACCGATTCGTCCTTGAAGTACAGCGGAATGCCGGGGAACGCCGGCAGGTCGAGGCGGATCAGGTGGGTGTCGGCCGAGCGCGCGGCTTCGGCCTCGAGCGTGGCGATCGCCTGCCGGATCCATGTGTGCATCCGCGCATTTTAGTCGGATCGTCGCAATGCCATGACCATCGTCCACGAGTGGTTCTGCTTGTACATCATGAGCGCCGAGGCGTTTCCGATCGGCGCCGCGCTCGGCAACAGTCGCCACGGACAGCGTGCCGCGGGCGGGTTGCAATCCCGGAATATGGGGTTTAGGGTGGTTGGAGACCCGCATCGGCACACCCAGGGGGGAAGCGCATGATCCGCGTGGTGTTGGTGGACGACCATGAGCTGGTGCGCTCCGGATTGCGCCTGATCCTGGCCGAACAGCCTGATATCGAAGTGGTGGGCGAGGCCAGCAACGCCGAAGACGGTTTGCGCCTGGTCCGTGCTTCCAAGCCTGATGTCGCGTTGATCGACGTGCACATGCCCGGCATGAGCGGCATCGAACTGACCGAACGCGTGCAGCGCACCGATCTTCCGACCCGCATCGTGATCCTCACCGTGGTCCAGGACGCGCAGTTCCCGCGCCGCCTGCTGCAGTCCGGAGCGCTCGGCTACCTGACCAAGGGGTGCCCGGCCCAGGAATTGCTCGAGGCGGTGCGAGCCGTCGCCGCGGGGCGCCGCTACCTCGACGTGACCGTTGCCCGTGAAATGGCGCTCGCGGCGGTCGATGGCGACGGGTCGCCGCTGGAATCACTGTCTTCGCGGGAGCTCGAGGTGGCGCTGATGCTGGCGCGCGGGCTCGCGGTCAACGAGGTCGCGAACCGGCTGCACCTCAGCGCCAAGACCATTTCGACCTACAAGCAGCGCCTGTTCGAGAAGCTCGGCGTCGCCCACACGATCGCGCTCGCGCACGTGCTGTCGGCGCATGGGTTGCTCGGGGAGCCGCAAGCGCAGATTTGAGCGCAGGTTGCGTCGCCCAGCGGGTGCGCAATTCGGTCGCGTAGATGGAGCAAGCGCTTCGCGCAGGCCCGCTCCTGCAACGCAGGGCCGACGATATCGGCCCTGCGGCGGACGCGCACGCCGGACTCCGCGAGCTTATTCCTGTGGCTTGTCGGCGGCCGAAGGGGCGGTGTCTCCGCTCGGCTTGGCGGCTGGCGGTGGCGTCTGGGGCAGGACCTGCGGTGCCAGCACCGGATGGATAGCGCCGGACAGCGGCCGCGGCATCGGGATTGCCGGGTGCCGCGGCTGTGGGCGCGGGTCGGGATTCGTGGTCGGAGGCGCCGCGAACAGCGATGGCGTGATCGGCTCCGGCTTCGAAACCGCAGGCGCGGCGACCTTCTCCGGAGCGACGACCACGGGCGCGCTGCCGGGCGCGGGCTGCGGCGTCGGGACGGCAGGTGTGTGTGGCGCCGCGGGCTGCGCGATCGCCGTGGGCGTGGTCTTCGGTGGCGCGGGCTGCCCCGGTGGTGCGGCATCCGGGCGGGAACCGTTGGCGGCAGGCTGGCTCGCCGACTCCTGTGGGGCCTTCGGTGCGGGAGGCGCAGCGGCCGGACTGGAGCCGGCTACGGCATGGCCGTTCGCGGGCTTGGCAGGCGGCGGTTCAGTCGCGCTGGACTCCGGCGCATTCGCCGCAGCCGGCGGGCGCCGGTTTGCGTCCCGGGACGGCGACGAAGATGGGGATTGCTCGGGCTGCGCGGGTTTTGCCGCGACTCGCGAAGCGCGCGCGCTTCGATCGGCATCCTCGTCATCGATATCGTGCGGAGCATCCGTCGCTGCACCTGCTTCGGCCGTGGCGGGATGTTTGCGCCGCCGGCCACCGCGGCGGCCGCGGCGGCGCTTGGCTCCGCTGCCCGCGGCAGTTCCGCCGTTCGCGGCCGCGTCGACCGGAGCCGCCGCAGGATTTGCCTCCACGGCCGCTGCATCGGTAGCGGGAGCTGCGGCCGTTTCGGTGAGCGCGGCCTCTTTCGATTCCGGAGTCGTCGTGTCCCTGCGCGCGGATTTGCGTGCGCTTCCGCGCGGCGCCTGCTCGTTGTTGCCGGCATGCGCGGATGCCTGCGCGGCCGGCTTCTGCTGCGCCTGCCGCGACGCATCGTCGTCGCGCGACCTCGGCGACTTCGCCTGCGAGGAACGTTGCTGGGACGGGCGGCTGCGCTGGCCGCCGTTGTCGCGGCCGCCGCGGCGCCCGCCGGCGTGCTGGGAGGCCGATTCCTGGCGTCGATCCGGCGAACGGTCGCGGCGGCTGCCCGACGAGTTGCTGCCCTGGGACGCGCGCGCCGGGCGCGGCGATTCCAATGCCGCGGGCTCGCGTTCGGGCGCGCCGCGGAACCAGCCGAACAGTCGGCCCAGCAGGCCGCCGGAGGCGGCCTGCGCGGTCGCGGGAACCGCCGTCGCCGCTTCGGCCGCGGAAGCCGGCTCCTCGCGTTGCGGCATCGGTGTCGCGCGCTGGATGCCGCTGACCGCAGGCTCCTCGCCGTGGATGACGACGCCCATGCGCGGCTGCGGCGCGGCGACCACGTCGGTCATGCGTTCATAGCTCGGCTTGGCGTGCTCGCCCATCTCGCTTTCGCGGATGCGGGTGATTTCGAGTCGCGGTGTTTCGAGGTTGGTGTCGGCCACGATCACGACATGCACCTTGTGGCGCAGTTCGATCTCGACCACGCCGGCGCGCTTTTCATTGAGCAGGAAGTTCGCGACCCGGGTCGGCGCCTGGACCAGCACCTGGCCGGTGTTTTCCTTCATCGCGTGTTCTTCGATCAGCCGCAACGCGGACAGTGACAGCGATTCGATGCCCCGGATCCGGCCGTGGCCGTCGCAGCGCGGGCACACGATCTGGGTGGATTCCTCCAGGCTGGGGCGCAAGCGCTGGCGGGAAAGTTCCATCAGCCCGAAACGCGAAATGCGTCCGAGCTGCACGCGGGCGCGGTCGACCTTCAGCGCATCGCGGAGCTTGTCCTCCACTTCGCGCTGGTGGCGCGAGCTTTCCATGTCGATGAAGTCGATCACGACCAGGCCGCCGAGGTCGCGGATACGCAGTTGCCGCGCGACTTCGACCGCCGCTTCGCAGTTGGTGTGGAACGCGGTGTCCTCGATGTCGCTGCCCTTGGTGGCGCGCGAGGAATTGATGTCGATCGCGGTCAACGCTTCGGTCTGGTCGATCACGATCGAGCCGCCCGACGGCAGCCGCACGTAGCGGTCGTAGGCGCTCTCGATCTGGGTCTCGATCTGGAAGCGGGTGAACAGCGGGGTGGCGTCGTCGTACAGTTTCAACTTGCGCAGGCTGTTCGGCATCACCTGCTGCATGAACTGCCTGGCGTCCTCGTAGAGGGCGGGTTCATCGATCAGGATCTCGCCGATGTCGGGGCGCAGGTAGTCGCGCAGGGCGCGGATGAACAGTTTCGATTCCTGGTAGATCAGGAAGGGCGCGGAACGCGCCGCGGCGGCCTCGGAAATCGCCTTCCACAGTTGCAGCAGGTAATCGAGGTCCCACTGCAGTTCCTCGGCATCGCGACCGACGCCCGCGGTGCGCACGATCAGGCCCATTTCCTCGGGCACCGTGATGTGCTGCAGGGCTTCCTTCAGGGCCTGGCGGTCCTCGCCCTCGATCCGCCGCGACACGCCGCCCGCGTTCGGACTGTTGGGCATCAACACCATGTAACGACCGGCCAGCGAGATATAAGTGGTGAGCGCGGCACCCTTGTTGCCGCGTTCCTCCTTCTCGACCTGGACGATCAGTTGCTGGCCTTCCTGCAGCAACTCGCGGATGCCGGCCTTGCCGGGACTGACACCGGACGCGAAGTACTCGCGGGCGATTTCCTTCAGTGGCAGGAAGCCGTGGCGGTCGGCGCCGTAGTCGACGAAGCAGGCTTCGAGCGAAGGCTCGACCCGGGTAATCCGGGCCTTGTAGATGTTGGACTTCTTCTGTTCGCGGGAGGGGATCTCGAGGTCGAGATCGTAGAGGGATTGGCCATCGACGATGGCCACGCGCAACTCCTCACGCTGAGTCGCGTTGATCAACATGCGTTTCATTGTG
>DASSNH010000203.1:0-3808 GCA_035701405.1 Rhodanobacteraceae bacterium
GAAGTGGTCGGGGAACAGCTTCCATGCCGAGTTCACCTGCAACGGCAACGGACAGGACATGCATGGAACGGCCGAGGGAACGATGGCGGCGAACGGCAAGTCCTACCATGGCACCGTGCGCATGGAAGGCGACAATCCGCACATGGGCGGCCACTTCGTGATGGAAGGGGAGTCCTCGGGCAAGTGGCTGGGCCAGACCTGCGACAAGAGTGCCGGGTAGTCCTGCACGCGCAGGAATACCGAAATCAGGATCAGTCGAGGATGTCGTCGCCGGCGCGTTCCATGGCCGCTCCGGCCTCGATCGCGCTGGTTGCCGCCTCGCGGTGCCGCGGCTGATCCGTGGACACGGAGATCCGCGGGCCCGGTGCGCCGCTCGCGTCGGGAACCAATGTCGGGCGGATCGCCATGCTGGTCGCCGTTCCGACGATCACGATTCCTGGCGGCGGCTCCGCGCTTCTTGCACGTGCCGTGCGGCCGCACGCAACGCCTGCATCCGGTTGGATGCATACCGTGGCCGGCGACGGCGGACGGCTCGCCGGCGGCACGAAACCGGGCACCACGTGCTCCGCGTCGGGCATCGCGATCTCGGGGATCGCAGCCCACTCTTCCGGTGAAATGTCCGCGGGAATTCCCGGCGCCGGCATTGGCGGCGTCGGGCGCCCGGGCATGCGTCCGGCCTGCACAAGTTCGCGGATCGCATGGAACACCTCTCGGCGCCCGAACGGCTTCTTGACGAACCCGTCGGCGCCGAAGCGCTGCACGTAGAACTGCTCCGTCGCCTGCTGGTTGCCGCTCATCATGACGATGGGCGTGGCCTTCGTGCGCGGATCGTGCCGCAACGCCCGCAACACCGCGAATCCCGACATCCCCGGCAGTACGATGTCCAGGAAGATCAGGTCGGGGGATTGCGACCGCGCCACCTCGATCGCGGCCTCGCCATCGCCGGCTTTCAGGACCTCGTAACCGTCCTGCACCAGCATCTTGCCGAGCACGGCGCGAATCGTCGCCGAGTCGTCGACCACCAGCAGCCGGGCGCCGAGCGTGGTGCGGACGCGCGCGTCCACCCGGCGTTCGCCGCCGGCCGTTTCGGTGTTCGCCCGTCGCTTGAAGATGTCGAGTATCGCCATCGCCCCGCCCCTGAAGCTCCGCGGGCCAGTTTCGACGGCACAAATGAGCGGCGCAAGCTCCGGGCAGCACGAATCCTACATGGATCACGAATTTACCCCGCCTCCTTGGCATGGACTTCAAGTCGAGCCCACAACCCATTGAATTCGCGGTACTCGGCCCGAGCGGGGGACCGGAGTG
This sequence comes from Rhodanobacteraceae bacterium, assembly GCA_035701405.1. GTDB lineage: Bacteria > Pseudomonadota > Gammaproteobacteria > Xanthomonadales > Rhodanobacteraceae > 66-474. The sequence continues at coordinate 1,306 of DASSNH010000203.1, forward strand.
CACCGCTGCGGATCGCCGCGCGATCGCCGCCGTTCGCCCTGCATGCACGCGTACAATCCCGGAACGGTCCAGCCGACGGCACCGCACGGGGGCTCCGATGCACGTCTCGAAACGCAAGGTCGGCCTGGTCACCGTCACCGCGCTGGTGCTCGGGAACATGATCGGATCGGGCGTGTTCCTGCTGCCGGCCTCACTCGCGCCGTACGGCCGCTACAGCCTGGTCGGCTGGACGGTCAGCGCCGCGGGGGCACTGTTGCTGGCCGGCGTGTTCTACCGCCTGGCGAAGCGCGCACCGCGCGCCGGCGGCCCGTATGCCTATAGCCGCGAAGCCTTCGGCGATTGCGTCGGCTTCCTCGTGGCGTGGGTGTACTGGATCGCGCTGGTGGGCGGCAACGCGACGATCGCCGTCGCATTCGCGAGCTACATGTCCGCGTTCATCCCAGCGCTCGGCGCGCACCCGTTGTATGGCGCACTGACCGCAATGGCCGCGGTATGGGTGCTGATCGCGGTCAACATCGCCGGGATCCGCAGCGCCGGCGCGATGCAGGTGGTCACGACGATACTGAAGATCCTGCCGCTGCTGGCCGTGGCGTTGTTCGGGCTCATGCACTTCGACCCGCAGCTGCTGGCGCCGGGCCCTCACGCGGGTTCGGCGTTGGGCGCGATCAACGTGTGCGTCGCGGCCACGTTGTTCGCGTTCATCGGCGTGGAATGCGCGACGATCCCGGCCGGCCACGTGCGCGATCCGGAAAAGACCATCCCGCGCGCCACGTTGCTCGGCACCGCCATCGCGGCGGCGCTCTACATCGCGTGCACGGCCGTGGTGATGGGCCTGCTGCCCGCATCGGAACTCGCGAAGTCGCAGGCGCCGTTCGCCGACGCGGCGCGCCTGCTGTGGGGCGGATGGGCGAGCGGGCTGATCGCGGGCGCCGCGGCGATCTCCTGCTTCGGTGCCTTGAACGGCTGGACGCTGATCGCCGGACAATTTCCGCAGGCGGTGGCGAAGGATGGATTGTTCCCGGGGATTTTCGCGCGGGAATCCGCGCGCGGCACGCCGGTGCCCGCGCTGCTGGTGGCGGGCGTCATCAACAGCCTGATGGTACTCGCCAACTACAGCCGCGGCATGGTCGCGATGTTCACCTTCATGGTGCTGCTGACGACACTCGGCAACGTCGTCTGCTACCTGTTCTGCACGATGGCCGACGTGGTGCTTGCGCAACGCGACGGGCGCCGTGCGCCGTCGCGCAACTTGTTGCTGGCGTTCGCCGCGTTCGGGTTCTGCCTGTGGGCCGTGATCGGCGCCGGCAAGGGCGCGGTGTTCTGGAATTTCGTGCTGCTGGCGCTCGGCATTCCGCTGTACGCATGGCAGGCAAGGCGCGGCACGGCAGCCGCCGTGCCGCCAGCGGACGTGGCACTCCCGCTGCCCCCGGTCCCGGAGGTCCGCAGCGTGGGCATGGCTCGGCGCGCCGATTGAACGGCGGAGGGGGGGGGCGCCCTACCGGCTGTCGATGTCGCCGAGGGCGCGGATCAGGCGCCGTGCGCGCTTGTCGGGCCGCTTCGCTGGCGGCTGGTAGCCGCCGCGTTCGGCGCGGCGGCGTTCGCGCGCTTCCTCGCGTGCACGGATAGAAGCTTCGGATTCCGAGTACAACGTTTGCGCACGCGCGGCCGAACCGCGCTTGCCGGACAACGCCAGCACTTCGACTTCGAAGGTTTCCTCGCCGCGCGTGATCTTGAGCGAATCACCGATACGTACGATATGCGACGGCTTGCAGGACGCCCCCGCGATCGTCACCCGCCCGTGTTCGACCGCCTGCTTGGCAAGCGACCGGGTCTTGAAGAACCGCGCGGCCCAGAGCCACGCGTCGATGCGGATTGCAGTCTGATCGCTCATTGCCGGGCTCGGCGAAGCTCGTTGTGCCTTGGCAAGTCCTGTTGAATCCCGACGATCGGCCGTTACCCCGCCAGCATCCGGTTCATCCGCTGCACGAATGCCGCGGGGTCGGGCAATTGCGCGCCGGCGGTGATTTCGGCCTGCTCGAGCAACAGCAGCGCAAGATCCTTGGCCCTGGCCTCGTCGGTTTCCGACTGGACGCGCTGGACCAGCGGGTGCGCGGGATTGATTTCCAGCGTCGGCCTGGAGTCCGGAACCTCCTGGCCCGCCTCGCGGAGCAGCCGCGCGAGATGCGGCGCGAGGTCGTAGTCGCCGAGCGCGAGGCACGAGGGCGAATCGGTCAGGCGGGCGGAAACCTTCACCTCGGAGACGCGATCGCCCAGCAGTTCCTTGAGCTTCGCGACCAGCGGCTCGGCTTCCTTCGCGACCTCTTCCTGCTTCTTCTTGTCGGCCTCGTCCAGCGGCAGCTCGCCCTTGGCGACGTTCCGGAACGGCTTGCCTTCGTATTCGCCGAACTGGCCCATGATCCATTCGTCGACGCGATCGAACATCAGCAGCACCTCGATGTCCTTCGCCTTGAAGGCCTCGAGCTGCGGGCTGCCGGCCGCGGCC
>DASSNH010000204.1:0-2247 GCA_035701405.1 Rhodanobacteraceae bacterium
ACCACCGCGTGCTCGCCCAGCAGGATGGCCTTGCCGTAGCCGGTCGCGTACTCGGCTTCCCCGACCGGCTCGAAACCGTGTGCGACGGTCTTGGCTTCGGGCTGCACCTGGTTCTTGACCTCGGCGATGATTTCGCGCGCCTTCCACACCTTGATCTCGCCGGAATCAAGCAGGCGCTCGACCACCGTTTCGAAAATTTCCGGCGTCGCACCCGCGCTCACCGCGACCGAACGCGCATGCAAGGTCATGTGGCCTTGCTGGATGCCGTCGGTGACCAGCGCGCGCAGCGCGGAGAAGTTCTGGGCCAAACCCACGGCGCCCATGATCTCCGCGAGTTCGCGCGCGGTCGCGACGTTGGCGAGCCGCAGGTTTAGGGCGACGGTGGCGTTCGATTGCAGGTTGCCGCCGACCGTGCCGACCTTCATCGGCATCTCGATGGTGCCGACCAGGTTGCCCTGGTCGTCCTTGTACCAGCGTGTCAGGGAAGTGTAGTGCTCACCGCGCGCCGCGTAGGCGTGCGCCGCGGCTTCCAGCGCGCGCCAATCGTTGCCGGTCGCGATGGCGGCGGCATCGACGCCGTTCATGATGCCCTTGTTGTGGGTGGCCGCGCGATACGGATCGCACACCGCAAGATCGTTCGCGAGGATGATGCCGTCGCGTACCTGTTCGCCGTCATAACCCTTGCCCGCGAGCAGTTCCGTCGGGATCACGGCCTTGGCCCACACCAGCGCGCGGTCGGTGAGATTGGAAAGAATGCGCAGGAACACCTTGCCGCCGGTGATGCCTTCGACCAATGGCGCCACGCCTTCGCACATGGTGTTGACCATGTTGGCGCCCATCGCGTCGCAGGTATTCACCAGCAGGTGCAGCACCACCATGTCGCGGCGCCCGTCGGCGGCGGGATGGATGCGCACCTCGATGTCCTTGGCGCCGCCGCCGCGCGCGACCATCTTCGGGTGGAGGCTGTTGGCGAGGTTCAGGATTTCCTGCTTGCGCTGCAGCAACGCGGCCTGTGCGGTGGCCGAGTTGTCGATGTCGACGATCTGCACCTGGCCGATCAGGATCGGTTCGGTCGAACGGGTGGTGAAGCCGCCCGCCGCGCGGACCAGCTTCGCGGCGGATGACAGCGCCGCCACGATCGAGGGCTCCTCGACCACCAGCGGCACCACGTGGTCCTTGCCGTTGACGAGGAAGTTGAGGCCGAGCCCGAGCGGCAAACCCATCACGCCGATCACGTTCTCGATCATCTTGTCGGCGCGCGCGACGGTGAGCGTGTGCGCGCCGCTCGCCAGAACCTGGAAGTCCTCGCGCGAAAGCAGGCCGCGCTCGCGCACCAGGTTCACACGTTCCGGCACCGACAACTTGTAGAAACCCGGCAGCCTCGATTGGTCCATTTTGATTCCTTGCAAAGCCTCAAACGTTCGAAACGACCTCCAGACCCTTGGGGTCCGCTTTCAGTCCGATTGTGGGAAATCCGGCGCGCGCCGCGCGCTCAGAAAACTCCCGCAACCGCGTATCTTCCACGGCGAACGTGACGCCTATGTCACCGCCGCCCGCGCCGCAGCTCTTGTAGACGCATCCGCAAGCTTCGGCAATCGCGGCGATCGCCCGGTGTTCGCGGCTGGCGATGTCCGCGCCCGCGGCCACGCCGAAGCGCGCCAAGGCTGTCGCGTAATCATGGATGGAAGACAGGAAGGCGGCGGCATCGTTGGCGGTCAGGGCGTCGATACCGCGTGAAGAAATTGTAGCGAGTTCGTGCGTTTGCTGCGCAAAGGCGGACGGCTCGCGTTCACGCCAGGCGGCGACCGTGGCGAGCATCGCGCGGGTCGACGCCGGCCGGCCGCTGTAGACGCAAACCCAGTGAAGATCCTCCGGCAGCGCGATGGGTGCGACCCGGACCGCATCGCCGTCCAGCCGGAAGCGCGAGAGTCCGCCTGCCAGCGACGCCGCGATGTCGATGCCGCTGCCATGGCCATGCTGGATTGCGCGGTGTGTTTCGATGGCGTCGTCGATCGCCGGTGGGTCGGCATGGGCGTGTACGTGCAACGCCCCGAGCAGCGCGACGGTGAGCGCCGCACTGGAACCGAGGCCCAGTTTCCCGCGGGTGCCCCCGTGATCGAGATAGAACGCGTCGCTGTCGAGCTCGACCCGGCAAGGTGGCAGGGCTTGCGCTTGGGGAACACGCGCGAGCAGCGTGGCGACCCATTCGAGCTCGGGAGGTGCGTCACCGATCCAGCGGGCGCCGCC
>DASSNH010000205.1:0-6509 GCA_035701405.1 Rhodanobacteraceae bacterium
CGAACTACCATCGTCCCTGGGGCATCCGCCATCCCCTGCATGACGACTTCCGGCAGTTGCTGGACCAGTTTTTCGAGACGGGTGAATCCGGGGACCAGTCGGACGTGGTGACCAGCCAGTGGGCACCGCGGGTGGACATCCGCGAAGAGGACAAGCGCTTCGTGATCGAGGCGGACATCCCCGGCGTCGATCCCAAGGACATCGACATCAACATGGACAAGGGCGTGCTTTCCATCCGCGGCGAGCGCAAATCGGAGAGCAAGACCGGGAATGGCAAGTTCACGCGCGTCGAGCGGTCGCACGGGGTGTTCTACCGCCGGTTCGCCCTTCCGGACAGCGCCAACCCGGACGGGATCAGCGCAACCGGTCGCCACGGCGTTCTGGAAATCGAAATCCCCAAGAAGCCCGAAACCACCCCGCGCAAGATCGACATAAAGACCGGCGAGTGAGCCGGCGCGGCGAAAGCAGCCTTCCGGCAATACGCCATAATCGGGGTCCGCGGCGGAGCGATCCGCCGCGGACGATCGTCTGAGCGCGGGGAGGGCAGATGGAGTTCCAGGATTACTACGACACCCTCGGCGTGAAGTCCGGCGCGAGCGAGGACGAGATAAAGTCCGCCTATCGCAAGCTCGCGCGCAAGTACCACCCGGACAAGAACAAGGAAGCCGGGGCCGAGGACAAGTTCAAGGCCATCAGCGAGGCCTATGAAGTCCTGCACGACAAGCAGAAGCGCGCGGCCTACGACAACCTGCGCGCGGGCGGCTACCGGGGTGGCGACAGCTTCCGGCCGCCGCCGGGCTGGCAGCAGCAGGCGCCGGGTGGCTTCGAATTCCGCGACTTCGGTGGCGGTGGCGACGCGGGGGGCTTCAGTGATTTCTTCGAGTCGCTTTTCGGTGGCCGTGCCGCGGGTGCGGGCGCGCGTGCGCAGCGAGGACCACTGCGCGGCAACGACGTGCGCGCCGCCGTCGAGATCGACCTTCGCACCGCCTATGCGGGCGGCAAGCAGCGGCTCGGCCTCCGCGATGCGAGCGGCGAGCGCACGCTCGAGGTCAACATTCCGGCCGGCATCCTGCCCGGCAAGGTGATCCGGCTGGCAGGGCAGGGCGAGCCCGGATACAACGGCGGGCCGGCCGGCGACCTGTTGCTGGAAGTGCAGGTGCGCGACGACCCGCAATTCAAGCTGCACGGCCGCGACGTCGAGGTGGAAGTGCCGGTGTCGCCGTGGGAGGCGGCGCTCGGCGCCAAGGTGCCGGTGACCACACTCGGCGGCACCGTCGAATTGCGGATTCCCGCGGGTTCGCGCAGCGGCCGCAAGCTGCGCCTGAAGGGCCGCGGGATGCCCGCACACACGCCGGGTGACCAGATCGTGGCGCTCTCGATCCAGATTCCGCCGGCCGAGGACGCCAAGGCCAAGGCCGCCTACCATGCCTTCCAAAAGGCGTTCAGCGGGTTCGATCCGCGCGCCTAGGGCGGGCATCGGCCCCCTCGCCAACGGAAGCGCCGACGACGGACAGGGTCCGCCCTGCGGTTACCCGGGCAGGTGGTCGTTCAACGTCCTGGTGAGTTCGGCCTCGTTCACGGGCTTGGTGACGTAGGCCTTCGCACCCTGGCGCATGCCCCACACCTTGTCGGTGTCCTGGTCCTTGGTGGTGACCAGGACCACCGGGATGTGTGCGGTCGTTGCGTCCTTGGAGATGGCGCGGGTCGCCTGGAAGCCGTTCAAGTTCGGCATCACGACGTCCATCAGGACCAGGTCGGGCTTTTCCCGCTTGGCGGCTTCCACCGCGGCGGCGCCGTCCACGGCGGTGATGGTCTGGTGGCCCAGCTTTTCGACCAGACGCTTCAGGCCTTCCAACTGGGACGGCGAATCGTCGACGACCAGAATGCGTGCCATGCAGTGCTCCCCGCAACGTTTGCCGGCATTGTAGGGAACCGGGACGCGAAGCGCCACGCTCCGCGTGCCGGGTCACTATCGACACGAAGACACAAGAAATCAGCGCTTTGTCGCTGGTTTGAAATCCGGTTTCGATCAGGCGGAAGGAGCGATCGCGACCAATGTGCGGCCGAAGGAGCGTCCCCCGAGCTTTGCATCAAAGTTGGCGGGCAAGGCCTCCAGCGGGATCTCTTCGGTGCAAATGGCGTCGAGATGCGCGGGCTTCCAGTCCGACGCCAGGTGCCGCCAGACCTCGTCCCGGACCTCACGCGCGGTGCCCGCCGAGGCGATCCCGAGCAGGCTGACGCCACGGATGATGAAGGGCATGACCGTGGTTTCGAGCTTGCTGTCGGCGGCGAGGCCGATGCTGGCGACATTGCCGTAGGGCGACGTGCAGGCGAGCAACTGGGCCAGCCATTTGCCGCCCACGCTGTCCACCGCGCCGCCGAATCGCGCTGACTCAAGGGCGTGGTTGCCGAGACGCAGGCCGCGGCGATCCAGGACTTCGCGTGCTCCGAGATTCCTCAGGAAGTCCGCACGGTCGGGCTTGCCGCTGATCGCGTGGACCGCGAAACCCGCACGCGAAAAAATGTCCACCGCCAGCATCCCCACGCCGCCGGTCGCGCCGGTGATCGCGATCGGACCCAGGGCGGGCGACTGGCGGTTGTCGCGCATCCGGTACAGCGCCAGCGCCGCGGTGAACCCGGCGGTGCCGAGGATCATGCTTTCGCGCAGGCCGAGCCCCCGCGGCAGCGGCACCGTCCATGCGGCCTCCAGCCGGGCATATTCGGCATAGCCGCCGTCGCGCGTTTCCGAAAGCCCGCAACCGGTGCAAAGCACGGCATCGCCTTCCTTGAACCGGGCGTCGCGTGATTCGACCACGTGGCCCGCGACGTCGATCCCGCCGTTCAAGGGGAACCGGCGCAGGATCTTGCCCCTGCCCGTGCCCGCCAGGGCGTCCTTGTAGTTCACCGAGGAGTACGCCGTCTTGACGACGACCTCGCCCGGCGAGAGGTCGTCCACGCGCATCGTCTCGATGCCGGCGCGGTAGCCGGTGTCGTCGCTGCGGATGCGGAAGGCGCGGAAGCTTGCGCGATTGCTCATGCTATTCCCGTCATTCCGGCGGAGGGCCGGCACTGTGGAGGCAGGATGCCGGAACAGAACGCCGCAGGCGGCCTGAAGGGCGAGCCGCCGGGTGCGGCGAGTAGTCCATCTTGCCCTTGGATGCTTTGCAAAATCAAACTGGATTCCCGGCCTCTGCCGGGATGACGAGCAAGAGCTCGCCGCGTCATCGCCCAGCCCTGTGCTGCACTGGATGAGTTCATCCTGAAACTGGATCCCGTGTCATCGGCCATCCATGGCCTGCACGGGATGACGACATCCTGTCGTCAATTGGCCTTGTTGAGCGCCCGCTTTTCCACCGACAACGCGGCTTCGTGCACGACTTCGGACAAGGTCGGGTGCGCGTGGACGATGCGGGCGAGGTCCTCGGACGAGCCCTTGAATTCCATCGCGACCACGGCTTCGGCGATCAGTTCGGACACCACCGGGCCGCACATGTGCACGCCGAGAATGCGATCGGTTTCCGCGTGCGCGATGACCTTCACGAGGCCCGCGGGTTCGTTCATCGCCGTTGCGCGGCCGTTGGCGGCGAACGGGAACGAGCCGGTCTTGTACGGAACGCCTTCGTCCTTGCACTGCTTCTCGGTCTTGCCGGCCCACGCGATCTCGGGCTCGGTGTAGATCACCCACGGGATCACGTCGTAGTCGACGTGCCCCGCCTTGCCGGCGATCAGCTCGGCGACCATCACGCCTTCTTCCTCGCCCTTGTGCGCGAGCATCGCACCACGCACGCAGTCGCCGATCGCCCACACGCCGTCGGCGCCTGTCCAGCAATGTTCGTCCACTTCGATACGGCCGCGGTCGTCGGTCTTCACACCGGTGCCGTCACCCAGCAGGCCCTGCGTGTACGCGCGACGGCCGACCGCGACCAGCAGCTTGTCCACGGTGATCTTGTGCTCGCCGTCCTTGTCGGCGTAGGTGACCTCCACCGCGTTCTTCTTGACCTGGGCGTTGCTCACCTTGGCGGCGAGGTGGATGTCGAGCCCCTGCTTCTTGAACTCGCGCGCAGCCGCTTTCGCGATGTCCTGGTCTGCCGCGCCGAGGAAATCGGGCAACGCTTCGAGGATCGTGACTTCCGCGCCCATGCGCTTCCAGACGGAACCCAGTTCCAGCCCGATCACGCCCGCCCCGATCACGCCGAGGCGCTTCGGCACCCTGTCGATATCGAGCGCACCGGCGTTGTCGATGATGTTCTTGCCGTCGAACTTCGCGAACGGCAGCTCGATCGGCACCGAGCCGGTCGCGATGATCACGTTCACGGCCTCGAGCGCCTGCTTGTTGCCGTCCTCGCCGGTGACCTCGACCTTGTTGCCTTTCAGGAGCTTGCCGGTACCGAAGAAAGGCGTGACCTTGTTGGCCTTGAACAGCATCCCGACGCCGCCGGTGAACTGCTTGACGATCTTGTCCTTGCGGCCGATGAAGGTCGCCATGTCGACCTTGGCGTTCTCGACACTGATGCCGTGGGTCGGCAGGTTGTGGCTGAGGCCCCAGAATTGCTTCGAGGAATCGAGCAGCGCCTTGGAAGGAATGCAGCCGACGTTGAGGCACGTTCCGCCCAGTGCCTGCTTGCCGTCCTTGCCCTTGAAGTTGTCGACGCAGGCGACTTTCAGGCCGAGCTGGGCCGCGCGGATCGCGCAGATGTAGCCGGCCGGGCCAGCGCCGATCACGATGACGTCGAATTTGTTGTCAGCCATTGCAGATTCCTTGGAAGCGGGAACAGGGAACGGGGAACAGGGACTGAGCGAGGCTTTTCAATCCCCGTTCCCTGTTCCCCGTTCCCGCATCATTACAAACCGAGAAGCATCCGGTGCGGATTCTCGAGCTGGTTCTTGATGTCGACCAGGAACAGCACCGCGTCCTTGCCGTCGACGATCCGGTGGTCGTAGCTGATCGCGATGTACATCATCGGGGCGGCGACGATCTGGCCGTTCTCGACCACGGCGCGTTCCTTGATGGTGTGCATCCCGAGGATGCCGCTCTGCGGCGGGTTCACGATCGGCGTCGAGAACAGCGAGCCGAAGGTGCCGCCGTTGGTGATGGTGAAGGTGCCGCCCTGCAGGTCATCGAGCGTCAGCTTGCCGGCACGCGCACGTTCGGCGAAATCCGCGATGGCCTTTTCGATATCGGCGAAGCCCATGTCCTGGGCGTCACGCAGCACCGGCGTCACGAGGCCGCGATCGGTCGCGACCGCGATCGAAATGTCCTGGTAGCCGTGGTAGATGATGTCGTTGCCGTCCACCGACGCGTTCACCACCGGATAGCGCTTCAGCGCCTCGCACGCGGCCTTCACGAAAAAGCTCATGAAACCGAGCTTGATGCCGTGGGTCTTCTGGAACTGCTCACCCAATTGCTTGCGCATCGCGACCACTTTCGCGAGGTTGACCTCGTTGGACGAGGTCAGCATCGCGATCGAGTTCTTCGATTGCATCAGCCGCTCGGCGATCCGTGCCCGCATGCGGGTCATGGGGACGCGTTCTTCGGGGCGGGAGCCCGGCGTGGCGGGACCGGGGACCGGGGACCGGGGACCGGCCGGCGCGGGCATTGATGGGCCGCCTTTCGAGTAGTTGACCACGTCTTCCTTGGTGACCCGTCCACCGCGCCCGGTTCCCTCGACTTTCGAGGTATCGATATTCTCTTCGGTCGCGACGCGCCGCGCGGCAGGCGAAAGGTTTTCGGAGCCGGCTGTTGCTTTTGCCGGTCCCCGCTCCCCGGTCCCCGGCTCCGCCGCTTTCGCGGGCGCTTCCGCCGCGGTCGGTGGCTGCGGTTGTTTCTCTTCCTTCTTCTCCGAAGCCGCCTGCGGCGCTTCGGCCGCCGCGCCTTCCTCGAGGATGGCGATCACGTCCTGGCTGTTCACGGTGTCGCCGGTGTCGTGGCGGATTTCCTTGAGCACGCCGTCGGCGGGGGCCGGGACTTCCAGCACCACCTTGTCGGTTTCGAGGTCGACCAGGTTCTCGTCGCGCTTCACCGCATCGCCCGCTTTCTTGTGCCACGCGGCGATGGTGGCGTCGCTGACGGATTCGGGGAGTACCGGTACCTTGACTTCGGTCGACATGATGGGTCCTTGGTGTAGGGCGGGCACCGCCCGCCGATTGTCTCGCGGCGGACGGTGTCCGCCCTACGGTCGTTTATTGACGCAGGGGCCTCGCCCGCCAATGCCGCGGCGGACATGGGTCCGCCCCTGCGATTTCGTTTTCGTGCCTCGGTTCATTCCGCCGAATGGTCGTCACCCACTGGCTCGGCCAGTGCCTGTTGCACCAGCGCGTGCTGTTGGGCGACGTGGGTGTCGTGGTGGCCGCAGGCAGGTGCCGGCGAGCGGGCGCGGCCCGCGTAATGCAGGCTGCGATTCGCGCCCGTGCAGGCCTGCAGGTGGTGGCGGATCTGGAACCAGGCGCCCTGGTTCTGCGGTTCCTCCTGGCACCAGATCACTTCCTTCGCGGCCGGGTACTTGTCGAGC
>DASSNH010000206.1:0-3755 GCA_035701405.1 Rhodanobacteraceae bacterium
TCGCGCAATACGCCGACGCCCACTTCCAGGCGATCTCGGCGGTGCTGTCGGGTCTGGCCGACGTCCGCAAGGCGCTCGCGGAAGCGGAAGGCCTGTACGCGCAGGGCAGGCGCAGCGTGTTGTTCGTGGACGAGGTGCACCGCTTCAACAAGGCCCAGCAGGATGCCTTCCTGCCGCACATCGAGCGCGGCGTGATCGTGTTTGTGGGCGCCACCACCGAGAACCCCTCGTTCGAACTGAATTCGGCGTTGCTGTCGCGCTGCCGCGTGCACGTGATGGACACGGTCGGCGCCGACGACATCGTGGTGGCGCTGAAGCGCGCGCTCGCCGACGAGGAGCGCGGCCTCGGCGCGCTGCACCTGCAGGTCGACGACGACGCGCTGATGCTGATGGCCAAGGCCGCCGACGGCGACGTGCGGCGCGGATTGACGTTCCTCGAAATCGCGTCGGAATTGGCGCATGACGGGCGCATCGAGGAATCCACGCTGCAGCAGGTGCTGGCCGACCGCACCCGCCGCTTCGACAAGGGCGGCGAGCAGTTCTACGACCAGATCTCGGCGCTGCACAAGTCGATACGCTCGTCCGATCCCGACGCCGCGCTGTACTGGCTTGTGCGGATGCTGGATGGGGGCTGCGAACCGCTGTACCTCGCGCGGCGGATGGTGCGGATGGCCGTCGAGGACATCGGGCTTGCCGATCCGCGCGCCTGGCAGCTCGCGCTGCATGGCTGGGATACCTACGAACGGCTCGGTTCACCGGAAGGCGAGCTCGCGCTGGCCGAGGTCGCGCTGTATCTCGCGATGGCGCCCAAGAGCAATGCGGCCTACGTCGCCTACGGCGCCGCGCGCGGGACCGTGCGCGAGACCGGCACGCTGGAGGTGCCGATGCATCTCCGCAACGCGCCGACCAAACTGATGAAGGGGCTCGGCTACGGCAAGGGCTATCAGTATGATCCGGACGTCAAGGGCGGTGTCGCGCTGGACCAGCAATGCCTGCCCGATGCGCTGGTCGGCACGGGGTTCTACGAGCCCACCGAAAACGGCATCGAAGCGAAGATCAGGCAGAAGCTGGACGCATTGCGCGAGGCGCGCGCCAGGGCCCGCACGGACGGCTGATCGCGTTCGCTGCGATGCAGCTTGACCGGCGCACCGCGCCGGCATAGCGTGCGCTCGCCATGCCGGGACCCTTGGGAGGTGTGCCATGCGTATCGCTTTCGCGGCGCTGTCCGGCGCCATCGTGATCTTCCTGTGGCAGTTCGTCTCGCACATGTTCTCGCCGATCGGCGAGATGGGTTTCCGCGCGCCGCAAAACGAGAACCTCGTCCTGCAAGCCGCCGCCAGCGGCTTGCCGGCGTCGGGTGCCTATCTGTTGCCCTATCTCGCCCCGGGGAAAATGGGTGATCCGGCGGCGACGCAGGCGTGGACCGAGAAGGCGCAGCAGAACCCGTCGCTGTTCGTCGTGGTCGGCCCACCCAACACGATGGCCACCAACATGGCCCCGGCCCTGATCAAGCAATTCGTCACCAACCTGCTGGGCGCGTTGCTGGTCGCGGTCGTTCTCGCCGCGACCGCATGGAGCTTCGGCATGCGCGTGCTGGTGGCGTTGGCGTTCGGGATATTCGGATGGTTGCTGGATATCGTGCCGCTGTGGACCTGGTACCAGTTTCCGCCCGACTACATCATCGGCAACCTGCTGGACCAGGGGATCGGCTGGCTGCTGGCGGGAATCGCGATGGCGTGGCTGCTGGGGCGGCGACGCGCGGCGCTCGTACCCGCGGTCTGATCGGCAGCGTTCCCGGGTTGCCGGCGCGCCGCGCCGGCACGGCTGCGCGCGTTCGGCGATAATCCGCGCTTTGTTTCGCGACCCGAGGATCGAACATGCTGGATCCGGTTCTGCTGCGCGCGCAGCTCGCCGACACCGCCGTGCGGCTGAAAACGCGCGGCTTCGCGCTCGACACGACCGCGGTCGAGTCGCTGGAGGCAGAGCGCAAGCGGCTCGCGACCGAAACCCAGGAACTGCAGGCGCAGCGCAACGCGCGTTCCAGGGCGATCGGACAGGCCAAGGCCAAGGGCGAGGACGTCGCGACCATCATGGCCGAGGTCGCCGGGATCGGCGACAAGCTGAAGGCCAACGCGGCCGCGCTGGCCGAGGTGCGGGAAAAGCTGTCGGCGGTTGCGCTCGGCATCCCCAACCTGCCGGATGCTTCCACGCCGGTCGGCAAGGATGAATCGGAAAACGTCGAGGTGGCGCGCTGGGGCGAGCCGCGCACGTTCGGGTTCGAGGTCAAGGATCACGTGGAACTCGGTGCCCGCCACGGCTGGCTGGACGGCGAGGCGGGTGCGAAGTTGTCGGGTGCGCGCTTCACGGTCCTGCGCGGCCAGCTAGCGCGGCTGCACCGTGCGCTCGCGCAATTCATGCTGGACCTGCACACCGGCGAACACGGCTATACGGAATGCAACGTTCCGCTGCTGGTGAATCCCGACACCATGCAGGGCACGGGGCAATTGCCGAAGTTCGAGGAAGACCTGTTCTCGACGAGCGTCGGCGAAGGCAAACGTTATCTGATCCCCACGGCGGAAGTGCCGTTGACGAACATCGTGCGCGACTCCATCGTCGAAGCCGACACGCTGCCGCTACGCATGACCGCGCATACGCCGTGCTTCCGCGCGGAGGCAGGTTCCTACGGCAAGGACGTCAAGGGCATGATCCGCCAGCACCAGTTCGAGAAGGTCGAGTTGGTGCAGGTGGTCGAGCCGGCGAAGTCGATGGACGCGCTGGAGGAACTCACCGGCCACGCCGAGCGCGTGCTGCAACTGCTGGAGTTGCCGTACCGCAAGATGGCGCTGTGCACCGGCGACATGGGCTTCGCGGCGGCCAAGACCTACGACCTGGAAGTCTGGTTGCCGTCGCAGAACACCTACCGCGAAATTTCCTCGTGCTCGAACTGCACGGATTTCCAGGCCCGCCGGATGCAGGCGCGCTGGCGCAATCCCGCCACCGGCAAGCCGGAGCTGGTACACACGCTCAACGGCTCCGGCCTCGCCGTCGGCCGCTGCCTGATCGCGGTGATGGAGAATTACCAGGACGCGGACGGTTCGATCACCGTGCCCGAAGCGTTGCAGCGCTACATGAGCGATGCGGTGCGGATTGCGTAGCGCCGCTCGGCGCCACGCAAGGGACATCATAGAATCGTCATTCCGCAGGCCGGAATCCATTTCTTGCTGCCCTTGAGCTTGGAACAGGATCAAAATGGATTCCGGGTTCCGGCCCGATGAAGCCGGGCCTGCCCCGGAATGACGACGTTGAAATCGGAGAGGTGGCTGAGTGGTCTAAAGCACCGGACTTGAAATCCGGCGTACGGCTTGCCGTACCGTGGGTTCGAATCCCACCCTCTCCGCCAGATACGCGAACGCCCCTTGCGGGCGTTCTGCGTTTCTGAGGAAGCGAGGTGGTGTGGACGAAACCGCTTGGGGTTCGACGAATTTGTCTGGAACAAATTTGGACAGCCGAAGGCGGGCCCCGAGCGCAGCGAGGGGCGAGGCGCATGGATGCGCCGAGCAATCCCACCCCCTCCGCCACTCACCGCTGATCGCTTTACACTGTGGGCAGGTCAGCAGCGCGAGGTGTGCCATGGACGACAAGCGCAAACCGAAAGTGGAACCCTACAAGGGACCTGCCGGTGGATGGGGTTCCCTGAAATCCGTCGGCAGCATCCTGGCGCGGGAGAAGGCACCGCTCAGGACCGCGCGCGAGCT
>DASSNH010000207.1:0-7393 GCA_035701405.1 Rhodanobacteraceae bacterium
TGCTGCTGCTGAACTCGGTGCTGACGGTGCGGGCGCGCATGGCGGGGTCGCACCAGGGGAAGGGTTGGGAGGGTTTCACCGACCAGGTGATCGAGAAGCTGAACCGCGACCGGGAGGGCCTCGTCTTCCTGCTGTGGGGCAACTACGCCCAGGCCAAGGGCCGGCTGGTCGATCCCCGGCGCCATTGCATCCTGAAGGCGCCGCACCCATCTCCCCTCTCGGCCCACAGGGGGTTCCTGGGGTGCAGGCACTTTTCCAAGGCCAATCAGTATCTTGAGGGGAATGGCCAGTCGCCCATCGACTGGTCGCTGCCGCGCGCAGCGCGCTGGAGGGCATGACTTTCGGCAGTTTGTAATTCCTGAACTGGTTGGTATAATTACTCCCATGAAGCAGCGGTGACCAACGCGGTCCTTCAGGGAACGTACTGGGAACCTTGACGGGAATTTGGCGATCGTATTGCTAGAGTGCAACACAACGATTAGGGGTACAACGATGAGCGAAGCCCTGGTGGCCAACAATCTTCCGATTCCGAGCGTGGTGGGCAGCCTCGATGCCTACATCGGCGCCGTGCACCGGATCCCGGTTCTGGAAGCGAGCGAAGAACGCGAACTCGCGCGCCGCTACCACGCCGACGACGATCTCGATGCCGCGCGCAAGCTGGTGATGTCGCACCTGCGTTTCGTGGTGCACGTCGCCCGCGGCTACAACGGTTACGGCCTGCAACTCGCCGACCTGATCCAGGAAGGCAATATCGGCCTGATGAAGGCCGTCAAGCGTTTCGATCCGGACCACGGCGTGCGTCTGGTCAGTTTCGCGGTGCACTGGATCCGCGCCGAGATGCACGAATTCATCCTGAAGAACTGGCGGATCGTCAAGGTCGCCACCACCAAGGCCCAGCGCAAGCTGTTCTTCAACCTGCGCAAGTCCAAGAAGCGCCTCGGTTGGATGAACATGGAGGAGGTGCGCGCGGTGGCCCAGGATCTCGGGGTGCCCGAGACGACCGTGCTGGAAATGGAATCGCGCCTGTCCGGCCGCGACGTCGGGTTCGACCCGCCGGTCGAGGGCAACGACGACATGCCGCCCGCGCCGGTCGCGTACCTCGAGGACCACGGGGCCGATCCGTACCTGCAGGTCGCAGACGCCGACCAGGAAGAGCACCAGCTCGATACCTTGCAGCACGCGCTGGCGAAGCTGGACGACCGCACCCGTGACATCATCCGCCGCCGCTGGCTGGCCGAGGACAAGGCCACGCTGCAGGATCTCGCCGACGATTACGGCGTGTCGGCCGAGCGCATCCGGCAGCTCGAAGCCAATGCGATGAAAAAGATGCGCGGTGCGTTCGAGGCTTGAGGGCAGGGAGCAGGGAAGAGGGAGCACGGCCGAAGCGGTCCACTTCCTCATCTGAAAAAAGCGCGGCGCCTGCCGCGCTTTTTTTGTGCTGGTCTTCCCCCTTCCGAAGGTAGGCGGAGCGAAGCGAACGCCCGCAGCGCGACGAGTGGCATGGCTTCCGGAGCGGTGACGCCGCCGGGCATCCCCCCGAAGCCGCCGGCGGCGGCTTCGACCCCCTTCCTTCGGAAGGGGGTGTTCGGCGCGTTTCCCTGCTCCCTTCGCCCTGCTCCCTGCTTCAATACAATTCCACCGGATCGACGTCGATCGACCAGCGCAGGTCGCGCGGTTGCGGCAGCGCATGCAACTGCGGGAGCCATCCGGTGAGCGCCTGCCGCAGCGACGCGCGTTGCGGCGATTCGAGCAGCAGTTGCGCGCGATGGCGCCCCGCGCGTAGCGGCATCGGCGCCGCCACGGGTCCGTTGACGCGAATGGCGCCGCCAGGGTTAACCACGGCCTCGCGCGCGGCGGCCATGAAACCGTCCAGCACGTCGCGCCGGCGGCTTTCCGCGCGCAGCAAGGCAAGGTGACCGAACGGCGGCAACCCCGAAGCCAGGCGTTCGCCGAGCTGCAGCGCCGCCGCGGCGCCGTAGCCGCCCTTGAGCAGGGTGGTGAGCAACGGATGCGAAGGCTCGTGGGTCTGCAGCCAAACCGTCCCCGGTTTGTCGGCGCGCCCGGCGCGCCCCGCGACTTGCACGATCAGCTGCGCGAGCCGTTCGCCGGCGTGGAAGTCGGCGCTGTGCAGGCCCTCGTCCACGCCAACGATCGCCACGGTGGTGAGGTTCGGCAGATCGTGGCCCTTGGCCAGCATCTGGGTGCCGACCAGGATCGCGGGCGCGCCGCCGGCGAGCCGGTCGAGCAGCTTGTCGAACGCATTGCGGCGGCGGGTGCTGTCGCGGTCCACGCGCAGCACCGGCACGTCCGGGTAGCGCGCGGTCAGCGCTTCCTCGAGCCGCTCGGTGCCGTGCCCCTGCGGGACCAGCGCGTCGGCACTGCAATTCGGGCACTGCCCCGGCGCGGGTTCCGTGCGCCCGCAGTGGTGGCAGAGCAGTTGCCGGCGGCCGCGATAGAGCGTCAACGGCTTCTCGCAGCGCGGGCAGGCCGCGTGCCAGCCGCAGGCGTGGCACAGCAGCACCGGTGCGTAGCCGCGTCGGTTCCTGAAGACCAGCGCCTGCTCACCGCGCGCGACGGTGGCGTCCAGCGCTTCCAGCAGGGCCGGTGACAAGCCGTGCGCGAGCCCGAGGCCGCGAAGGTCCAGCACGTGCACCGGCGACGGCGGCCGCGACCGCACGCGATGGCGCAGGGCGACGCTCCGGTAGCGCCCGGCGTCGACATTTGCGAGGGTCTCGAGCGACGGCGTCGCGCTGCCCAGCACGATCGGTACGCCCAGCGACTGGGCGCGCATCAGCGCGAAGTCGCGCGCGTGGTAGCGGAACCCTTCCTGCTGCTTGTAGGAAGTGTCGTGTTCCTCGTCCACCACGATCAGGCCTGGGCGGGGCAGGGGCGCGAACACGGCCGAGCGCGTGCCGAGGACGATGGCGGCGGTGCCGGAACGTGCATCCAGCCAGGCGCGGGCTCGGTCGCCGTCGGCGAGGTTCGAGTGCAGCACCGCGACGTGTGCATCGAAGCGTGCGCGCAACCGCCGGAGCGCCTGCGGCACCAGGCCGATCTCGGGCACCAGCCACAAGGCTTGCCACCCGGTGGCGAGCACGCGCTCGGTCAGTCGAAGGTACACCTCGGTCTTGCCGCTGCCGGTGACGCCCTGCAACAGGAACGGATGGAAGCCCGGGCCGGCGGACAGGATGTCGGCGAGCGCGTCGGCCTGGTCGTCGGTCAGGATCGGCGCGGCGCCTTCACGGGCCCGCGGCGGCTCGTGGGTTCGTTGCGTGCTCTCGATCAGGCCCGCGGCCGCCAGCCGCCGCGCCGCCGCGCGCCAGCCGGGCAGCAGGGTTTCGAGTTCGCTCGCGGCGAGCGTTGCATCGCCCAGGGTTGCGAGGAGCGCCGCGGAACCGCCGCGCCGGGTGCCGGCATCCCGCGCCGCGGTTCCGGCAGCCGTGGCACGCCAGGCTTCCTCGGCGAAGTCCGAGGGCGGGCGCCCGCGACGCAGCGCGAGTGGCAGCGCACCGAACAGCACCTCCCCGATCGCGCCGCACCAGTAATCGGCCGCACGGCGCAGGTCGGCGAGCAGCAACGGGTCGAGCAATGGCGATTCGTCCAGCACCGCGGCAATCGGCTTCAGGCGATCGTCGGCGACTTCGGCGCCGCGTCCGCATTCCACGACGATGCCGACCCGCCGGCCGCGCCCGAACGGCACGAGCACGCGCATGCCAGCTTGCGCCGCGAACGCGCCGGGCAGGTAATCGAAGGTTTGCGGCAGCGGCACCGGCAGCGCCACCCGCACGATTCCGCCCGGTGAATCGGATTGCCGCAGGTGGTTCATGACTTACGGGAGGTTGTTGTCATGCGAGGCAGGATTGTCCGATAAGTGAGTGAGGCGTTGGCGGTTTTTTGCTTATCCACAATCATTGTGGATAACGTTGTGGAGGAACGGCGGGCAAGCCTCGCGCGGGCTCATGGAATCGGACCGCGGCACGACTTGGCGAAATTTTCAGCAACCGTGGTTTCGCTAGCAAATTCAGTGACATGCGATCAGCAACGCCGCGCAAAGGACGGCCAAGCGTGTTCCAGGCGTCGTTCCGGCGCGCGTTTTTGCGGCTGTGCACAACGGCCGGCGATGCCGGGTCACGCGAGTTGCCGGAGGACCTGCCGCGAGGCCCGCACCCGCTCGCCGAAACGCCTCAACCCGGCTTCGCGCATGCGTGGCGCGTGGCCGGACAGATAGCCCTCCCATGCCGCCCGGTCGCGCAGCCGATAGTGCACCGACATCGTGCAGCGTCCGGCCGGCGGTGGCGGATCCACGCGCTCCAGCACGTCGGCCCCGAGGAAGCCCGGCAAGGCCAGCATTTCCGCGACATGGCCCTGCAGCCTCGCGAGGTATTCCTCGCGGAGGGCCGCGTCCATTTCGAGCTCGACGGCATAAACGATCATGCACCGGTCAGGCTGATCAATACCGCGAATACGAATCCGAACCCCATCAGGACCGTGTAGCAGAACCCCAGGGTCCAGTACTTCAGGTTGGTCATGAACCAGCCCTGGCGGTAGACGCGCTTCTGCATCAGCCACAAGTACACGAAGATCCAGATCCACGCGGCCGCGACGGCCAGGTACAAGGGAACCTTGAGCCAGCCGGCATGCGGCACCAGCAGGTGGCGCAATGCCCCGAGCGCCACCAGCACCAGCATCGACAGCATCAGGAAGGCGTGGCTGTGCATGGCGACGATCAGGTGCTCCATGTACAGCCTGCGCTTGAAGATGTAGAAGATCTTCAACAGCAGCGCAAACAGCGGCAGCAGCACGAACAACACCGTGGGCGCGGCCGAGTACATGCCGAGCGTGAATTTGCGCCGCGCGACCTGCTGGTCCGCGTAGTTGCCTTCGTTCATCGCGTGCAACTGCTGCTGCGCATTGCCGACCAGGTCGTTGATCCAGGCGACGACGGCGTCCGGAAGCCAGGCGACCTGCAGCGGCTTGCTGTCGCGGTTCCAGATCACCTTGCCGTTGATCGACAGATTGCCGTTGGAGAACATGCCATGCTCCGACTCCGCCGGCTTCGGCATCGGCGCCACCGAAACGTTCGGCTTGCCGGGATCCGTCGAGATGGCAACAACCGACTTTTTCGGCAGGTCGCTGTAGCCGGTCCGGACGGTCAACTGGATCGCGAAGAACGCGATGATCGCGAGGAAGAACACCAGCCGGAAGGGCGTGACGTAGCGGGCGCGCTTGCCCTCGAAATAATCAAGCGTCAGCTTGCCCGGCCGCAGGTACAATGGACCGATGGTGCGGAACAGCCGCTCGTCGATGTTGAGCAGGCTGTCGGCGACGTCGCTCAGGATGCTGCCGAAGTGGCGCACCATGCCGACGGTCGGCTGCCCACAGGCGTAGCAGTACTTGCCGTAGAGCGGCGCGCCGCAGTTGCTGCAAACCGGCCGCGGCGTGGCGTCCGGCGCGTCGGGCGGCAGCGTGGCCGGTACGGGCGGCGCTGGCGGTGTGGAAATTTCCGGTTGCATCGGGTCGTCCCGCAATGTCTTCGATTTTAGCCCTGGATCGCGCGCATTTCGCGCGCGAGGTCCGCGCGACGGTGAAGCTCGCGCTGCCGCTGATCGCCGGCCAATTGTCGGCGGTCGGGATGAGTGCGGTCGACGTTGCGCTGGCCGGACACTACAACGCCCACACCTTGGCCGCGGTGGCGGTCGGCGCGAACGTGTGGGTGCTGGGACTGGTGAGCGCGGTCGGGGTGATGATGGCGCTGTCCCCTTCGGTCGCGCAGCTCGACGGTGCGAACCGCCATCGCGAAATCGGGCCGTTGTTCCGGCAGGCGCTGTGGCTGGCCGCGGCGCTGTCGGTGCTGCTCTGGTTCGGGGCGCGCCACGCGGGCCCGCTGCTGGGCTTGATCGGCGTCGATCCGGCCTTGACCGATGACGTGCAGGCGTTCCTGCACGCGCTCAGTTGGGGCGCGCCCGGCCTGTGCGGCTATTTCGCTCTGCGTGGCCTGTGCGAAGGCTCGAGCTGGACGCGCCCCACGATGCTGTTCGGCCTGTTCGGCCTGGTGGTGCTGGTGCCGCTGGACTGGATCATGATCTATGGCAAGTTCGGCTTTCCGGCGCTGGGTGCGCGCGGCGCGGGCCTCGCCAACGCGCTCGCGTTGTGGTTGCAGCTCCTCGCCTTCGCCGCATACCTCAAATACGGCAGGCGATTCCGTGGCCTCGACCTGTTCGCGCGGATGGAGCGGCCCGACTGGCGGGCGATCCGGCATCTCCTGTGGATCGGTGTCCCGATGGCGGTGACGCTGCTGATGGAAGCCGGCTTGTTCGTGATTTCGGCGCTCCTGATCAGCCGGCTCGGCACCGTCGCGATCGACGGCCACCAGATCGCGATCAACGTTTCTTCGGTGACATTCATGGTGCCCTTGGGCCTCGCGCTGGCCGTGACGGTTCGGGTCGGGCATGCCGCCGGGCGCGGCGACGGGCGCGGGGTGCGCTACGCGGGCTTCACCGGCGTGGCGCTGACGCTGGCCACCCAGGCCGTCTCGGCGACGCTGATGCTGGCGCTCCCGCACGCGATCGCGCACATCTATTCGGACGATGGACGCGTCATCGCGCTGGCTGCGCAATTGCTGATCCTGGCGGGGATCTTCCAGTTCTCCGATGGGATCCAGGTGGTGTCCAACGGTGCGCTGCGGGGCTTGAAGGACACCAGGATGCCGATGCTGATCACGATCTTCGCTTACTGGGTCGTGGGCATGCCGGTGGGCGCGTGGCTGGCGTTCGGCGCCGGCCAGGGCGTGCGCGGCATGTGGTTCGGGCTGATCGCGGGCCTGACCGTGGCGGCGCTGTTGCTGTTCGCGCGCTGGGTAACGCAGACGCGCGGCGATGCCTGGCGGCGGTTCGTGGCCGCGTCGCCTTCGCCGCTTGGCACCGTCGACTGATCCGCCCGCCGGCGCCTGCGGTGTTTACTTCTCCTCTCGGGAGCAGGTGGCGCGCAGCGGCGGATCAGGGTCCGAGCGCAGGAGCGACATCGGCAGTCCTGTTGCACAGCACGGACGCGCACCCCCACCCACCCCTGCGGGAAAGCGTTCTCAGCGACCTGGATTCAATGCACCGGCCAATTGCGTGACGCGCACCCCGCGGTGGGATAGTCTGGAAACATCGGACTTCTGTTGCAGGATCGGCGCATGACCAACCCACCACGGCGCGGAATAGGAAGCTTCTTCCGCGGGCTCGGGCGCGGCATCAACATCGTGCGCCTCGTGATCATCAACGTGGTGTTCTTCGGGATCCTGTTCCTGATCCTGGGGCTGGCGTTCCGCGGCCCGCCCAAGGTCGGGTCCGACACGGTGCTGCTGCTGAAGCCGAGCGGGATGCTGGTCGAGCAGTACAGCATCGATCCG
>DASSNH010000208.1:0-14039 GCA_035701405.1 Rhodanobacteraceae bacterium
GCCTGCTGCTGGAATCCGAGCACATCGACTGCCTGCTCCAGGCATCGGACACCTTGGTGGCGATGATCCAGGCGTTGCGCGACGGCGAAAACGTGCCCTCGCCTCCCGCGGAGTTGATGGAAAGGCTGCAACCCGCGGCGGGCGAAGCGTCCCCGGCAGCAGCCGCCGCGCCGGAATCGGCTGCGACGGCTGAGGGTGCGGCCGGCCAGGGCATGGGCGATGACGAATTCGAACGGCTGCTGGACGACCTGCACGGCCAGGGCAACGCGCCCGTGGCACAGGGCGTCGCGCCCTCCGGAAGCATCGACGATGCCGAGTTCGAGGCGCTCCTCGACAGCATCTACGGCAAGGGTGGCGCGCCCGGCGTGGCCGAAGGCGGTCCTGAGGGCAGCGAAAGCTCCACCGATAACGTCATCCCGGCGAAGGCCGTGATTCATCCTGATTCTGAAGTCGACAGCAAAATGGATTCCGGCCTGCGCCGGAACGACGAGCAAAAGAAACCGTCCGGCGACGCAACGGCTGCGGAATCCCAAAAACACCGCGCCGACACCACCATCCGCGTCGACACCCACCGTATCGACGCCCTGATCAATGCCGCCGGCGAACTGGTGCTGGTGCGCAACCGGCTCGCGAACCTCGCCGCGCGCGGTGCCAACAGCGAAATGGAACGCGCCGTGGGCAACCTCGACCGTGTCGCGGGCGACCTCCAGGCGGCGGCACTGCGGATGCGGATGCAGCCGATCGGCCGGCTGTTCCAGCGTTTCCCGAGGATAGTCCGCGACCTCGCGCGCCAGCTCGGCAAGCAGGTGACGCTCGTCCAGGACGGCGAGGACACCAACCTCGACCGCACCCTGGTCGAGTCGCTGGCCGACCCGCTGGTCCACCTTTTGCGCAACGCCATCGACCACGGGCTCGAGGATCCCGACACCCGTGCCGAGGCCGGCAAGCCGCGCCAGGGCACGGTGACACTCGCAGCCGGGCAGGAAGGCGAGCGCATCGTGATCCGGATCAGCGACGACGGCCGCGGCATGGACCCGGAGGTGTTGCGCCGCAAGGCGGTCGAGAAAGGATTGATCAGCGCCGCGCAGGCGGACCAGTTGGAACCTGCCGAATGCCACGCCCTGATCTTCCACCCCGGTTTCAGCACGCGCAGCGAGATCTCCGACATTTCCGGCCGCGGCGTCGGCATGGACGTGGTCAAGACCGGCATCGCCAACCTCGGCGGCACCATCGCGATCGAATCGACGCCCGGCCTCGGCACGACGATCCACATCGCGATCCCGCTGACGCTGGCGATCGTCCGCGTGTTGATGGTGCGGGTGGGCGAGCGCCTGCTTGCGCTGCCGCTCACCAACGTGCTCGAAGTCTTCGAATTGCACAAGACCCAGATGCGGATGCTCGATGGCCGGGTCGTCGCCGCACACCGCGGGCGCCCGCTGCCGCTCAGCGACCTCGCCGCGTGGGCAGGCGTCCCGGCGGGCCCGGAAACCCGCGCCCAGGTCGTGGTGGTGCACGTCGGCCACCAGCAGCTCGGGCTGCTCGCAACCGAAGTGCACGGCCGTGAAGAAGTCATGATCAAGCCGCTGGGGCCGCGTCTTCGGCACCTCCCAGGCATCGCCGGCGCCACGATTACGGGCAACGGCCGCGTCGCGCTGGTGCTCGACCTGGTGTCGCTGGCCGAATCCTCCCTCCCCCAACCCCTGCGGATGACGGCCTGACGCCATGGACCCCCTGAGCCTCATCGGCGCCATCCTCGCCTTCATGGTCCTGGTCTTCGGCATCATCCTGAAGGGCGGGACGGTCGCGGAGCTGTGGAACCTGGCCGCGCTGATCATCGTGTTCGGCGGCACCCTCTCGGCCACGATCCTGCATACGCCGCTGCCGGTGGTGCGGCGCGCCCTGTCGATCGTCCGCTGGGTGTTCCGGCCGCCGCACCTGCATGCGCCCGACCTGGTGAAACGCATCGTCGGCTGGAGCGAACTGTCGCGCCGCCAGGGCCTGCTGGGCCTCGAGCCGAACATCGAATCCGAATCCGACCCTCTCACGAAAAAAGGCCTGCAGCTGCTCGTCGATGGCAGCGAGCCGGAAACCATCCGCAGCGTGCTGGAAGTGGAAATCAGCACGCGCGAACACGTCGACATGGACGCGGCGAAGGTGTTCGAGCAGGCCGGGGTGTACTCGCCCACCATGGGCATCATCGGCGCGGTGATGGGCCTGATGGCCGTGATGCAGAACCTGGCGGACCCCAGCAAGCTCGGCAGCGGCATCGCGGCCGCATTCGTGTCCACGATCTACGGCATCAGCCTCGCGTATCTCTTCATGCTGCCGATGTCGGCCAAGCTGAAGAGCATCACCCGCAACCGTGCGCGGCTCGACGAGCTGCTGGTCGAGGGCCTGATCTCGATCGCGCAGGGCGACAATCCGCGCCAGATCGAAAGCAAGCTCAAGGGCTTCCTGCCATGAGGAAGCCGCACCAGGAAGAGCACGTCGACGCCGAGAAGTGGGCGATCCCCTACGCCGACCTCTTGACCCTGCTGCTCGCGTTCTTCGTGGTGATGTATTCGCTGTCATCGGTCAACGAGGGGAAGTTCCGGATCCTCGCCGAATCGATGCGCGCGGCGTTCCACGGCACCGGCCAGGTGATCGGCGACGTCAAGGTGGAACGTGCGCACCAGGCCAAGCTGCCGAACGAGAAACACGCGACCGGTGCCCTCCCCATCGCGCGCATTACCGTGCCGGTGCCGCCGCGCCAGCCGCCGCCGCCCGGCCATGAGGGCGCGCAAACCAGGCCCGGCGGGGCGGGTGAGGACCAGACGGCCACGCTCAAGGCCATCGCCAACAACGTCGCCAAGGCGTTGCAGCCATGGGTCGCCAGCAAGCAGGTCGTGATCCGCAAGACCGAGCAGTGGCTCGAAATCGAGATCCGCACCGACGTGTTGTTTCCGAGCGGCGTCGCGCAACTCGCCGAACCGGCGCGCAAGGTCCTCGACGGCGTGGCGGGCGCGCTCGCGCCCTTCCCCAACCCGATCCGCATCGAGGGCTATACCGACAACCGCCCCATCGATACCTGGAAGTTTCCGTCGAACTGGGAGCTCTCGGCCGCGCGCGCCGGCAGCGTCGCGCGCCTGTTCAGCGACCACGGCGTCGATTCCGGCCGCATCGCGATCTTCGGCTGGGGCGACACCCACCCAATCGCCAGCAACGCGACCCCCGAAGGCCGCAACCGCAACCGTCGCATCGCGATCGTGGTGCTGGGCGACCAGGGCGTGCCGAAGCGCTATTACAGCAGCGATCCGCATTCCCTCGCCGCGAATTCCGACCAACCATCCACGGCGACGCAGGGCGCCGCACCGGACATGGCATCCTCGATCCAGGCTGCCAGCATGCACGGCGTGCAATGATCGAGGTCCGGGGAGATCCATCGGCATGAACGCGGACAGCCCGACTGGCAGCGGTTCCTGGCTCGCCTTCGAACTGGCAGGCCAGGCCTACGCCGTGCCGCTCGCCGACGTGCACGAGATCATCCGCCCCGAGCCGCCGGCGCCGGTACCGGGCGCACCCGCCGAGGTACTCGGCATTGTCAGCCTGCGCGGCAGTATCGTCACCGTACTCGATGGCTGTCGGCGCCTGGGCCTCGAGGGCGGCAAGCACGATCCCGGCGAGCGGCTGGTGGTCTTTCGCGGCGAGGACGAAAACGTCGGCTTGCGCATCGATGCGCTGCGCGACGTGATGGATCTCGACCTCGCCGGGCTGATGCCGCCGCCCCCCGGAACGGCCAGCCGCGACAACGACCCGGTGCTCGGGGTGCTGGACTGCGGCGACGGATTCGTTACGCTGCTGGACGCGGGCAAGCTGTGCCGTCCGCACCAACCCGCGATGGAGGCATCGACGTGAACATCGTCGACACAAACATTGTCTTATGGGGCATCCTGCTGGGCGTCCTGGTGCTGCTGTTGGTGGTGTGCGTCGTGGCGTGGTGGCAACTGGCGCGCCGGCTGCACGCCATCGCCGAAGCCCAGCAGCAATTCGCCAGCACCGACGTGCCCACCTCGATGCTTGTGACCGCGATGGCACGGGTCGAGGCGCGCCTGCAGCAAATCGAACACGAACGCCAGATCGCGCCCGCGCCGCAGGCGCAGCCCGACGACCGCGCCTACGACCTCGCGCAACGCATGGCACGAAACGGCGCCGACGCCGCCCAGATCGCCGAAGCCTGCGGCATCAACCTGCACGAAGCCGAACTGCTGCGACGGTTGCACGCGCCGGCGGGCTGAGCCGCACCGCCGCAGCGGCCAGTCGCATGTGATTCCGCGGCGACGCATGCTGGCTCGCATCGCCACCGCGGCGTAACCACACTGGATCCCGGATATCGCTTCGCGATTCCGGGATGGCCAGCAAAAACCGGGGTTCGCTGGAGATTGTCGAACGGTAGTGCGGCCGCGCTGCCTGCGGGTTTGCTAGTATCCGCGGTCACCCCGAACCTGCAGGTGCGCTACGTGAAACCATTGTTTGTCGGTATCTTCGCGCTCACCGCGTGTACGGCCGCGGCCGCCGCCACGCCGCCCAGCTTCAGCACCCAGCGCTTGTCCCGGGAGGTGAAAACCCTGTCCTCGGATGCGTTCGAGGGCCGCGGTCCAGCCACTCCGGCGGAGGACAAGACCATCGATTACGTGGTCGCACGATTCAAGGCCGCGGGTGTGCAGCCGGGCGGCGATCTCAAGGACGGCAAGCGCACCTGGACGCAGGCGGTGCCGCTGCTGCGCAGCGACATCGTCGGAACGCCGTCGCTGACCCTGACCGTCGACGGCAAGGCCCGCAAGCTGACCCAGGGCGAGGAAATCGCAATTCGCTCGCCGCTGGACGGCTCGAAATCCGTCGACGTCGCCAACCTGCCGCTGGTGTTCGTCGGCTACGGCGTCGCCGCGCCGGAACGGAACTGGGACGACTACAAGGGCGTCGACCTGCACGGCAAGATCGCGGTGGTGCTGGTCAACGACCCCGATTTCGAAACCGGCCACGGCGAGTTCGGCGGCAAGGCCATGACCTACTACGGCCGCTGGACCTACAAGTACGAGGAAGGCGCGCGCCGCGGCGCGGCCGGCGTCCTGGTGGTGCACGAAACCGCGCCGGCTTCGTACGGCTGGGCGACGGTGAAGAACTCCAACACCAACAGCATGTTCGACATCGTGCGCAAGCAGCCAGCCAAGGCGCATACCCAGCTCGAAGGCTGGATCCAGCACGACCTCGCGGTGTCGATGTTCAAGCAGGCGGGGCTCGACTTCGATGCCCTGAAGAAGCAGGCGCAGACGCGCGACTTCAAACCGGTGGCGTTGAAGGGCGAAACCCTGGGCGCCCGCTTCAAGGTCGATTCGCGAGTCATCACCTCGCACAACATCGTCGCACGCATCGAGGGCAGCAAGTATCCCGACCAGACGGTGATCTACAGCGCGCACTGGGACCACCTCGGCGTGGGCAAGCCGGACGCCAGCGGCGACCGCGTCTACAACGGCGCAGTCGACAACGCGACCGGCACGGCCGCGCTGATCGAAATGGCCCGCGCGTTCGCCCATGGTCCGCGGCCCGAGCGTTCGGTCGTGTTCCTCAACGTCACGGCCGAGGAAAAGGGCCTGCTCGGCTCGGAGTACTACGCGGCCAACCCGCTGTACCCGCTGGCCACCACCGCCGGCGTGCTGAACATGGACGCGCTCAGTCCGATGGGTCCCACCCGCGACTTCACGATTTCCGGGACCGCCAAACTCGGCTTGCTGGATGACCTGATCGCCGCCGGCAAGGCCTTCGGCATGACCTACACGCCCGATTCCCATCCGGAGGCCGGATACTTCTTCCGCTCCGACCACTTCTCGTTCGCCAAGCGCGGCGTGCCGGCGGTTTCGTTCGGTGGCGGCGAGGACCTGGTGGATGGCGGCGTCAAGGCCGGCCGCGCCGCGGCCGCCGATTACACGGCCCACCGCTACCACCAGCCCGGCGACGAGTGGCAGGCGAACTGGCCGTTCACCGGCATGGCGCGGGACCTGCAACTGCTCTACACGGTCGGCAGCAGGCTCGCCCATTCGCAGGAATGGCCGAACTGGGGCAAGGATTCCGAATTCCGCGCCATGCGCGACGCCAGCGAAGCCGAGCGCAGTTGATGCAACGTTGCGCCCTCCCGCAGTGCGGGAGGGCGCACCCCGAGCCGGCGGACGGTCGCCCCGAGCCTGAGGATTGCACCGTGGCAAGGTCCGGTCGCAGGGCGCACAATGCCCGCGTCCACAACTCGCAGGCGGCGACGGAATGGGGCTCTACTTTCCCGGTCCGCGATATTCGCAGCCTTCGCCGTTCTGGGTGCGCTTGACGACCACCCGCTGGAGTTGCGGCAACTCGCCGAGCTTGTCCCAGACGAATGCGGCGATGTTTTCCATCGTCGGGATGCCGAGGCCCTCGACGTCGTTGAGCAGGCGATGGTCGAGCGCGTCGCGCGCGACCTCGATCCGTCGCTCCAGGTCGCCCATGTCGATGACCCAGCCGCGCTCGGTGAGCGGGCCGCGCAGCCATACCTCGACCTGGTACGAATGCCCGTGCATGCGCCGGTAGCGCGGATCACCTGCCGGTCCGGCATCGAGCTGGTGGGCCGCGTCGAAGCGGAATTCCTTCCAGACGGTGAAGATCTTGTCGCTCATGGAATGCCCAGGTACTTGTGGGTTTGCAGGCTCAGCCGCCAGCGCGGGTGGGCCTTGCAGTAATCGACTGTCGCGCGGGTGTTTTCGCGGGCGCGCGGGCCGTCCATCGGCTGCAGGAAGAAGTGCCCGGCGTCGAAGCCGGTGAATCGCTCCGGCGGCGCGTTCGACTGCGGATACACGAGCTTCAGCTCGTCCGCGCGGCGCAGCTTCACCGGCTGGGTGCCCTTGGGGCTGACGGTGATCCAGTCGAGGCCTTCCGGTGCCTCCAGGGTGCCGTTGGTTTCGACGGCGCATTCGAACCCGCGGACGTGCATGGCTTCCAGCAATGTGGTGTCGAGTTGCAGCAGCGGCTCGCCGCCGGTGAACACCACGAAGCGGTTCTGCGGCGCGTCGGCCGGCCACAGCGAAGCGATCTTCTCTGCGACCGCGGCGGCATCCGGATACTTGCCGCCGTTGTCGCCGTCGGTGCCCACGAAATCGGTGTCGCAGAAATTGCACGCGGCAGCCGCGCGGTCGGCCTCGCGGCCCGACCACAGGTTGCACCCCGCGAATCGGCAGAACACCGCCGGACGGCCGGCGTGGAAGCCTTCGCCCTGCAGGGTATGGAAAATTTCCTTGATCGCGTACATGCCGGCATCGAATCCTGAACCCGCTATTTTGCCAGCCCCGCGTTCGGCCGTCGCGGTAAGCTGTCCGCTCCGTCCGTCAGGCACTTGCCGGGAACCGAAGGATGCTGCAACGCGAGCCGCCTTCCGCACTGCGATCTTTCGTCGGCATGCTCTGGGCGGGCGAGCCGGCCGCGGCCTGCCGGCCCGTGCGCGAACGTGTGTTGCCCACGGGGCGCATGCACCTGGTGTTCCGCGCGTCGACCCAACCGCTGCGGATCCTCGGTGAGCCGCAGGCCTCTTCCGGCGGCACGTTCTGCCATGCGATCGTGGGCGGCGCCCGCGCTTGCGCTTACCTGCGCGAAGTCGCCCCGGGCGGCGCTTCGGTCGGTGCCGAATTGTGCGCTGGCGCCAGCATGGCGCTGTTCGGTGTACCCGCCGACGCGCTGGCGGCCCGGCACACGCCCCTCGAAGACCTGTGGGGCGCCGCGGCCATGCGGGCCTGCGACCGCATTTTCTCGGCGCCCGACGCGGCGCGCCAACTCGATGTATTCGCGGGCATCCTCGCCGCGCGGTTGCCGCGCGTCAGTGGACTGCATCCGGCGGTGGCGTCGGCACTCGCGGCATCCCGCGAATGCGGGGAAGTGCACGCCATGGTCGCGGCCAGCGGCTACAGCCATCGGCACTTCACCGCGGTGTTCGAACGTGAAACCGGATTGACGCCGAAGCGCTTCTGTCGCGTGCAACGCTTCGGCAGGCTGCTCGCGCATGCCGCGGCCCGCCCGGCGCTGTCATGGACGGAACTGGCAATGGCCGGCGGCTACAGCGACCAGCCGCACTTCAACCGCGAATTCCATGCCTTCGCCGGCATCACGCCGGGCGAATATCGCCGTGCAGCACCGCGCTACCCGCACCACGTTCCGATCGATTGAATGTGGTTCGCGTTCCACGCGCGGATCGCCCGGCGCAGGTCAAATTCCTTCAAGCACCGGACGCGCAGCCGCACCACAATGGCGATCGTCCATTCCGAGGAACCGCCATGGCCATCCACGAAGTATTCGCCTATCTCACCGTCGACGGCGCGGCCGAGGCCATCGACTTCTACGTACGCGCGTTCGGCGCGCGCGAGAAGTTCCGCCTCGCCGAACCGGGTGGACGCATCGGCCATGCCGAACTCGACTTCGGCGGCACCGTCGTCATGCTGGCCGATACATTCCCCGAATTCGGCCTGCGCGATCCGAAGGCGCTGGGCGGAACGCCGGCTTCGATCCACCTGCACGTGGACGATGCCGACGCGATGATCCGGCGCGCGGTCGACGCCGGCGCGACCCTCGAGCGCGAGCCCACCGACCATTTCTACGGTGAACGCGCCGGATCGGTTTTCGATCCGTTCGGCCACCGCTGGCTGGTCGGACACAGCATCGAGGACGTGCCGCCGGAGGAGATGCAACGACGCTATACGGCGATGGTGCAGGGGCAATAAGCCCGCCACGGGAAGAGAATCGCGGCATGCAAATCCGTACGGCCCGCGTCGCCGACGCCGAAGCGATCGCAAGGGGGGAAGCCGAAACCGCGCGGATGCCGGGCCTGCTGGTCGGTCGGCCCGGCGAAATCCCCCTGGATGCCTACCGCGCCAAGATCGCGAAGCTGGAAAGCCAGGGGCGCTACATCGTGGCCGAGCACGATGGCGCCGTCATCGGCCATGCGTTTCTCGACCCGATGCCCATGCGCGCCAACGCGCACGTCCACCTGCTCACGATCGTGGTGCATCCGGCCCACATCGGACGCGGGATCGGCCGGGCGATGTTGCGCGACCTGCTCGAATGGGCGCAGGGCGACCGCCGCGTAGGCAAGGTCGAGCTGAACGTCCGTGCCGGCAACCTGCGGGCGCAGAACCTGTACCGCAGCATGGGCTTCGTCGAGGAAGCCCGTTTCCGTGGGCGCGTGCAGCGAGCCGACGGACAACTCGAGGATGATGTCGGCATGGCATGGTTCCCCGAACGCTAGCCTGCCGCCGGCATCGGTGACAAACTGACGGCCGACGAGCCAGCGGGAGCGCGCATGGCGGACCGCGTCGAAGACGCCCGGGCACTCGATACCCTGCGGCAGATGGCCGCGCTGCAGGCGCGCGTGTGCTACATGAACGTCGATCGCACGCTGGCGACCTGGACGCGCAGCGCATTGACGCTGATCGTGTTCGGCACGGTGGTCGATCGCTATGGCCTGCTGCTGTTGCGCGACCAC
Source organism: Rhodanobacteraceae bacterium (assembly GCA_035701405.1). Lineage (GTDB taxonomy): Bacteria > Pseudomonadota > Gammaproteobacteria > Xanthomonadales > Rhodanobacteraceae > 66-474. The sequence goes on from DASSNH010000208.1 coordinate 9,527, forward strand.
TTTCCGCACGTCGGCACCCGGCTGGCCCCCAACCCGGTATCGAGCGCCGGCGGACTGCTGCTGGTCGCGATCGGCGTATTCATCGCGATCGCGGCGGCGATCCGCCACCAGCGATACAAGGCGACGTGGCACCGCGCATTCGGCCGTGACGAAACGTTCGGCCCGTGGCTGGCATTTCCTTTCGCCGTGGGAGTGGCGATGCTCGGTGTCACGATCCTCGCGTTGCTGCTGGTGCTGGTGCAATGAGGCCGTCCCGCGTTTCCCGCGCGCCCGCGGAGTCCTCGCATGGCCGATGACGCCCACAACCTGCAGGTCGAGGCCGCACGCGAGCTGGTGGAGCTCTCGCTCCAGCGCTCGTACATGAATACCGAGCGCACGCTGGCGGTATGGACGCGCACGGCGCTGTCGCTGATGATCTTCGGGATCGCGGTGGACCGCTTCGGGCTGCTGATGCGGCATCCGCCGTGGCATGTATTGGACACCCGCCAATTGCTGCCGGATCCGCTTTCCACCCTGGGCGGGGTGGTGCTGGTCGCGATGGGCGTCGCGATCCTCCTGGCAGCCGGATTCCGCTTCCTCGCCTACGGCTTGAAGTGGTACCGGCGCAACCCGCGCAAGGTGTGGTTCCACACCCCGTGGCTGGCCTTCTCGTTCGCGATGCTGATGGCGGCGTTCGGCATCGCGCTGCTCGCGGTGTTGCTGATCTTCCAGCAGTAGGACGGACGGCGCCCGCCGTTGGGCGACCGAGTGCACTTGCGGCGCGGAGGCCCCTACATCCTGACAGGTCCCGCCTTGTGGCACTTGTCGCGCGCGGCGCGCGCGGTGGTCACGTCCGCCTGGCGGTCCTGCGCTTCGGCGACTTCCAGGATCGTCTGCCAGTTGCTCGCGCACAGGCTGCCGACCTTGGGGCCTAGCATGAACGAGTGCCGTGCGTCGGCCTCGGCCGCGGGGTAGTTGCGCAACAGGATCTCGACCTCGGCGCGGAACTGCAGGATGTCCGGCGCGTCGGGCGACAGCTTCAGCGCGGCGTCGATCCTGTCGAGGGCATCCTGGTAGTTGCCGGCGTTCTCGGCCGCATGCGCCTGCCCCAGGAAGCCGTCGACCGCCGGATCGCGCAGCGGCGCAACCTGCACCACCGACTTGTCGGCGGCGCCCGCGGCGCGGATCGCCGCCACCATCGCCGTCGGTGAATTGCGCTCCGATGCCGGCGGCGGCAGTGGCGGATTCGAGCATGCCGCAAGCAGCAACGCACCTGCGGCGACGGCCGTGGCCGCGACGCGGCCGGATTTCGACATCATCTGTTCCACTCCAGGTTTCAGCGCCAGGCCCGTGCGCCGGCCGACGGCTGCGACGATCCGTCGCCGGAATCGCCGCTGCTGAAAATGTGTTCCAGGCGCTGCAGGTAGCAATGATTCTGCACCTGCGGCAGGTAGCCGTCGATGAAAGGATACTCGCGTGCGCCGTCGCACTGGGGCAGCGTGCCTTGTCCGGTGGACGGATCAATCCACGCGTACTGGATCCCGTCGCCGAACGAGGTATCCAGCGGCGTGCTCGGCATCTTCTCGAACAGTTTCATCCACACCTTCAGCGCGCCGGTGGCACCCCACAGGTGGGTCGGCTTGTTGTCGTCGCGGCCCATCCACGCGACCGCCAGGCGATCGCCGGTGAAGCCGGAATACCACGAATCGCGCTGATGGTCGGAGGTGCCGGTCTTGCCGGCGGCGTGCAGGTCGGCGAGTTCGGGATGGTCGCCGATCGCGGCGGCGGTGCCGTACTGGGTGACTTGCTGCATCATCCAGCGGACCAGGCGCTCGGCCTGCCGGTACTGGCCCTTGCCGGGCTTCACCTCGTACTGCTTCAGAACGTGTCCGCTGCGATCGAGCACGCCGCGGAGGGTCAGCAGCGGCAGCGCGTGCCCGTCGCCGGCGAAGAACTCGTACAACTGCGCGAGCTGGAACGGCGACATGTCGATGGCGCCCAGCAGCAGCGACGGGTTGGGCTGCACGCCCTCGAGCCCGAACGAACGCAGGAACGCGGCGACCCGATCGACGCCGAGCTGGAGGCCAAGGTGCACGCTCGCGAGGTTGTAGGACTTGGCGAGCGCCTCGACCATCGGCACTTCGCCGTGCGACCGGTTGTCGTCGTTGTGAGGCGTCCACGACTTGCCGTTGCGCAGCTTCAACGAGATCGGCGAATCATCCAGCAGCGACGCCACGTTCCAGCGGGACGGGTCGGTCAGCGCCATCAGGTAGTAGAACGGCTTCAGGCTGGAGCCGACCGGCCGCCGCGCGTCGTAGGCGCGGTTGAAACCGTGCAGGTCCGATTCCCGTCCGCCGACCATTGCCAGCACGCTGCCGGTGGACGGCTCGACCACCACCACCGCGCCCTCGAGCTGGTTGCCGCGCTTGCCGAGTCCCTTGATGGCTTCGTCCAGCGACTGCTCGGCGTACACCTGCGCGGCAGGATCGAGCGTGGTGTACACGGAAAGCCCGCCGTTGCGAAGCTGCTGCTCGCCGAAGTCGCGGGCGATCTGCTCGCGCACCACCTGCATGAATGCCGGGAAGCGATCGACCACCAGCTGCGGCTTCGGGGTCACGTCCAGCGGCGCCGATTTCGCGGCCTGCCACTGCGCATCGTTCAACAGCCCGGTGGCATGGAAGGCAGCGAGCGCGACATTGCGGCGGGCGAGCGCGCGCTGCGGATTGCGGCGGGGTTCGTAATAGCTCGGGCCCTGCACCATTCCCACCAGCAGCGCGATTTCCTGCGGCCGCAGCGTCTGCAGCGGCCGCCCGAAGTAGTACCAGCTCGCGGCGCCGAAACCGCGCACCACCTGGTTGCCCTGCTGGCCGAGGAACACCTCGTTGCAGTACGCATTGAGGATTTCGCCCTTGCTGAAGTGCGCGTCCAGCAGGATCGACAGCAGCGCCTCGTTGAACTTGCGAACCAGTGTCTGGCTGCGGTCGAGGAACAGGTTGCGCACCAGTTGCTGGGTGATCGTCGAACCGCCTTGCACCACCCGGCCGGCGCGCAGGTCGGCGAGTGCCGCACGCACTATCGAGGACAGGTCGATGCCATGGTTGTTCTTGAAGCCGCGGTCCTCGACCGCCTGCACGCCCTGCACCAGCAGCGGCGGCATTTCCGACAGCGGCAGGATGATGCGCTCCTCCTGCCGGGCGCCGTACATCGTCGCGATCCGCGCGGGGTCGAGGTGGGTCTTGTGGAGCGGCTTGTTCGCCGTGATGTCGAACACCGACTGGATGCGGCCCGAACCGAGCCGCACGCGTATCCGGCGCGGCAATTCGCCGCCGACCGGATCCATGTAACCGCGCGAGGCGATCACGAAGGTGCCGCCGTCCGCGCTCCAGGTACCCGGCACCCGCGCGCTGGATGGCGCCTCGGTGTAGCCGGCCATGCCGAGTTCCAGCTTCAGGGTTGCCTTGTCCATCGGCACCCCGGCGGCCAGCAGTTGCGGACGCGCGTACACCCGCGTCGGCTGCGTGAAGTCGATTTCACTCACGCGGGTCTTCACGCGATGGTCGAGGACCAGCGTGTAGGGAACCACGAAGCCGACGGCGAGTCCTATGCCGATCAGGATGGGCCAGCGTGCGAAGGGCCAGACCCGGCGCACGCGCTCGAACCAGGACAAGGTCTTGTCAACGATCCAGCAGGGTGAGCGCGAAGTCTAGCGGATCGACCCGGCATCCCGGCGTGATGCCGCTGGCGGATTCAGCGGCGATTGTCGTTCCGCCCCCGCCGCCGCGCCGCGTCACCAACGGCGCGTCACCAGGAAGCTCGCGCCGCAGCCCTGGTCGACCCAGATGCCCGCGCGGTTCCAGCCCCAGCTCCGGCCTTCGATGCACGCCGAGTCGGACAACTGGCGCTGCAGGCGCACGTGGCCGCGCGCGCCGACGTCCACCTGGCAGAAGTTGCGGCGGTATTGCGGACTGCCGCAGGAGACGACGAAGTCACGGTCCCAGCCCGGCCCCGGGCGCCAGCCGCCCACGGCCGCGAACTCGCCGCCGCAGCCTTCGTTGACCCAGATGCTGCCACGATCGAATCCCCAGGTTCGTCCCTCCACGCAGGCCGAATCGGAGGTCTGGCGGACCAGACGCGCACCGCGCCAACCCGGCGGCACCGGGCACCGCGCCAGGTGGTATTGGGGACTGCCGCAGGCCACGACCTGCCCCGGATTCCCGGTGTAACCGGGCGGCGGCGGACGGTTGCTGTAGGTGACCTGCGCGGTCGCGGCGGCCGCGAACATCCACGCGAAGCCTGCGAGAACGACCGGAACGCTGCGCATGTCGCTGCCCTCCCGTGACCGTACCGCACCAGTGTTGACGCTCCAGGCTGAATGGAGACTGGCGGGCCCCGGCCACATGCGGGCGGCAGGTAGGTCCGCCCTGGGACGAGGCCGCCGTCAGTCCTTCGAAGCCGCCGATGTCCCCGCAGCCTTGGGCTCGGCCGCGTTGGCGGTCTTCGCGTCGCCGCCGCCGGAGGTCGGCTTCTCGCCGGC
>DASSNH010000209.1:0-5330 GCA_035701405.1 Rhodanobacteraceae bacterium
TGCGCCGACCAGCGAAATACCGGGTGATTCCGGGCATTCGCCCGACATCGGGGTTCCGGTTTTCGAACGGCAATCCACCCGCTCGATCCGCCCTGCCCATGGATATTCGCGCGGGTGGCATTGGCCGCTGATCCTTCATGGCACTTGTGCTAGCCTTCCGCAACTGTCAACGGTGCGTCATGCAGCCACGCTCCTCCGTTCCCGAATGAGCTGCAACCCTTTCGACCGGGTGAACGGGAAGTCTTCACGTTTTCCGGCGGCTGCATCGGATGCGCCAGGTTCGATCCGACGGCAACCGTCGCGTCTGTCGGATCCCGCGATCGCAGAGGAGCGGGGCGTCGGGGAAACATCACCGAAGGTAGGATTTTCTGCATCGCTCGTACGCGCATGCCCATGGAAACCTTCGCTGTCCCAGCCGATCTCTTGACCCAGCCGGTACTGCTCGTTTCGACGGGCGGGTTGATCAAGGCATGCAACGTCGCCTTTGCGGCCAGCATCGGAATGACCCCGGAAGCATTGCAGGGCCGCGACCTGGCCTCGCTGGTCGCAGATGCCGACCGCGACCTGCTCGAGTACTTGCACGCCTGCGCAGATGGCCAGGCCTCGCCGGCGAGACTGACCTTCAGCAGCGGGGGTGCCACCGAGACTTACAGCGCGCGAGGCATCGCGTACGGGCTGTCGGAGGATCCTGCCTCGCGACCGATCCTTCTTCTGCTGAAGCCGCTGCATGGGCGGGCGGATCATCCGCCGCCGGCCGAGGCAGCCGGGGATGCCGCGCAACCGGGTCGCAGCGCAGTCTCTCCGGGAACCGGGAGCAAGCTACTCGACGTAACCCTCGCGAGCATCGGCGACGGCGTCATCGTCACGGACGCCTCGGGCCGCGTGACATTTCTCAATCCGGTCGCCGAACAACTCACCGGCTGGTCCTCGGCGGAGGCGAGAAATGCGCCGTTCGCGGAAGTCTTCCGTATCGTCAATGAATATACCGGTGCCCCGGTCGACCACCCGGTGGCGAAGGTCATCAACTCCGGTGGAATCGTGGGTCTTGCAAATCACACGATGCTCATCGGCCGGGACGGCAGGCGAATTCCGATCGACGACAGCGGCGCGCCCATCCGCCACAACGATGCACTGGCCGGAATCGTCGTTGTCTTTCGCGACGTGACCGAACGCAGGCGCGCAGAGCATGAGCGGGGCAGGCTCGCGGCCATCGTGGAGGGGTCGGACGATGCCATCGCGAGCAAGACGCTGGACGGCATCGTGACATCCTGGAATCCCGCCGCGGCGCGCCTTCTCGGATACCGGCCTGAAGAGATCATCGGCAAGTCCGTCACGCTCATCATCCCGCCCGAGCGGCAGGCCGAAGAGGACGCGATCCTCGGTCAGCTGCGACGCGGAGAGCGCGTGGACCACTTCGAAACCGTGCGCCTCGCCAAGGACGGAACCCGCCTCGATGTTTCGCTGACCATCTCCCCGATCCGGGACCCCACCGGTGCAATCGTCGGCGCCTCGAAGATCTTGCGGGATATCACGGCCCGCAAACGTTCCGAGGAGCGCCTGCGGGAAGAAACCCAGGTGCGGGAACTGCTCGGGGAGGCCGCCCGGGTCGTGGTCACTGCTCAACTGGACCTCGAACGCGTCGTACAGGGCATCACCGACATCGCGAGGGAGATCACCGGCGCCGCGTTCGGTGCATTCTTCTACAACGTCCAGGATGAACGCGGCGAATCATACCGGCTGTACACGATTTCCGGGGCGTCGATCGAGGCTTTTTCCAGGTTTCCCCAGCCCCGCAACACGCCGGTGTTCGGGCCGGCGTTCCGCGGCGAGGCCAACGTGCGCAGCGGCGACATCACGGCCGATCCGCGCTACGGCCACAACCCGCCCTACCACGGCATGCCCGAGGGACACTTGCCTGTCCGAAGCTATCTCGCAGTGCCCGTGAAGGCGGCTTCGGGGGAGGTTCTCGGGGCACTCTTCTTCGGGCATCCGGAACCGGATGTATTCACCGAGCGGGCCGAGCAACTCGTGGTCGCGGTTGCCGCTCAGGCGGCCATCGCAGTCGAGAGTGCCCGCGCGCATCAAGCCTTGAAGCAGGAAATCGATCATCGCAAGCAGGCGGAGCAGGCGCTCCACCAGGCCGGCCGGCAAAAGGACGAGTTTCTCGCCATGCTCGCGCACGAACTCAGGAATCCGCTGGCTCCGATCCGGAATGCGACGGAACTGCTGTCCCGCATGCTGGCGGACGACAGCAATGCCCAGGCGGCGCTTCGCATGATCGAGCGCCAGGGCCTGCAGCTGTCGCGACTTGTCGACGACTTGCTGGATGTTTCACGCATCACGACCGGGAAGATCCAGCTCGAACACAAGATCATCGACCTCGCCGCGGTCGTCACCCAGGCGCTGGAAACCGCAGAGCCCCAGGTGCGCGAGAAGCGGCACAGGGTCTCCGTCACCACTTTTCACGAACCGTTGTACGTGGAGGGCGACTTCGCGAGGCTGGTTCAATGCGTCGGCAACGTTCTCGCGAATGCCATCAAATACACGGAACCCGGCGGCGAGATATGGGTTCGAACCCGCGGCGACAGCAGCAGCGCCTTCATCGAAATTTCGGACACGGGCGCGGGAATTCCGCCGGAGCTGCTTCCGCAGGTCTTCGAGCTGTTTGTGCAGAGCGACCGCACGCTCGACCGTGCGCAAGGCGGGCTTGGCGTCGGACTGGCGGTGGTCAAGCGGCTGGTCGAAATGCACAACGGTGAGGTCACCGCGCGCAGCGAAGGACTGTGGCGGGGATCGACGTTCGAGATACGGCTGCCCCGGGTTGCGAGCCCGGCTCCGGCGGCCGCCGCCGAGGCGCGGTTCAAACCAGAGTCGCGACGCGTGTTGATCGTCGACGACAACAGGGATGCAGCGGATTCGCTCGCACTGCTGCTCAAGTTCGAGGGCCACGAAACACATGTGGTGTACAGCGGCGAAGAGGCGCTCGCGAGCATGGCGTCATTCAAGCCGGACATTGCCTTCCTCGACATCGGACTGCCCGGGATGGACGGATATGAATTGGCGCGGCAGATACGCAAGATGCCGTCGTTGAAGGGCTTGCGGCTGGTTGCGTTGACCGGGTATGGGCAGGTGGAAGATCAACAGCGTGCCCACGCTGCCGGTTTTGACAGTCACCTGGTCAAGCCAGTCAGCCTGTCGGCGCTGGAGCACGCCATCAGCGGTGTCCTGAGCCGGCCGATGAATCCCGGGGAATGACCGGATCGCATCGCCTCGAGCCGGCGCGAATTGCTGCGTCCACACCTTCGCGCCCCAGCAGGAAGAAGTCCTGATGCTTTCGTCTCGACTGGCTTGTCCGGTGCTGCGACACCCGGATGCAGAAACGGCCCGACTCGAGGGGCAGGCCGTTCGCAAATACTCGATGCTGGTGGGCGGTGCAGGGATCGAACCTGCGACACCTGCCGTGTGAAGGCAGTGCTCTACCGCTGAGCTAACCGCCCGGCGCCTGATGCGAACGCGCAAGTCTACGGGCGCAGCCGGATTCGGTCAATCGGCGGTTGCTACAATTCGCGCACCTACAGGAAGCCGGACTCCGCCATGGAACACATTCTGCACGCCATCACCAATTTCCAGCTCACGCCCTGGAAGGTGGTCGGTTTCCTCGGTACCGCCGTCTTCGCGTCGCGCTGGTTCGTGCAGCTTTATGCGACGCGGAAGCAGCGCAAGGTCGTGATGCCGATGTTGTTCTGGTACATGTCGGTGTGCGGCAGCGTGCTGCTGCTGGCCTATTTCATCTTCGGCAAGAACGATTCGGTGGGCATCATCTCGAATCTGTTCCCGATGTTCGTGGCGCTTTACAACGTCAGCGTGCACATGCGCCATCGCCAGCAGGAAAAAGCGGGCAGCGCCGCGACCTGACCGCTGCCGCGGGCACATGCAAGCGCGGCAATGGTGGGCTAGGATCGGGCGGCCGATCAACGCGGCACGGGGACTGACAACGATTGGCTGCCGGCGCCGTCGCATCGGGCGGCGGTTTGCCGGGGGCATCCGCCATCACCTGAGCAGGAGAGGGGCATGAACGCACAGCTTTCCGCGCGTGAAGCGTCGCCGGTTTCTCTGGGCGACTGGATCATCACCTTGATCGTGTTGGCGATTCCGATCGTCGGAATCGTGATGTTGTTCGTATGGGCGTTTTCCGGCAGCACGCCTCCCAGCAAGCAGAATTACTGCCGGGCTGCCTTGATACTGGCCGCGGTGGTGTTCGCGCTGTGGCTGGTGTTCTTTTTCACGATCGGCGCCTCGCTCCTCCACACGGCCATGGGCGGCGCGACGCTTTGAGTTCGGCGGCGCCGCGCACGTCCTTGCGCGGCGCCGCCGTTCAATCCGGGTCGTAGTCGAGGTTGGCCGAAAGCCAGCGCTCGGCCTCGGCCAGCGTCCAGCCTTTGCGTTCGGCGTAGTCCTCGACCTGGTCCTTCGTGAGCTTGCCGACCACGAAGTACTGGCTGTCGGGGTGGCTGAAATACCAGCCCGAAACCGCGGCGGCGGGATACATCGAGAAGCCTTCGGTGAGTTCGATGCTGGCGTTGTTGGTCGCATCCAGCAGGCGGAACAGCGTGGCCTTCTCGGTGTGGTCGGGGCAGGCGGGATAGCCGGGTGCCGGGCGGATGCCACGCCACTTCTCGGCGATCAGGTCCTCGTTGCTCATGGCCTCATCGGGGGCGTAGCCCCAGTACCTGGTGCGCACTTCGCGATGCGTCCACTCCGCGAGTGCTTCGGCCATCCGGTCGGCGAGGGCCTTCAGGATGATGGCCGAGTAGTCATCGTTGTCCTTCCTGAAGCGTTCGAGATGTTCCTCGATGCCGAGGCCCGCGGTGACCGCGAAGCCGCCGATCCAGTCCTGGACACCGGTTTCCTTCGGCGCGATGAAATCGGCAAGACACAGGTTGGGGCGCTCGGCCGGTTTGTCGGCCTGCTGGCGGAGATGGTGCAGCGTTACGCGTTCATCCCCGTTGACCAGTTCGAGGTCATCGCCCACGCGCGACACCGGCCAGAACCCGATCACCGCCTTGGCACGCAGCCATTTTTCTTCGATGACCCGCTTCAGGATTTCCTGTGCGTCGTTGAAAAGCTCGGTCGCCTGCGGACCGACCACCGGATCGTTCAGGATCGCGGGGTAGTGGCCGTGCAGTTCCCACGCCTGGAAGAACGGCGTCCAGTCGGTCACCTTCAGGAGTTCGGGGATGGGAATGTCGTCGATCACCGTGACGCCGGGCTTGTTCGGCACGGGCGGCGTGTAGTTTTTCCAATCGAACTTCGAGCCGTTCGCGCGCGCG
>DASSNH010000210.1:0-9529 GCA_035701405.1 Rhodanobacteraceae bacterium
CCGGGCGCGAGGCGCGCGAGCACCTCGCGTTCGCGCGCGGTGCCTGGCGCGAAATCCATCTGGCCGGCTTCGGTGGCGAGCACCTGCGCGTGGCCCGCCCCCGGCAGGCGCAGCGCCGCGCCGAGACCGGTACCCGGGCCCACTACCAGCGCCGGACCCTCCGGATGGATGTCCGGCCCGCACAGCAGCAGGCTGTCGGAATCCCTCACGTCGTCCAGCGCGTAGCCGAGCGCCTCGAAGTCGTTGAGCAGCGCCACGTCCTCGAACGCGAGCGCGTCGCGCAACTGCGAAAGGCTGACCCGCCACGCAAGATTGTCGTTGACGATGACGTCATCGATCACCTGGCCCGCGCAGGCAATGACGCAGGCCGCCACCGGCATCGTCGCGTCGCGCGCGACGAAGGCCTGGAGCAGTTCCGGCAACCCGGCGAAATCCGCGCACGCGAACTTGCGGTAGGCCACGACCTCGATTTCGCGCTTGCCACCCGCGGCCGCGCGCAACAGCGCGACCCGCGCATGGGTGCCGCCCACGTCCGCGGCCAGGAATGGCTGGGGGTGGAGGCTCGCGTGCTGGCTCACACGGCTGGCGGGCACACTCATCCTGCGCTCGGACAATGGAATGGGCCCAGTGTGGTCAAGGATGACAACGTTGTCAATTTGCGCTGCAGCAATGCAGAGAAGCATTTGTCGATAGCGGAAAAGCCGCGGCGTGGCGCCCGAATGCAAGCATGTATAAGGCAGTGCCAGGGTTATCGATGCGGCGTTGCATCAAAACAAGGCGCGGCTGCTGCCCCGCGATTACGAGCTTCAAACCAATCGCCTACCCAAATGCGAGTCATGATCATGACAACGTTGGTCAAGCCATAGTACGCTGTGCCCCGAAGTGGATTGGCGCGCATGCGATGGATCCCGACGCAGCGGATGCATGGCATGGTGAAATGCACGGCGGAGTTTTCGATCCGGCTACCCACCCATCGGCAATCGAGCAGGCGCAGGCATGACTACCCCGGCAAGTCGGTCGAACGCACCCTCCTACGTCATGTCGATGGTGATCATCGGCGTGTTGTTCTTCATCTTCGGATTCGTCACCTGGCTCAACAGTTCGTTGATCCTGTTCGTCAAGGTCGGATTCGACCTCGACAACGTCAGCGCCTTCCTCATTCCGCTGGCGTTCTATCTCTCCTACTTTTTCCTCGCGCTGCCTTCGGCGGTGGTGCTCAAGCGCACCGGCATGAAGAAGGGCATGGCGCTCGGCTTGTTCGTGATGGCCGTGGGCTCGGTGCTGTTCGGCCAGTTCATGGCCATGTACTGGTACGCCGGCGCGTTGATCGGCGTGTTCGTGATAGGCGCGGGCCTGGCGCTGTTGCAGACGGCTTCCAATCCCTACGTCAGCATCCTCGGCCCGATCGAGAGCGGGGCCAAGCGGGTCGCGATCATGGGCATCTGCAACAAGTTCGCCGGCGGCGTCGCGCCTTACGTATTCGGTGCCTTGCTGCTCAGCGGCGTCGACGCCTACGCGGACAAGATCAAGGCCGCCGCGTCGCCGCAGGCAAGGACAGCGCTGCAGCACGCATTCGTGGATCGCGCGTTCGCGCCCTACATGGTCATGGCAATCGTGTTGGTGATCCTGGCGATATGGGTCGTGTTTTCATCGTTGCCGGAGATCAAGCCGGAGGCCAACCGCGCCGTCGCGGACACCCGGCAACCCACGCGCAGCATCTTCAGCTTTCCGCACCTGTGGCTGGGCGTGGTCTGTCTGTTCATCTACGTGGGCATGGAAGTCATGGCGGGCGACGGCATCGTGGTCTACGGCCAGGCGTCGGGGCTGGCGCTCGGGGTGGTCAAGCACCTGACTACGTTCACCATGATCGGAATGCTGGTCGGCTACCTCGTCGGCGTGGCGTTGACGCCGCGGTTCATTTCGCAGCAGCGTTACCTCGCGATGTCGGCTGTGCTCGGGGCGCTGTTCGCCTTCGGCGCGTGGGCGACGCACGGTCCTCTTTCGGTGGCGTTCGTGGCGGCGCTGGGGTTCGCCAATGCGATGATGTGGCCGGCGATCTTCCCGCTCGCCATCAGGGGCCTGGGCAAGTGGACCGAGTTCGGCTCGGCGCTCCTCATCATGGGCATCGCGGGCGGCGCGTTGATCCCGCAACTCTTCGTGCACCTCGAGGAGATCATCGACTTCCAGCTCGCGTTCCTGCTGGTGATGGTGCCGGGATACGCGTACATTCTGTTCTACGGACTGCACGGTTACCGCGCCGGCCAGTACAACCAGGCACGCGCCATCGACTCCGCGATCGCGGCGCCTTGACGGCGATGGCTGCATGGCCTGCGAGAACCTCCCGAACCTGAAGGAGCATCCATTGGCAACCGCCACCATCCGGGACGTCGCGAAGCAGGCCAAGGTGTCCTTGAAGACGGTGTCGCGCGTGATCAATCGCGAGGGATCGGTACGCGAAGAGACGCGTGAACGCGTGTTGCGCGCGGTCGAGGCGCTCGACTATCGCCCCGACCTCTCCGCGCGCAGCCTGCGCAGCGCGAAGGCGTACGCGATCGGGCTGGTGTACGACAACCCCAACCCCTATTACATCATCGCGGTCCAGCAGGGCGCGCTCGCGGCGTGCCGCGAGATGGGCTTCGGGCTTCAGATCCATCCCTGCAACTCGCGCGGCCCGACGCTCGCCGAAGAGCTGCGCGATCTCGCGCGCCGTTCGCGGCTTGCCGGCCTGGTGCTGGCGCCGCCGATGTCCGAGCACGTGGAGTTGCTGCGTGAGCTGGCGGCGTACAATGTCCCGCTGGTCCGCATCATCTCGGCGGCCGAGGATCCGCGCGACGGGTTTCCGTGCGTGTTCGTGGACGACCGCGACGCGGCCTACGCGATCACGGCCTACCTGATCCAGCTCGGCCATGTCAGGATCGGCTTCCTGTGGGGCGGCAAGCAGCATCGTTCCAGCCCGGAACGCTACAAGGGCTACGAACAGGCGCTGCAGGACTACGGCGTGCCGCTGTCTGACGAACTGGTACTGGAAGGCGACTATTCGTTCGACGACGGCTTCCGGGGCGCTCGCCGATTGCTGGGACTCGCCGAACCGCCGACCGCGATCTTCGGTTCCAACGACGAAATCGCCGCCGGCGTGCTGGCAGCCGCGCGTGCAGGCGGATTGCATGTTCCCTACGACCTGTCGGTGGCCGGTTTCGAGGACAGCCCGTTCTCCCGCCATTCGTGGCCGTCGTTGACCACTTCGCGCCAGCGCACCGAGGCGATCGCCGAACACGCCACCCGACTGCTGATCGCGCAGATCCACGGCGACGATGTCGAAAACGAGGGCTTCAGTCCGGAGCTGGTGGTGCGCGGTTCGACCGCGCCGCCGCGGCCGCGGACCTGAGCGGCGCGTACGTTTCGATGATGTCCGCCACACCGAATCGCGACCTCCGACCCGAATCGACGTTCCTGTACCGGGAAGCCGCCGAGGCGGCCGATGCGGTCGCGAGGCAACTGGAGCACAACGACGCTTGCGTGCATCGACTCGCGCAGGCACTGCGCGATTCCCCGCCGCCGTTCGTCGTCACCTGCGCGCGCGGCAGCTCCGACCACGCGGCCACCTACGCCAAGTACGTGATCGAAACGCAGACCGGCTGCGCCACCGCCTCGGCTTCGCCGTCGGTCGAATCGGTCTACGCGGTCCCGCTGAGGCTGCGCGGCGCGCTGTACATCGTGATCTCGCAATCGGGCGCGAGCCCGGACCTGCTGCGCAGCGCCGAAGCCGCGCGCGAGGCCGGCGCGCGCGTGGTGGCGCTGGTGAATGCCGAAGGCTCGCCGCTGGCGACGCTCGCCGACACCGTGATTCCGTTGCGCGCGGGCATCGAGCAAAGCGTGGCGGCCAGCAAGAGCTTCATCGGCTCGCTGGCCGCGATCCTGCACCTGGTGGCGCACTGGCGCGCCGATGCCGCGCTGCTGCGCGGCCTGCACGACCTGCCGGAACAATTGCGCCGGGCATTCGCGCTGGACTGGTCGCCGCTGGTGGATGGGCTCGCCGGCATGCATGACCTGTTCGTGCTAGGCCGGGGCTACGGCCTCGGCGCGGCGCAGGAAGCCGCGTTGAAGCTGAAGGAAACGTGCGCGCTGCATGCCGAGGCATTCAGCAGCGCGGAGGTCCGCCATGGCCCCATGGAACTGGTCGGCCCCGACCTTCCGGTGCTGCTGTTCGCGCAAGCCGATGACGCACTGGCGGGCGTGCTCGCGACCGCGGAGGATTTTCGCAGACGCGGCGCCACGGTGTGGACGGCAGCGCCCGGCGCATCCGGGATGGGCGCCTTGCCGATCGTCCCCGCTGTCCAGCCCATGTGCGCGCCGATCCTTGCGATCCAGAGCTTCTATCGCGCGGCCAACGCGCTTGCGCTGCGGCGCGGGCGCGATCCGGATCGTCCTTCGAACCTCGCCAAGGTCACCGAGACCGTGTGATGACGACGGCGCTCGTCAACGCACGGGTACTCACCGCGCAGGGATGGCGCGACGATGTCGCGGTGGTCGTCGATGGCGGCCGCATCCTCGAACTCGTGGCGTCCGATGGCATCGCGTTCGGCACGGAAGTCCGGGACCTCGGCGGCCGGATGCTGCTGCCGGGATTCATCGATTGCCAGGTCAATGGCGGTGGCGGCGTGTTGTTCAACGACCAGCCGACGGTCGAGGGCATCCGCGCGATTGGCGAGGCGCATCGACGCTTCGGCACGACGGGTTTCCTGCCGACGCTGATCAGCGACACGTCCGAAAAGATGCAGGCGGCGATCGCGGCGGTGGGTGCCGCGATCGGGGAAGGCGTCCCGGGCGTGCTCGGCATCCATCTCGAGGGGCCCTTCCTCAGCCGCGAAAAGCGCGGCGTCCACGCGGAGCAGTTCCTGCATGCCCCTGACAGCGTCGAATTGCAGACGGCCGCTTCACTCCAGCGCGGGCTCACCTTGCTGACGCTGGCACCCGAACGCGTCGATCCCGAGGCGATCCGTGGACTCGCCGAACGCGGCGTCATTATCGCCGCGGGGCATTCCAATGCCGACCATGACACTGTGCGCGCTGCGCTGGACGCTGGCGTGCGCGGCTTCACGCACCTCTTCAATGCGATGTCGCCGCTTGCGAGCCGCGCGCCCGGCATGGTCGGCGCAGCACTCGACCACGCCGAGAGCTGGTGCGGTGTGATCGCCGACGGCCACCACGTCCACCCGGCGGCGATCCGCATCGCGCTGAAGGCGAAGCCGCGAGGGAAAATCTTCTTCGTCACCGATGCGATGCCACCCGTCGGTGCGGACGATCCATCTTTCACGCTGGGCGGCGAGACGATCACGGCACGCGACGGAATCTGCCAGACCGCGAACGGCACCCTCGCAGGTTCCGCGCTCAGCATGATCGAGGCGATCCGCAATGCGGTCACGATGCTGGGCGTACCGCTCGAGGAAGCGGCGCGGATGGCGTCGACCTACCCCGCCAATTTCCTCGGCCTCGGCGACACCCATGGCCGGATCGCGCCGGGCTGTCGCGCCAACTTCACCGTGATCGATGCCGAACTGCGCGTCACGGAAACCTGGATCGACGGCGTACCGCAGGCAAACTGAAGTCCAAGCCGGTTTCTGCGTCCTCGCGGGTTTTTCCGACCGACCAGCGAAGCAGCGGCTTGGGACGATCGCGTCGCGGCCATGGGCCGCTCTTACAACATCCAGGCCACACGTAAACACGCAGGCTCGGCATTGCCAAGGGCGCCTGCAGGAGCGTGCCTGCGCGAAGCGCTTGCTCCTTCTTCTGGACGCGACAGGCTGGGTCCCGCCGATTGAAAAAAAGAAGCCCGGCTTGCGCCGGGCTTCCGAACCACCGGGCCGTGCTGGCGATACCGCCGCCGGCACTTCCCTTGATTACTGCTGCTGTTGCTGCTGGTCCTGGTTCATGCCCTGACCTTCCACCTTGAACTCGACGCGACGGTTGCGCTGACGGCCAGCCGCGGTCTTGTTGGTGTCGATCGGGTCGTTTTCGCCGAAGCCCTTGACCGCGGTGATGCGGCTCGAATCGATGCCGTGCGAGGTCAGGTACTGGTCGACGATGTTGGCACGACGCTCGGACAGGCCCTGGTTGTACTGGTCGGTACCGACCGAATCGGTGTAGCCGTCGATTTCGATCTGCACCTGCGGGTACCGGTTCAGGGTGTCGACCGCCTGGTCCAGGATCGCGATCGAATCGGCTTGCGGCGGCTTCAAGGTCGGACCGATGTCGCTCTCGCCCTTCTTCGGGCGATCGAACTTGAAGTTCACGCCACGCAGGTCGATGACGACGTTCTGCTGCGGCGGCGGCGGCGGCGGAGCAGCCGGCGGCGGCGGCGGAGCAGCCGGCGGCGGCGGCGGCGGAGCCGGGTGGCCCATGTTGAACACCAGGCCTACGGTGGCCATCGTGTCGAGCCACTGCTTCGGACCGTAGGTATTCGGCAGCCCGGGACCGGCAAGCCCGGCCAGTTGGGCCGAGTTGACGTCGCGGTAGTAGCGCGCGGCGATTTCGCCACGGACCGCGATGCGGTCACTGACGTTGTAGAGCACGCCCACGCCGACGGTCGCACCGGGACCCCAGCCGGAGTTGCTGTGCGGCCCCAGGCACCCGCATTCGCCGCCCGCCTGGGCCAGCTCTTCGGATACCGCTGCATGACGCCAGAATCCGACGCCGGCCATCACGAACGGACGCCACTGCGAAGTCGGATCCATGAAATACCAGCGACCGGCGACGTCGAGGCCGACGGTTTCCCACTGCTTGCCCGGGCGGGGGGAGTCGTCCTTGAAATCCGCGTTGTCACCGGTGGCTTCGACGTCCAACGTGAAGTTGGGCGTGATCCAGAAACCGACACCGAGTCCACCGACCGGATCGGTCTGCACCCGACGATCACTGTCGGGAACCACCACGCCGATGCGCGGAACGATGTACCAGTTGCTGTAGTCGGGGTTGGTGAAGCTGCCCGTTGATTCCGTCGCCATGCCCGTGTCCTGCGCATGCGCGACTGACATCACGCCCGCAGTACCCAAGGCCAGCGCGATGACCGCGAACAAGCCATTACGTTTCATCGGAAAGTCTCCTCGTTGTTGATTCTTTCGACGCCGACCGTCCGGCGGACGTCGTGCTTCCAGACCGCAAAACGACTGCGCGAAAAACGGCCCTTCCTGTCCCGGCCCTTTCCGCTACGGCTGCGCCAGTTTAGCAAAAAACAAACAATTGCGCGGGGCTGGCGTTCAGCCGTTCATAAAAAGCTCAGGCGCGGGCTTGCATGGCGAATTGGTCCATGAACGCCGGAACCGGGGTGTCCAGCATGTCCTCGGGTTTTTCGCAAAGGCCAATGATTTCAGCCGCTTGCGCTTCGGGAAGGAATGCGGACAGGGCGCCCCGGAACTTGCCCAGGAGAACCGGAATGCCCTCGGCACGGCGGCGACGGTGGCCGATCGGATAGTCGATGGAAACCTTCGCGGTTTTCGATCCGTCCTTGAAAAAAACCTGGACTGAATTGCCGATATAACGCTTGTCGGGATCGAAATAATCGCGGGTGAATTGCGGATTTTCACGCACGCTCATCCGGCCGCGCAATGCATCGATGCGCGGATCGGCCGCGACGACATCGCTGTAATCGTCCGCAACCAGGCGACCGAAAATCAGCGGCACGGCCACCATGTACTGGATGCAGTGGTCGCGATCTGCGTAATTGGCGAGCGGTCCGGTCTTGTCGATGATGCGCGCGCCGGCTTCCTGGGTCTCGATCTCGATCCGCTCGATGTCGCCGATCCGGTCCTTCACTTGCGGATGCAGCTTCATCGCGCACTCGACCGCGGTCTGCGCGTGGAATTCGGCGGGGTAGGAGATCTTGAAGAGGATGTTTTCCATCACGTACGAACCGAACGGCCGCTCGAACTCGAACGGTTTTCCGCCGAACGCGACGTCGTAGAAACCCCAGGTCTTCGCGCTCAGCGCCGAGGGATAGCTCGGCTCGCCCGTGGTCAGCGCATCCAGCGCATGGATCACGGCGCGGCGGCACGCATCGCCCGCCGCCCAGCTCTTGCGGGGTCCGGTATTGGGCGCATGGCGATAGGTCCGCAATGCGCCGTTGTCGATCCAACTGTTCGACACCGCGGTGACGACCTGCCCGCGATCGCCGCCGAGCATCGCGGTGGCCACCGCGGTCGATGCCAGCCGCACCAGGATCACGTGGTCCATCCCCGCTCGGTTGAAAGAATTCTTCAGCGCGTAGCAGCCCTGGATTTCGTGCGCCTTGATCGCCCAGCCGAGTACGTCGCGGATCGTGAGCGGCTTGTCGCCATTGCGCATGTTGCGGCGCGACAGCCAGTCCGCGACCGCCAGCACCGCGCCGAGGTTGTCGGACGGATGGCCCCACTCGGCCGCGAGCCAGGTGTCGTTGAAATCCAGCCAGCGGATCTGGGTTCCGATACAGAACGCAGCCTGCGCGGGATCGAGTTCGAGATCGGTGCCGGGTACCCGGGCGCCGCCGGCCAACGTCGCACCGGACACGATCGGCGCGAGGTGCCGCACGCACTGCGGGAACTTCATCGCCAGCATCGCGCACGCCAGCGCGTCCATCAGCATGTAGCGCGCGGTCTCCCACGCTTCCTGCGATTCGACCCGGTAGTCCAGCACGTAATCGGCGATGTCGAGCAACGGCTGGTCGGGTGCGGGGCGGGCCGCGGAACGGATGTCGGCGTGGCTCATGGCGAATTTCCGAGCGGAAAACCCGTCATTGTGCCAGAGCGCCCTGCGCTTGACCGCAAACCGAGGGAAGCCGCACAATCGCCCACTGCCGAAAGGGAGTAGCACGGGACCCGGGTCGATCCGGGTTCGCGTGGCGGTCGTCAACACGGGCGCAAAAAAACGCCCCGGTCGCCACGGCGGATCGCGACCGCGCGCGAGACTTTCGAGATTCCGCACCGCGTGTGGGATTCCGATCGTCCACGTACCGGGAAGACTGCATGCCGCCCATCGAAGCCCTGTTGCACCATCCCCTCGACAGCGCGTTCTGGAGCGGCCTCGCTTCGATCATCGTCATCGACCTCGTCCTGGCCGGCGACAATGCCGTCGTGATCGCGCTGGCGGCGCGGCACCTCCCGAAGAACCACCAGTTCCGCGCGATCTTCTGGGGCACGGTGGGCGCGATCGTGGTCAGGGTCGCGATGACGGCCGGCGTGATCTGGTTGCTGCGGATCCCGGCGCTGATGCTGGTGGGCGGCCTCGTGCTGATCCCGATCGCGTTCCGGCTGCTCAAGCAGGACGAGCAGGACGACGACCCGCACCTGCGGCACAAGGTGACCGGGTTCTGGAGCGCGATGGGCACGATCGTCGTCGCGGATGCGCTGATGGGCCTCGACAACGTGCTGGCGATCGCGGGTGCATCGAACGGCCATCTCGGACTCGTCGCGCTGGGCTTGCTGATCAGCGTTCCGCTGGTGGTGTGGGGTTCGACCCTGCTGTTGAAGCTGATCGAGCGATTCCCGGTGATCATCTACATCGG
>DASSNH010000211.1:0-5096 GCA_035701405.1 Rhodanobacteraceae bacterium
GCAGCGAGCCGTGCCGGAACTTGCGGTGGTCGCCGACAGCTTCCATACCAAGCCGCTGATGCGGATCATGCAATCCGCGGACCGCTTCCAGGTGCTCGGCCTGAACCGCCACGAGGCGCGCCTGTTCGAAGGCAATCGCGATCGGATCGCCGAGATCGATCTCGCGCCGGACGTGCCGCGTTCGCTCGAGGATGCGCTGGAACGCGAATTCGGGCGCGATCGCGATATCCGCACCTACGGCCCTATCCGCGACGGCACGATGGGCCGCCATGGCAAAAGCGACGTGAAACAGGACGCGATTCGCGCCGATACCGAACAGTTCTTCCGGATCATCGACCGCGGCGTGTTCGAACACCACTCGCGTCCGACCGGGCTGCCTCTGCTGCTGGCCGCACTGCCCGAACACCACCACATGTTCCGGGAAGTCAGCGAGAATCCGCACCTGCTCGAGGAAACCATCGACGTGTTTCCGGGCGACGTCAGTCTCGACGAACTGCGCGAGCGCGCCTGGGACAAGGTGCTGCCGCACTACCTGGCACGGCAGGAAGCCTTCATCGACCGCTTCCACGCGGCGACGCCGCGCGGGCAGGCCACCGCCGATCTCGCGGATGCCGCGCGTGCGGTGGCGGAGAGCCGCATCGCGACCCTGTTGCTGGACGCCGGACGCCAGGTTCCCGGGCGGATGGATGGAGACAGCGGCGAAATCATCCTCGGCAAGCTCGACGATCCGCACGTGGACGACCTGCTCGACGACCTCGGCGAGCGCGTGCTCGCGACGGGCGGAGAGGTGGTCGTGGTGCCGAGCGAGCGCATGCCCACCGAAACCGGCCTCGCGGCCATCTTTCGCTACTGACTCGGGCGTGGACCCTTTCCGTCAGGCCCGTGAGGCTGACACCGTCCGACGCCCCCTGCAGGGCGGCAACCGCCAGGCGGGCCGGGCTGTGGTCGGCATTGCTGCTACGCTTCGTCGATTCTCGGTTCGGGATCGCGTTCGCGCAGCATGAACATCCTCGCCATCGAAACAGCCACGGAAGCCTGCTCGGTCGCGCTCCTGCACGGCGATGCATTGATCGGCCGCAGCGAAATCGCACCGCGGCGTCACGCGGAGCTGGTGCTGCCCATGGCGGAATCATTGCTGGCCGAAGCCGGGATCGTGCGCCGCCAGCTCGACGCAATCGCGGTCGGGCGCGGGCCGGGTGCGTTCACCGGGGTCCGGCTGGCGATCTCGGTGGCGCAGGGCCTGGCTCTGGCGCTGGACGTGCCGGTACTGCCGGTTTCGTCCCTGGCGGCGCTTGCGATGCAGGCACCGGCGAACGGCGCCGCCGTACTGGCCGCGATCGACGCGCGTCGCGGGGAAATCTACGCCGGGGCATTCCGTCTGGACGAAGCGGGATTGGCCGAGCCGCTGGACGAAGAGCGCGTGCTGCCGGCTGCCGACCTCGCGTTGCCAGGGGCCGATGCCTGGAACGTGATCGGCAGCGGCTGGGGCGCATATGGCGACTCCATCCGCGAGCGGTTGCCCGCGCCGCCGCACTGGGCCGAAGGCGAACGGTATCCTCAGGCGCGCGATGTCGTGCGCCTGGCCGCGCCACGTTTTGCCGCCGGCGAAGGCGTACCGCCCGAACAGGCGCTGCCGGTATACCTGCGCGACAAGGTGGCGTTGACCCTCCGGGAGCAACGACACGCCCGAACCGGCGACGCGTTGTAGGACCGCGCCTGCGCGAAGCACTTGCTCCTTCTCTTGCGCCCGATCAGGGTTGCACGATCGCGAGACCGGGCGCGCCGCTCCTACGGGGCGGCGCAAGCCGCGCGGATCGCCTCGGGCAGCGGCACCGCCGCGCCGCTCGCAGGATCCACCCACACCATCACGATATTGCCGTCGGCGTAGACGCAGGTTGCGTCATTCCGATCCACGATGCGGTTGCCGATCGTGATGGAGGTGTTGCCGAGCCGTTCGCAGCTCAGCAGCACGTCGACTTCCGAAGGCCAGGTGATCGGCTTGCGGTAGTGCAATTCGACCGCTGCCATCACGGGCATCGCGTGTTCGGTGAACCATTCGCCGGGCACCGTGCGCAGCCATTGCAGGCGCGCCTCCTCGAGGAAGGTGAGGTACGACGAGTTGTTGACGTGGTTGAACGCGTCGAGGTCGCGCCAGCGCACGTGCAGCGGGATGGTCGCGAGGGTGCGGGAGACCGCCGGCGGAGCGTCGCCGGACTGCGACGGATCTTGTTGCACCGCACCCGGACCCGGGGCTTGCGCCCTTGCTTTGCCGCGCTTTCGGGGTGCACGCCTGGCCGGGCGGTTTTGCTTGTCGTTGTTCATGTCCATGACTTTTCGGTTGGGGCCGGTGTGTCTTCGTCATTCCGCGGCCATCGTCGGCTCCATCGCCTCTGCTGCCGGCAAACAGCGCGGCCAGCCCCGGAATGACCACGGCGAAGGCGCAGGCTTGCTGCCGACTCCGACTTTCTCCTCACGCGCGCTTCTTCCTGCGCGAGGGCTTCGACGTCGAAGCGGCATTCAGGACCGGCGCGAGGAATTGGCCGGTGTACGAGCCCGGCGTGGTTGCGATGTCTTCCGGCGTGCCGGCAGCGATGATGCGTCCGCCGCCGGCGCCACCTTCGGGGCCGAGGTCGACAATCCAGTCGGCGGTCTTGATCACGTCGAGGTTGTGCTCGATCACGATCACGGTACTGCCGCCATCGACCAGCCGGTGCAGCACGCGCAGCAGTTGCTCGATGTCGAGGAAATGGAGGCCGGTGGTCGGCTCGTCGAGGATGTACAGGGTGTTGCCGGTGTCGCGGCGCGAGAGTTCCTTCGACAGCTTCACGCGCTGCGCTTCGCCGCCCGACAGCGTGGTCGCGCTCTGGCCGAGCTTGATGTAGCCCAGGCCCACGTCCATCAGCGTTTCCAGCTTGCGCGCGATCTGGGGCACCGGCGCGAATACTTCCAGCGCCTGCTCCACCGTCATGTCGAGCACGTCGGCGATCGTGTAGCCCTTGTAGAGGATCTCCAGCGTCTCGCGGTTGTAGCGCTTGCCGTGGCAGACGTCGCAGGACACGTACATGTCCGGCAGGAAGTGCATTTCCACCTTGATCAGCCCGTCGCCTTCGCAGGCCTCGCACCGGCCGCCCTTGACGTTGAAGCTGAAACGGCCCGGCTTGTAGCCTCGCGCGCGCGCTTCCGGCACCTGCGCGAACAGTTCGCGCAGGGGGGTGAACACGCCGGTGTACGTGGCGGGATTCGAACGCGGCGTGCGCCCGATCGGCGACTGGTCGATGTCCAGTACCTTGTCGAACAGGTCCAGTTTTTCGATGGATGCGTACGGCGACGGCTGCGCCGATGCTCCATTCAATTCCACCGCCGCAATCCGGAACAAGGTGTCGTTCACGAGCGTGGATTTGCCCGAGCCCGACACGCCGGTGATGCAGGTGAACAGGCCAGCCGGGATTTCGAGGTCGACGTGTTGGAGGTTGTGGCCATGCGCGCCCTTCAGTTTCAGCACGCGCCTGGGATCCGGTGGGCGGCGCAGCCGCGGTACCTCGATCGAACGTTTGCCCGACAGGTACTGTCCCGTCAACGATCGGGGCGCGGCAAGGATGTCCGCGAGCGAACCCTGCGCGATCACCTCGCCGCCGTGCACGCCGGCGCCGGGCCCGATGTCGACGATCCGGTCGGCGGTGCGGATCGCGTCCTCGTCGTGTTCGACCACTATCACGGTGTTGCCGAGGTCGCGCAGGCGGGTCAGCGTGCCGAGCAGGCGCTCGTTGTCGCGCTGGTGCAGGCCGATGGACGGTTCGTCCAGCACGTACATCACGCCGACCAGGCCGGCGCCGATCTGCGAGGCCAGGCGGATGCGCTGCGCTTCGCCGCCCGAGAGCGAGTCGGCCTTGCGGTCGAGCGTGAGGTAATCGAGGCCCACGTCGATCAGGAATCGCAGGCGCTCGCGGATCTCCTTGACGATGCGCTCGGCGATCTCGCCGCGCCAGCCCGCGAGCTGCAGGCCGTCGACGAAGCCGCGCGCGTCGCTTATCGCCAGCGCCGACAGCGACGGCAGGTTCTTCTCGCCCACGAACACGTTGCGCGCGGAAAGATTCAGCCGCTCACCGTGGCATTCCGGGCAGGGCCGTTCGCTGATGAAGCGCGCGAGTTCCTCGCGCACCGCGGTGGAATCGGTCTCGCGGTAACGGCGTTCGAGGTTTGGGATGATGCCCTCGAAACGGTGGCGGCGCGTGACGGGACCACCCGAATGGCCCGGCGTGTAGCGGAAGGCGATCGTCTCGTTGCCCGAGCCGTTCAGCACCGCCTCGCGCGTGGCTGCGGGCAGCCTGTTCCAGGGCGTCTCCGGATCGAAGCGGTAGTGCTTCGCCAGCGACTGCACCATCTGCCAGTAATAAGGGTTGCGCCGGTCCCAGGTCCGGATCGCGCCGTTGGCGAGCGAACGCTCCGGATGCGCGACCACCCGGGCGGGATCGAAGAACTGGGTGACGCCGAGGCCGTCGCACGCGGGGCACGCGCCCACAGGCGAGTTGAACGAGAACAGCCGCGGCTCCAGCTCCGGCAGCGAGTAGTCGCACTGCGGACACGAATAGCGCGACGAGAACAGTTGTTCCGGCGCCTTCTCGTCGTCGAGGTCGACCAGGATCGCCAGCCCCTCGCCCAGCCGCAGCGCGGTTTCGAACGATTCGGCGAGGCGCTGCTTCAGGTCCGCGCGCGGACGGAAGCGGTCGATCACCACCTCGATCGTGTGCTTGATGCGCAGGCCCAGCGCCGGCACGGCGTCCAGGTCGTACACGTTGCCATCGACGCGCGCGCGCACGAAGCCCTGCGCGCGCAACTGCTCGAACACCTGCACGTGTTCGCCCTTGCGTTCGCGGATCACCGGCGCCAGCAGCATGAAGCGCTTGTCGGCCGGCAGCGCCAGCGTGGCATCCACCATCTGGCTGACCGTCTGCGCTTCCAATGATGTGCCGTGGCGCGGGCAGCGCGGCGTGCCCACGCGCGCGTACAGCAGGCGCAGGTAGTCGTGGATCTCGGTGATGGTGCCGACCGTCGATCGCGGGTTGTGCGACGTCGACTTCTGCTCGATCGAAATCGCC
>DASSNH010000212.1:0-2013 GCA_035701405.1 Rhodanobacteraceae bacterium
TGAAGCGGCGCAGGGCGATTTCGAACGGCTCGTTCTCGCGGACTTTGACGCTGGGCATGGACGCTCCACTTGGTAAACTGGCCCGCTTGGCCGCGGGTGAGCCGCGAATTATAGCGTGATTTCCGTGATCGATTCAAAGTCCCCGGTGCTGGGCATCGAGAGCTCCTGCGACGAAACCGGCGTGGCAGTTTACGAACCCGGGCGCGGGCTGCTGGCGCACGCCCTGTATTCGCAGATTTCCCTGCACGCCGAATATGGCGGCGTGGTCCCGGAGCTGGCCAGCCGCGACCACGTCAGGAAGCTGCTTCCCCTTTTGCGCCAGACACTTGCGGACGCGGACCTCGGCGTCCGGGATCTCGGCGCGGTGGCCTATACCGCCGGGCCCGGCCTGATCGGCGCGCTGCTGGTCGGCGCCTCCGTGGCCCGTTCCCTGGCCTGGGCGCTGGAGATCCCCGCGATCGGGGTCCACCACATGGAGGGGCACCTGCTGGCGCCGCTGCTGGAGGAACCCGCGCCGGGCACCGAACCGCTGGCGCCCCCGTTCGTGGCGCTGTTGGTGTCGGGGGGGCATTCGCTGGTGGTCGGGGTCGAGCAGATCGGCAGCTACACGGTCCTCGGCGATACGCTGGACGACGCCGCGGGCGAAGCCTTCGACAAGACCGCCAAGTTGATGGGCCTGCCGTACCCTGGTGGTCCGGCCTTGGCGAAGATCGCCGAAACCGGGAAGCCGGGGGCATTCGCATTTTCGCGCCCGATGACGGACCGGCCCGGCCTCGACATGAGTTTTTCCGGCCTGAAGACCCAGGTCCTGCTGGCGTGGCGGGACAGCGACCGGGCCGACGACACCCGGGCGGGCATCGCGCGCGGTTTCGAGGAAGCGATCGTGGAAACGCTGGCAATCAAGTGCCGGCGCGCGCTCGCGCAAACGGGGTACAAGCGGCTGGTGGTTTCCGGCGGTGTCGGCGCCAACCGGCGCCTGCGTGCGCAACTCGCCGAAGCCGGGCAGCGCGAAGGCTTCCAGACGTATTTCCCGCGCCTTCAGTTCTGCACCGACAACGGCGCGATGATCGCGCTGGCGGGTGCGATCCGGCTCGCCGCCGGCCAGCACACCGGCCCCGAAATCCAGGTGCGGCCGAGATGGGATCTGCAGACCTTGCCTGCGGTAGCCTGAGCGCATGGATACCGTCTTCATCGAAGGCCTGACCGTCGAAACCGTCATCGGCATCTACGACTGGGAACGCAGGGTGCGCCAGCCGGTGGTGCTCGATGTCGAAATGGCCTTCGACAACACACGTCCGGCCGCCAGTGACCGCATCGACGACACATTGGATTACAAGGCCGTATCCAAACGCCTGATCGGTTTCATCGAGGACTCGAGTTTCCAGTTGGTGGAGACCCTCGCCGAGCGCTGCGCCGCCATCATCCGTGACGAGTTCGGTGTCGCGTGGGTGCGACTGAGGCTCGCCAAGCCCGGCGCCGTCCGCGGTGCGCGGGCAGTGGGCGTCGTGGTCGAACGCGGCTCGAGGAACGCGTAGCTGCTGTGCCTGGTAGACCGACATTGCCCGCCGGGCATTCGGCGGCTGACGGTGTCCGCCCAACACCCCGGTGGCCCGCCATCCGCTTTGCTCACGACATTCCTTCGGAAGTCCCGAACCCTTGCCACGCGTTTACCTGAGCCTCGGTTCCAACCTCGACGCCGAGCGCCACCTGCGCGAAGCGGTCGGCGCGTTGCGCGCGCGCTTCGACGATGTCGTGGTGTCGCCCGTGTACCGCAGCGAAGCGGTGGGATTCGAGGGGGCGCCGTTCCTCAATTGCGCGGCGGCCTTCGATGCCGATCTCGCGCACGATCCGTTGCGCGCATGGCTGCGCGAGCTGGAGGATGCCAGCGGCCGCGATCGCAGCCTGCCGCGCTACGCGGACCGCACCCTCGACCTCGACATCGCGCTGTGGTGCGAAGGCGGTGCGTGCAACAGCGACCTGTCGCGCGAGGAATTCGAACGGGCGCACGTGCTG
>DASSNH010000213.1:0-6357 GCA_035701405.1 Rhodanobacteraceae bacterium
CGTCACGTGATCCGCACGCCGTCGCTCGTGATCCGTTCCCCGGCGGATGCCATACCCGGCAAAACCGGCCGCGTATGCCAAGATACACCAAGAGCCGCCCGTTCGAATGTGGACGGATTTGCGCTTCGGCCGACCGGCCCGACCTCCACCCCATTGACTTGCCGCTGATCCAACCCCGGCACCTCCCATGACTTCAGTCGAGTTGCTGATCCGCCCCACCAGCCCATGAATTCCACCGTCGCGGTGCTGATGGACCCCATCGGCACCATCCATCCGGAAAAGGACACCACCCTCGCGCTGCTGCTGGAAGCGGCGCGCCGCGGCCATGCGCTCCGTTACATGGGCCAGGGTGACCTCGCGGTGCGCGACGGCGTGGCGTGGGCGCGGTTGTCGCCGCTGGAGGTGCGCAACGACCGGAGCGACTGGTTCACGCTCGGCGAGCCACGCTGGCAGCCGCTCGCCGAGGCCGCGGACATCGTGCTCGCGCGCAAGGATCCGCCGTTCGATGCACAGTTCCTCTACGACACCCTGGTGCTGGACCTCGCGGCGCGCGACGGGGCGCGCGTCGTCAACGAACCGCAGGCGCTGCGCGACTTCAACGAGAAACTCGCGGCGCAGTGGTTCCCGCAATGCTGCGCGCCGGCGCTGGTGGCGCGCGACCGCGGCGAACTCCGCCGCTTCGCGCGCGAACACGGCGAGGTCGTGCTGAAGCCGCTGGATGGCATGGGCGGGCGCGGCATCTTCCGTTCGCGCGGCGACGATCCCAACCTCAACTCGATCCTGGAAACGCTGGCCGGCGACGATCGCCGGTTCGTGATGGCGCAGAAATTCATCCCCGAGATCACCGCCGGCGACAAGCGGATCCTGGTCGTGGACGGCGAGGCCGTGCCGTACGCGCTGGCACGCATCCCGCAAGGCACCGACTTCCGCGGCAACCTCGCGGTGGGTGGACGCGGCGTCGGCCAGCCGCTGTCCGAGCGCGACCGCTGGATCGCGGCCGAGGTTGGGCCGGAACTGACACGGCGCGGCATCGTGCTGGCCGGACTGGACGTGATCGGCGACTACCTCACCGAAGTCAACGTCACCTCGCCCACGTGCGTTTGCGAGCTGGACGCGCAGTTCGGGTTGAACATTGCGGGCTCGGTGTTTGATGCGATCGAAGCGGGGACCGGCTTCCCTAGCGAGTTGTCAGCGTGAACGCCGCGACGGCCTCCATGGCGCACGGCACCGGCCACGCCGACCGCATGGGCGTCGCGCTGCTGTTCTCGCTGATCGTGCACGCGATCGTGATACTAGGGCTGGGATTCCAGTTCGCGAAGCCGGCGCCGAGCCTGCCGACGCTCGACGTCACCCTCATCAATACCTCGAACGCCGAGGCACCGACCAAGGCGGATTTCCTGGCGCAGGCCGACAACGCCGGCGGCGGCAACAGCGACAAGGCACACAGGCCCGGGGCGCCCTTCTCGGGGCCGCTGCCGGTCGCGAACGCCGGCATCGCACCGGTTGCGGTAATGCCGGGGGCGCCGGCCCGGCAGAAGGCGACCGGCCCGCACATCCTCACGACCACCGGCAAGGCCAGCCGGAGCACACCGAGCGAACGCGATACCCGGGACCAGCCGCAGGCCGAGCAGCGGACGGCGGCGGTTCCGATTCCGCAGCGCCTCGAAATGGCACGACTCGCACAGGAAGTGCGGCGCGAGCAGGAAGCCTACGCGCGCCGTCCGCGCCGGAAATATCTCTCCGCGAACACCCGCGGCACGACGTTCGCCGCCTACCAGGTCGCCTGGGTGGACAGGATCGAGCGTATCGGCAACCTCAACTATCCAGACGCCGCACGCCGCAGGCACCTGCACGGCAACGTGATGCTCACGGTGGTGCTCGGCATGGACGGGCACGTGCGCGAAGTCACGGTGAACCAGAGCTCGGGCTATCGCGTCCTCGACGAAGCCGCCGTGCGGATCGTGCACCTCGCGGCGCCCTTTCCCCGGATCCCGCAGGACAGCGACGCCAACGGCAACCGCTACAACGAACTTGTGATCACCCGCACATGGCAATTCCTGCCTGGTAATCATCTTGAAACACAGGCCGTCCGTTCACGCTGATCGGCCGCCTGGCCGCGTTACAATCGGGCCATGGCCACCAAGTCACCACGCACTTCCCGCAGCAGCCGTTCCCGGCCGCAAAAGGCGGACGACGCGGGCACCATCCGCACCGCCGAACCGGCATCGCTGACCGGGCATTTCCTGATCGCCATGCCGGGCATGGGCGATCCAAACTTCGCACGCGGCATCACCTTCATCTGCCAGCACAACCAGGACGGCGCGATGGGACTGGTCGTCAACCGGTTGTCCGATTACCGGCTCGGTGACGTGCTGCAGCAGATGAACATGCCCTGCGGGCGGAAGTCCGTCGCCTCGGCCCCGGTGCTGGTGGGCGGTCCCGTGCAACCGGAGCGCGGCTTCGTCCTGCACGCGGCGGGCCAGCGCGAGTGGGAATCGAGCTACCGCATCAACGACGCACTCGCCGTCACGACCTCGCGGGACATCCTCGCCGCGATGGCGGATGGCGATGGTCCGGGGCGGGTGCTGGTGGCGCTCGGCTACGCAGGCTGGGGCGCGGGCCAGCTCGAGCAGGAACTGCGCGAAAACGCCTGGCTGACGGTGCAGGCCGACGACCACATCCTGTTCGACACCGCGCTCGACGAGCGTTGGGGCGCCGCCGTGGCGCTGGTCGGGGTCAACCCCGCGAACCTCACGAGCTACTTCGGTCGGGCGTGACCGGATGCGTGCTGGGGTTCGATTACGGCGCCCGCCGGATCGGAGTCGCCAGCGGCAACCGCGTCGTCGCCACCGCGCAACCGCTGCCCGCCCTCGTCGCCAGCGCCGGCAAGCCGGACTGGACGCGAATCGACGCGCTGCTGGCGGAGTGGAAGCCGGAAGCATTGGTCGTCGGCCTGCCGCTGGCGCTGGATGGCGGCGAGCAGGCAATCACCCGCGCCGCGCGGGCATTCGCCGCGGCACTGGGCCAACACAGCGGACTGCCGGTGCACCTGGTCGACGAGCGCCACACTTCGCAGGAAGCTGCACGCAGGTTCGCCGCCCAGCGCGCCTCCGGCGCCGCGCGGCGGCGCGATGCCGCGAACATCGATTCGCTCGCCGCCGCCGTTATCCTTGAAAGCTGGCTGCAGGCCGGGACATAACCGAAACCGGGGTCAGAGTGCATTTTTCGCTGCTCGTGGACGTGCGGTCCATGAAACGGCGTCGAAAAGTACACTCCGACCCCATATCATGCGCGGCGATGCGACACCTCCTGGATCTCGAAGACCTCGACCGCACTGCGATCAACCGGCTGCTCGATCGCGCGGACCGCTTCCGCAGCGAGGGCGCGCCGCGCGACCTGCTGGTCGGGCGCACCGTACTGACGCTGTTCTTCGAGCCATCCACGCGAACCCGCACCTCCTTCGTGCTGGCGGCCAAGCGGCTGGGCGCGGACAACGTCAACTTCGATCTTTCGCGCTCGTCCACGATCAAGGGCGAAAGCCTGCTCGACACGCTGCACACGCTGGAGGCGATGCGCCTCGACGCGCTGGTGGTGCGGCACAACGAGAACGGCATGCCCGCGTACCTCGCCGAACACGCGAGGAGCGGCGTCGCGGTGGTGAATGCCGGCGACGGCACCCACGCGCATCCGACCCAGGGCCTTCTCGACGTGTTGACGATCCGCCAGCACCGCAATGATTTCGCGAACCTGCGCGTGACGATCTGCGGCGACATCCGCCATTCGCGGGTGGCGCGTTCGGACGTGCGCGCGCTGGCAACCCTTGGAACACGCGACATCCGCCTGTGCGCGCCGAGCGCGATGCTTCCCGAGTCGCTGCAGGAATTCCCCGGCTGCACGACCAGCGACGATTTCGATGCCGCGATCGACGGCGCGGACGTCGTGGTCATGTTGCGCATCCAGAAGGAACGGATGCTGGACGCCCAGTTCCCGGATACCGCTGGCTACCACGCGCACTACGGGCTCGACACCCGCAGGCTCGCGCTGGCCGCGAAGGATTGCCAGGTGCTGCACCCGGGACCCATCAACCGCGGGATAGAGATCGCGTCGGAGATTGCTGACGGGACGCAATCGCGGATCCTGGATCAGGTCGCGAACGGTGTCTGGGTGCGGATGGGGGTGCTGGCGGAGTTGCTGGCGGTCCCGGCATAATCGGGACCTACAAGGGGAAACGGGAGAACGCCCATGCGTCCAGTTCTGCGCCGGACGGCCTTCGCGGCCGCCTGCCTTGCGGCCTTGGTCCTCGCGGGTTGCGGCAAGCACGTCGCCTCCGACGCGCCCATCACCTACGCGCCCGCCGACACGCCCTACCTGTTCGCCAATTTCAAGGGCCAGCCGGCCGACGTCGCCGAGGCCTGGAGCGGGGTCGGCAACAGCGGCTTGCAGGGGCGGATCCAGCAACTGGACCAGATCGGCAAGTTGACCCGCCAGAAGGACCCCGCGGTCGCGAAGGTCGTCGATGCGGTGCAGGCCGAACTCGCGAACGTGCAGACCAACAAGGAATTGGCCGCGACGCTCGGCCTCTCGCAGTCTCCGCTGTATGCGATGTACGGCGTTGGCGACGTGCCGGTAATGCGGGTCGAACTCGATTCGCCCGACACCTTCAAGGCGTTCTGGGCGCGGGTCGAGAAGCGCGCCGGCATCACCGTTCCGACCGCGACTCTCGACAAGCAGAGCTATTGGGTAATCGGCGGCGCCGGCGCGAAAGTGCGCATCCTGGTCGCGATCGAAGGCAAGCAACTGGTCGCCACCGTCGCCCCGGCCAATGCCGGTCCCGACATGCTGAAGCAATTGCTTGGCCTGGCCAAGCCGTCCAGCAATGCGTCGGATCGCCTGTCCGACCTGAACGGCAAGCAGGGCTACGGCGATTACGGCTCGGGCTACGTCGACCTTGCCAGGTTGTTCTCCAACCTGTTCGACGGCAAGGACGCGATCACCCAGGAATTCGCCAAGGACCTGGGCGGCTCGCTGGCCAATCCCTCCTGCGCCAGCGAATTCGCCTCGCTCGCGCAACAGGTTCCGATGGTCAGCGCGGGCGTCAAATCGGCCACCGCACAAAAGGTGAGCCTGAGCATCGACGCACGGTTGTCGCCGTCGCTTCTCGGTGCACTTACGGCGCTCAAGCATCAGGTGCCCGGCATGGGCGAGGCGTCGGACACGTCGATGTTCGACATGGTGCTGGCGCTGCCGCTGACGCAATGGCAGGCGTTCCTGCAGGGCCGCGCCAAGGCAGCGGCGGGGAAGACCTACCGGTGCCCGGCCCTGCAATCGCTCAACAGGTTCGCGCAAACCGCCGCCCATCCGCCGGTGCAGATGCCGCCGGAAGCGGCCTCGCTGATGGGCTTTCGCATCGTGCTCGACCAGTGGGAAGCCGGCCCGCAGATCGCCGGGCGCCTGCTGGTCGCGAGTTCCGATCCGGCCGCACTGGCGCAGAAGATCCAGCAGACCCTGCCGCAGTTCGCGCTGAAGCCGATCCCGACCAATGGCCAGCCAGTCGCGTTCGACCTGCCGCCCAGGCTCAGGGCCCTGCTCGGTGGCGGCAGCCAGGGCTGGATCGCGGCCAATGACAAGGCGCTGGCGATTGGCGTCGGCGACGACGAGCAAACGAAGCTGGCCGGCACGCTGACCGCTTCGACCGGCAACGGCGACCGGCTGTTCCGCATGCACTTCGACGGCAAGATGTACGGCGTGCTCGGAAGCTGGATGGACCGCTTCTCCGCGATGGCGCCGGCCGCGAGCCAAGCCCAGTTGCAGCAGCAGGTCGCCACGTTCCAGCAAATGGGCAAGATGGTCGCGTCGGTGGACGCCGACGGGCGGCTCGACGGCGACGGCCTGCACTTCGACATCGACGTGACGCACCGCTGAGCCGGGAAACCGGGGTCAGAGTGCGCTTTCACGAGCCACTCCGCGTTGCTCACGGAGGTACGGTTTGAAAGTGCACTCTGACCCCGGTTTTCGCTCTGACCCCGGTCTGCCGGTTTTTACAAGCGGTGGCCGCGCTCGATGGTTTCGGTGAGCTCGACGTCGCCGAGGCCCTGCGACAGCGAATGCGCGTCGCCGCCCTGCGCCAGCTTGATCGCGAGGCGCACCTCGTTGGACGAATCGGCGTAGCGCAGCGCATCCTCGTAGCTGATGTTGCCTGCGTGGTACAGCTCGACAAGGCTCTGGTCGAAGGTGCACATGCCGAGGTTGGTGGACTGCTTCATCACGTCCTTGATCTTGTGGATCTCGCCCTTGCGGATGTAGTCCTGGACCAGCGGGGTCCCCAGCATGACCTCCATCGCGACCCGACGGCCGCGG
>DASSNH010000214.1:0-6914 GCA_035701405.1 Rhodanobacteraceae bacterium
GCCGACGAAGTCGTCAAGTTCGCCAAGCGCGCGGGCATGTTGCCGCTCGGCGTCGAGGGCGAGGACGAAGCCGAATGGGTGCTGGTCGATCTCGGCGACATCATCGTCCACGTGATGCTGCCGCGCATCCGCGAGTTCTACGGACTCGAGCGCCTCTGGACGGTGGGCGACCAGGGAACGGACGCGGAAGCAGCCCGCGCCGGCTGAGTACCGTCGGCGGTGCGCGCGCGGCTTTACGCGATCGGTGAACGCATGCCGCGATGGGTCGCGGACGGCTTTGCCGAATACGCGAAGCGGCTGTCGCGCGACCTGCCGCTGGAACTCGTCGAAATCAAGCCCGGCGCGCGCGGCAAGGGCCGCGACGACGCGCGCGCAACCGCCGATGAGGGTACGTCGTTGCTGGCCGCGCTGCCGCGCGACGCGCACGTCGTCGCACTCGACGGCCACGGCGCCGCGTGGTCCAGCGAGCAGCTCGCGGGTCAGTTGTCGAACTGGCGCATGGCGGGTCGCGATCTCGCGCTCCTGATCGGCGGGCCCGACGGCCATGCCAACGAAGTACTGCAACGCGCCGACCAGCGCTGGTCACTGGGACCGCTCACGCTCCCGCACATGCTGGTGCGGCTGGTCGTGGCCGAACAGTTGTACCGCGCGGTGACGATCCTCAACGGCCACCCGTATCACCGCGGTTGATTGTCGTTCCATTCGTCGTGGACATCCTTGCCGCCTCCCTGCACGAACAGTAGCTGGCGTTTTTCCCGCATCGGTTGCCTCCTGGTGTTGCCCTGGGCAATTCAATGTAGAAGCGCGCCATGCGCGCGACTCGTGGCAAAGGTGGTCGCCGGGCACGGCCCGCTCCTGCGAGAGCGGGGCGAATGAAGGTCCTTGCTCCACACGGCACTTCCAGCGTTGGTTACCATGAGCCGGACCTCGAAGGACGCGAGATTGCATGTCGATCGACCTGGGCGTGGTGCTCACCGGGCTGCTGGTGGTCGGTTTCCTGGCCCAGTGGCTGGCTTGGCGGATGCGCTTGCCGGCGATCCTGTTCCTGTTGCTGATCGGGATCGTGCTGGGTCCCGCGAGCGGGTTCTTCAAGCCCGACAGGGCGCTCGGTGGCTTCCTGTTCCCATCGGTGTCGCTGGCGGTCGCGCTGATCCTGTTCGAAGGCAGCCTGACGCTGCGGTTTTCGGAGCTGCGCGGGATCGGACATGCGGTGCGCGGCATGGTCAGTTATGGCGCGGTGCTGGCGTTGTTGATGCTGGCCGCGGCGGCGCACTGGATCGCCGGCGTGCGCTGGGAAGTCGCGTTCCTGTTCGGGGCGTTGACCTGCGTGACCGGCCCGACCGTGATCACCCCGATGCTGCGCACCTTGCGGCCCACCGCGCGGATTGCCAGCGCCTTGCGCTGGGAGGGCATCGTGCTGGACCCGCTTGGTGCTTTGTTCGCCGTGTTGGTGTTCGAGGCGATCATCACCCACCAGCAGGGCCATTCGCTCGCCATCTTCGCGGAGACCATCGGAATCGGCGCGGGCATCGGGCTGGTGGTGGCTTGGGGACTGGGGTTCCTCCTGCGCCGGCAGATGATCCCCGAGTACCTGCAGGCCTACGGAACGCTGATCGCGGTGCTGGGCGCATTCACCCTGGCCAACCAGTTCGCGCACGAGTCGGGCCTGGTCGCGGTCACGATCATGGGAATCACGCTCGGCAACCTGCGCCGGGTCCACATCGAAAACATCATGGACTTCAAGGAGCACCTGTCCACGGTGCTGGTGTCGATGTTGTTCGTGATCCTGGCGGCCAGGCTGCAGTGGCCGCTGCCGCCCGGCATGTTGATGGCGGGGATCCTGGTGTTCGTGGCTGCGCAATTCGTGATCCGCCCGGTGTCGATCCTGGTGGCGACCTTCGGCAGCCAGCTCGACTGGCGCGAGCGCGCGTTGTTGTCGTACGTGTCGCCGCGCGGCGTGGTCGCGGCGTCGGTGTCGTCGCTGTTCGCGCTGCGGCTCGAGGATCTCGGGGTGACCGGCGCCGGGGCGCTGGTGCCGCTGGTCTTCATCCTGATCATTGCGACGGTGGTGCTGCAGAGCGCGACGGCGCGCCCTCTGGCGTACTGGCTCGGCGTCGCCGCGCCCGACCCGACCGGCGTGCTGATCTACGGTTCCGACGAAGTCGCGCGCAGCGTCGGCAAGGCGCTGGCGGAGCAGCAGTTCCAGGTGGTGCTGGCCGACGATGACTGGGGCGGGATCAGCGCCGCACGCATGGCGGGCCTCACGACGTTCTACGGCAACCCGACTTCCCAGCACGCCGCGATGCACCTGGACCTCACCGGCATCGGGCGGTTGCTGGCGATGTCCTGGCGTCGCGAGATGAACTCGCTGGCGTGCATGCACTTCCGGCAGGAATTCGGCCGCGAGCGGGTGTATCGGCTGCGGGTGCTGGCGCCGGAGGAGAGCGGCAACCGCGCCGCGTTCGCCGGCAGCCTCAGTGCCAAGGCGTTGTTCGGCGACGACATGACCCATACACGCTTTCGCGATTTGCTGGAGGCGGGCTGGCGCATCAAGGCCAATGCGCTGACCAACACCTTCGACTGGCCGGCATTCGTGGCCCAGCACGGCGCGGACACCGTGCTGCTGTTCGGCATCGAACCGGGCGGCAAGTTGCGGGTCGCGAGCAACCGGCGCAAGACCGAACCGCGCAGCGGCTGGACGGTGATCGCGCTCGTACCGCCCGCTGCGTCAGGCACGACCCCGGCGGCCACCGCGGCCGCGGCCTGAGGACAGTCCGCCCATTATGCTGGCCCGATGCTTTATCTCGCCTCGCAATCGCCGCGCCGACGCGAGCTGCTCGCCCGGCTCGGCGTCCGCTTCGACGTCGTGGACGTGGACGTTCCGGAGGTTCGTGCGCCGGGAGAGTCGCCGCGCGCGTACGTCGAGCGGGTGGCGCGCGCAAAGGCGCAGGCGGGATTGCGGGCCGTGTTGGCGCGCGATCCCGACGCGTGGGTACTGGGCGCAGACACCGAAGTCGTGCTGGGCGATCGGGTATTCGGCAAGCCGGCTGACGCCGATGCCGCGGCGGCGATGCTCCGCGACCTCTCGGGTCGCACGCACACGGTGATCTCGATCGTCTGCTGTGCCACTCCGCTGGAAATGAACTGTGCCGCATGCGAGTCGTCGGTAACGTTCGCGCCGCTCGACGACGCCGGCATCAGCGACTACGTCTTCACCGGCGAGTCGTTCGGCAAGGCCGGCGGCTATGCGATCCAGGGCAGGGCGGCCGCATTCGTCGCGCATATCGCGGGCAGCTATTCCGGCGTGATGGGACTGCCGCTGTTCGAGACGGCGGGCCTGCTTCGCCGGACCGGTGGCGAACCATGACGGGCACTGAATCAGCGCGGTGGTTGCATCGACAGTCGTGGCCGTGGGCCGCTATAAGGGTGAGCCGGAGCTTGCGAGCGCGCGCACGCGTAGGTGCGGGCCGGCAATCGCTTCATGGATGACTGCTTGCAGAAACCCCACTTCGAGCGCCCGACATGACCGAGGAAATCCTGATCAACGTCACGCCGCGCGAGGCACGGGTCGGCGTGGTCGAGAACGGCATGCTGCAGGAAGTGCACCTCGAGCGCACCGGGCACCGGGGCTATGTCGGGAACATCTACTGCGGCACGGTGCGGCGCGTGATGCCGGGCATGCAGGCGGCCTTCGTCGACATTGGCCTGGAGCGCAGCGCCTTCCTGCACGCAGCCGACACGGCGCGGCCGGGGCTTGCCGCCGATCCAGTCGATGCCGCCGCGCCGCCCGCGGCGGCCGTGCCGCCGATCACCGAGCTGGTCCACGAGGGCCAGCGGGTGATCGTGCAGGTCATCAAGGACCCGATCGGCACCAAGGGGGCGCGCCTTTCCACGTATCTCTCCATTCCCTCGCGCTACCTGGTGCTGCTGCCTGACAGCACCACGTTGGGCGTGTCGGTGCGCATCGAGGACGAACCGGAGCGCGAGCGTTTGCGTGCCATCCTCGCGGCGCTGGCCGAGGGCAGCGGCGCGGGGCTGATCGCGCGCACCAACGCCGAAGGCCTCGAACAGCAGGAGCTTGCGGAGGACGTGGCCTACGTACGCAAGGTCTGGCAATCGGTGCGCGAAGCGATCGCGAACGCCAAGCCCGGCGAGCGGGTCTACGAGGAGCCGCCGCTGCCGCTGCGCGTGCTGCGCGACCTGATGCACGACGACATCGAGAAGGTGCGCGTGGACTCGCGCGAAACCTTCGAGCGCACGCTGCTGTTCGCCCAGCGCTTCATGCCGGGTCTTGCCGGACGCGTCGAGCATTACCCGGGCGAGCGGCCGATCTTCGACCTGTACGGCGTCGAGGACGAAATCCAGAAGGCGTTGCGCAAGGAGGTGCCGCTGAAGTCCGGCGGGTACCTCGTGATCGACCAGACCGAGGCGATGACCACGATCGATGTCAACACCGGCGGCTACCTCGGCTCGCGCAACCTCGAGGAAACCGCGTTTCGGACCAACCTCGAGGCCGCGCAGGCGGCCGCGCGGCAACTCCGGCTGCGCAATCTGGGCGGCATCATCATCATCGATTTCATCGACATGCACGACGACGGCCACAAGCGCCAGGTGCTGCGGATGCTCGAAAAGGCGGTCGCGCGCGACCACGCCAAGACTACCGTCTACGACATGAGTGCGCTGGGGCTGGTCGAGATGACCCGCAAGCGCACCACCGAGAGCCTCGCCCGGCAACTGTGCGAGCCGTGCCCGGCGTGCAGCGGCCGCGGCATCGTCAAGACGGTCGAAACCGTCGGTTATGAAATCTTCCGCGAGATTACCCGGGCGGTGCGGCAGTTCGATGCCGGCAAGCTACTGGTGCTGGCCGCGCCCACCGTGGTGGCACGGATGCTGGAGGAGGAATCCGCGGCGGTCGCGGAGCTGGAAGCGTTCATCGGCAAGTCGATCCGCTTCCAGCCGGAGGAGGAGTACGGGCAGGAGCAGTTCGATGTGGTTTTGTTGTAAGAGCCGGGACCGGGGACCCGGGACCGGGGACCCGCCGAAGGCGGTGCCGGCGATCGTGGTTTTGGCAGGTTGGGTTGACCCCGGACGCAGTCCGGGGGAAGCCCAACGGACTCGCCGCATGATGTTGGGCTTCACCCGGATGGAATCCGGGTTCAACCCAACCTACATCGCGGGCGCGATCGCATGACGAGCGCCTGGCGCCATCATTTGCGCCGCGCGCGATTTGCCGCGACCGCGGCTGTTGCGGGGTTGTTGATCGCGCTCGCTGTCGCCATCGGGCTGGTGCAACTGCTGTTGCCGCTGGCGACCCACTACCCGGGTTTCATCGCGTCGCAACTGTCGGGGCGCTTGCATCGGCCGGTCACGTTCGCCGCGGTCAGCAGCGAATGGCAGCCGTCGGGTCCCTTGCTGAAGGTGCGCGGCTTGACACTCGGGCCCGGGCACCCCGGTGGCAGCTCGATCACCTTGCCGCACGCGGCGGTGAAATTCGATTTCGGCGCATGGCTGCATCCGGCCCATCGCTGGATCACGCTGCGCCTCAACGACATGAAGCTGCGCGTCGAACACTCGACGAGCGGATGGCAGGTCGTCGGTTTCAGCAGCGCCCCGGGCGGCGAGCACGCATCGTTGCAATCGCTGCCGGTCGACCTCGACCTGGGCAACCTGCACCTCGACATCGTCGACCAGGTCGGCCACCACGCATGGGAGTTGTTCGCGCCACGGCTGCGCGTTGTCAACATAGGCGACGCCGTGCGCTTCGGCGGCAGCGTGCAACAGTCCGGTACCCGGCAGGCGCTGGCCATCAGCGGTCGCATCCAGATGGCGACGCGCGATTACGCGCTGCATCTGTCGACCAGCGACCTCAACCTCGCCGAGGCGTCGCGCGGCGTGGACCTGCACGGCTATGCGGTGAGCAGCGGCCACGCTGACCTCGAGGCGTGGGGCAGTTGGCACGCGGGCAAGCTGGCGTCGGCATCCGTGCGCTACAACATGCATGGCCTGGTCGCGTCGGGCCCGGACGGGCGCAGCCTGAACCTGCCGTTGCTCGCGGGTGTCGTTCGCGCCAACCGCATCGACGGCGGCTGGGAACTGGCATGGCGCGGGCCGGGAAAGCCGGGTGCGGACATCGATGGGGCCGGGGGCGCGGTTGTGCAGGTGCGTGGAAAACCTGGCGCATGGCGCGTATCCGCGGCCGCGCGTTCGATCGATCTTTCCCCGTGGCTCTCGTTGCTGGCCATGGCGCCGCAGGCACCGAAGGCGCTCGTCGACTGGACGGTTGACGCGCAACCGCACGCGGAAATCGACAGGGCCGCGGTGGTGTGGAACCAGGGCGGCGACTATCGCGCGACGGTGCGGTTCTCCGGCCTTCGGGCGGCAGCTTCGGGCGCGATACCCGGGGTCGCGCTGGCACGCGGTACGATCCGTGCAGACGACCAGGCGCTCTCGCTGGAGTTGCCGCCGCAGGCGGCGACGCTCGCAGTGACCGATGTGTTCCGCAAGCCCTTCTCGTTCACGCGGTTCGGTGGCACGCTGGTGGCATGGCGCGCGGACGGCGCATGGAACATCGCGCTCGATTCGCTCCGCTTCGTCGATGCCGAGGGGCTCGCGGGCAACGGGCGTGCCCACCTGGTGTGGCGCGGCAACGGACACGCGCCGTTCCTTTCCGCGTACGCGGTGCTCGACCACGGACAAGTGACGGATGCGAAGCGGTTCCTGCCCTACCACCGCATGCCGCAGGCGATGGTGGCGTGGATGGATCGCGCGCTCGTCGCGGGGAAGATCACCTCCGCGCGCGTCCTGATGCGCGGCGACCTGGACGACTGGCCCTTCCTCGACCATCAGGGCCGCTTCGAAGCCACCGCTACGGTGGCGGATGCGGCGTTCGACTTTTCCAACGAATGGCCGCAGGC
>DASSNH010000215.1:0-6449 GCA_035701405.1 Rhodanobacteraceae bacterium
GGCTTCGACGCGGAAACCCCGCGCCTCCTGATCGGCCATACGTGGTACGCGCGCAGCCGCCAGCGCAGTCCGGTGAATACCGCCTGCAAACTGCTGCTGATCGGCTACGCCTTCGAGCGGCTTGGCTGCGCCGCGGTCGCCTGGGAAACCGACATCCTCAACGCCGTGTCTCAGCGCGCGATCGAACGACTCGGGGCACATCGCGACGGGGTGCTGCGGCAACACAGGCGGCGCCACGACGGCACGATCCGGGACACTGTCGCCTACAGCATGCTCGCCTCGGAATGGCCGGCGGCACGTGTCCGTCTCGCCACCCGGCTGGAGCGTCCGCTTGGCGATGGCAGCCGCACCCGCCGACCCGCCTCCACATGAAGAAAGCGGCTCCGTCTCCGGGAGCCGCGGGTCAGTCCAGCCTCGCCGGGCGGCTCAGTCCAAACGCCGGCGCAGGCCCGCGAACAGGCCGATCAACAGCGCGCCGAGCCCGAACATTCCGAGTGCTGCCGGCTCCGGCACGCCGACAAGGGCGTCCGTGTTGAAGTTGTCGAACGCCAGTCCGAGGCTGTCGGTCTTCGAGCCGATGAATACGAACTCTATGCTGTCGAACCCGCCGGCGCTCGACAGGTTGAACGTCCAGGGCAGCCCGTTCAGCGAACCGGCTCCGTGGGAGTCCCCCAGCGGGCTGTCCTCATAGGCGACCTGGACGCCGTTGAGGTACGCGACGACCCGCCACTGCTCCGTGCCCCTGGGCCCGCCGTCGATATCCCAGATCTGGCCGGACGCCGCAAAGACCGGTGCCGTGTAGTCGATGCTCAGGTACACGCCTTGGCCGCCGCGGCTCCCGATATCGTCATTGGAACGGATGAACCAATCGCCGAGGCCGGGCGACGCCGCGGAGCCTTCGTCCCAGTGGTGCGTCTGGTCGTTGTAGAAGCCCTGCGGGTTGGCGTCGGGGTTGCCTCTCTGGAAGGTCCGTTCGAGGTAGGCGCCGGTGAAGGTGACACCGTCGCCGAGGTATTGATTGGTCACCGCATCGTTGTCCGACAACGATTTGGCCGGTGCGTCCTCGAAGTCGATCAAGGTGGCCGAAGCCTGCGCCGACGCGAACAGCGCCACGGCTGCCACGAGGCCCGCCAAGTATCCGTTCGTTTTCATGACCCTGCCCCCGGCATCGAGTGTTCGTCGACCGCAAGCCACCGATGAAACAGCATTTCGCGTGCCAAGCAAAAAACAGCAATCCGGTCAATCGCTTCGCTTTGCGGTCTTTCGCGCCCCCTGCCTACTTTGTAAATGCCGCCGACACTTCGGCGAAGTCGGGCGCGGCGCGGGTCAGCCTGCGTGGGTCCCCGCCGGGGATACCGCCTCGACTGCGCCGGGCGTGATCTTCATGATCGACTGGCGGACCTCGCGGGCGAGGATCAACCGCGCGTCGCGGGCGACGTCGTTGAGTACCGCGTCGAAATCGAGCTTGCCGTCTTCGTCTGCCCAGATGATGCGACGTTCGCGCAGTTTCTGGATGAAGCCGCGGAACAGGCTCTTGTCGAAGAATTCCGGCGCGCTCTGCTGGTAGAGCAGCGAGAGCCGTTGCGCGGCGAGTTGGCAGAGGTTTTCGAGCTGTCCGGCGCTCAGCGTATGCGGACCATTCTTCACCAGGGCCGCGATGGCGATGTAGTAGCGCTCGAATGCCTGCAGCAGGCAGTGTGCCAGCAGGCGCAACTGGTAGGAATTGTCTTCGCGGCCGCTCGCCTGGTGCAGGAGCCGCCCGTCGCCGCCGCTCGCCAGCAGTCCGCGCGAGACCAGGAATTCGATCAGCGCGTCGATCCGCGCCTCGAAACCATCCGTGTCCCACGGCAGGAACAACTCCGCCCGGATGAACGGATACACGGCACGCCCAAGGCGCTTGATCGTCTCGCGCGCGATGCGCCGGTTGTTGATGAAGCAGCACGACACCCACGCACCGGCGGCGAACAGATGCAGCACGTTGTTGCGGAAGTAGGAAAGCAGCACCGCCTTCTCGCCGTGCACCGCGAGCACGTCGCCGAGCGGGTGCGCGACGCGCGTGATCCAGCCCATCTGTTCACCGTAGGCGACGATGTCGGCGGGTGCCATCGGCGTGACGGTAGTGCGGGGAGAGTACGGCAGCTCGGTCAGGATCGCCTTCATCAGATCCAGTTGCGCTAGCAGGTCCGTCTCGGCCAGCGCATGGCGCGGCGAGGCCAGCAACGCCAGTGCGAGCAGGTTCACCGGATTGACGTCGGCCGCGCGGTTGATCTCGACCTGGATGCGGGTGGCGAGGGTGTCGGTGACGGTGGACAGCCATTCCGGCTTGTTTTCACCGCCGGCCTGTTCCCGCCACGCCGGTTCCACCGCGTCGAGCAACGGGTTCAGCAGCACCGGCTCGCCGAAATTGAGCGCGACCCGTCCGTAGCGCTGGCGCAGCGCGCGCAGCCCGCGCAGCAGGCCCCACCACGATTCCGCTTCCTTTTTCCGGCCGGACAGTTCGCCGATGTAGGCGCGACCTTCCATCAACTTTTCGTAGCCGATGTAGACCGGCTGGAACAGGATCGGCCGGCGCGGCGCGCGCAGGAACGCGCGCACGGTCATCGAAAGCAGTCCCCCACGCGGCGCCAGCAGCCGCCCCGTCCGCGAGCGGGTGCCTTCGATGAAATACTCGATCGGAACCCCACGGTCGATGAGCTGCGCCAGGTACGCCTTGAAGATCACCGAATACAGCGCGTTGCCCTTGAAGCTGCGGCGCTGGAAGAACGCGCCGCCGCGGCGCAGCAACGGACCCAGCACGGGCAGGTTGAGATTGGCGCCGGCGGAGATGTGCGGCACCACGACCCCGCTCTGGTGGAGCTGGAACGACATCAGCACGTAATCGGCGTGGCTGCGGTGGCACGGCACGTACACGATTTCGTGGCCGGGCGCGTTGGCGCGCAGCGTGTCGAAGTGGTGCATCGTGATGCCGTCGTACAGCTTGTTCCAGAAGTTCGCGAGCAGGAACGACATCGATCGCACGAACGGCGGCGAATAGTCCGCCGCGATTTCGCGCATGTAGTGCTCGGCGCGTTTCCAGGCCTTGGCCGTGCTGATGTTCTCCTTGGCGGCGGTGGCGGCGATCGCCGCACGCACCGCTTCCGCGTTCAGCACCGAGT
Organism: Rhodanobacteraceae bacterium; assembly: GCA_035701405.1. Lineage (GTDB taxonomy): Bacteria > Pseudomonadota > Gammaproteobacteria > Xanthomonadales > Rhodanobacteraceae > 66-474. The sequence goes on from DASSNH010000215.1 coordinate 3,156, forward strand.
CCACCACCGTGCGGCGATGCGAAAGGTCGGGGCCGATCACCGCGGTGCGGACGCGCCGGAAGTGCACGCGCAACACCCGCGCGAGCTTGCGCTGCAACCGTTCGGGCCGCTCGTCCGATTCCTCGCGCAGCTCGGCGAGCGAAATCGGCGGCGAGAACCGCACGATCGTGTCGCGCCCGTTCAACAGCATCGCGAGCAGCCGCCGGAAATGGCCGACCACCGCCCAGTTTTCCGAGAACAGCACGCTGAACCAGCCGGATTGCCGGTTCGGTGCGCGGCCCACGTAGATCGCGACCGGCATCAGTTGCACATTGCGGTTCGGGTCGGCTTCCAGCATCCGCAGCAGTTGCCGGATCGTGCCTTGTGCGGCGTGGTCGCGGCCGCGCCGCTGGAACCAGCCACCGGTTCCGCGCATCGCGAACATCGCGCGACGACGGCGGCCGAGTCCCGGCACCATCGCGAGCGGGCTGGGCAGCCCGGCTTCGCGGCACGCGCGCTCGAGGATCAGGCTGTCGGAAAAGCCATTGCGCTCGATCACGTAGATCACCGGCGTGCCTGCGGCGAGCAGCGCCACGGGTTCGGCCGGATCGCGCTTGATCCGGATCCACGGCCCCAGCAGCCATCCCCACAAGGCGCGCCACCAACCGGCATGCACGAGCGCGTCGCGGGACAGGGTCTGGTTCATGACGCGGGCCATGTTGCGCAGTGGCGGCTGGTAGTGGTCGGGGCGCACGAATCGGGATTGTCCCACAACCCCGCCGCTCGCTCGTGCGGCCACCTGGGCGCCGGCCTACGGAAAGGGGCCAGCGGCCCGGACAAGATCAGGTATGCGAAGCCGCGGGGGCGCTGACAGGCGGCGCCACAGGCGCGGCCGAACCTCCGGCTGCCGGCGCGGTGCTGCCACCCGGCGCAGGCACGGGGTGCGCCTTGCGCCATGCCTCCAGCATCGCCTCGTCGTACCAATGCCCTTCCTGTTTCACCATCGGCCATCGGGCCGACAACGCCTTGCCGGCGAGGGTCATCTGCACCTCGACCGTCGCCCGGTTGCCCTCGTGGCCAATGGTCTTGACGCTGGCGTCGTTCAGCACCTTGGCGAGGTCGAGCCCGTAGATGTCGAGGAGTTGCTCGAGCGCCCGCCAGAGGACCCCGTAGCGCTCCATGGTCCCCGCGTAGTCGAGCGCGCGCCATTGCTCCAGCGTCTCGACGTGCAACGCCCGGGCGGTGGCGCACGCCAGGTCGATCGCCTGCTTCGCCTTTCCGGCGTCGCTGAAATCGGTGGACCTGGCCCAGGCCATCGCGGCGTCGAACGCCTGGCTCACGAGGGTCCGTTGCGCGGAGCCGAGCTGCGGCGAGTTCGCGATCATCTGCTTGCCGGCGGCTTCCACGATACCGCCGAGGATCGGCATGGTATCGCCCTTGTCGCCGTGCTTGCGCGCCAGTTGTGGCTGCAGCCGCTTGGCGAGCTTCGCCTCGGCACCGGGTTCGGTGAGCATCTGCATGATCTTCGCGAACTGCTCCTGCTGCGCGACCGAGGCCGGCAGCGGGTGCGCATGGGCCTTTTCCCACTCGCTGCGCCAGGTGGCGTAGTCCGCGGCCGGCAGGCGATTGCGCATCAGGTCGTCGAAGTTGCCCGCCGCCGTGAGGCGCAGGTTGGTGGCGACGGCCTTCTCGGGCGTGACGTTGCTCGGGGGTGGCGGCGCCTGGTGGCAGGCCGCCAGTGCGAACAGGCAGGTCACGACGATCGCGGGGATTCGCCGGACCGGCCGGCGACGTGTTCCGGTTTGCATGCGGACGGAGTGTGGCGAGGCCGCGCCGGATAGGCAAGCCACCACCCATTGAGCCCAAACTCGAGCATCGGTCGGAGCGCCTTTTGCGGAAGTCAGGCCATGGATGCCGGTTCGCGCACGACACGCATGAGCTTCATGTCTGGCCGCGAGAACGCTTGCCCGGAGCGGCTGTTGTGGAAAGTCGGGCCATGGATGGCCGTTCTGGTGTCGATGGTGTATCGATCGCCATGATTGGGGACAACTGCAACGAAGCCGCGTTCATGGATGAACGCAAAGATATGCCAGACTCCGCCCATGAACGAGATCCGCTACCCCACGCTGCGCGCGTTCCGGCATACCGCGACCGCGAGTTATCTCGCCGCCGCCGCCGCCTTGCTGCTGGTGATGTTCCTGCACCTGTTGCCCGCCCTGATCGCCGGCCTGCTGGTGTACGCGGTCGTCGATGCGCTGGCGCCGCTGCTCGAACGGAAGTTGCCCGGCGAGCTGTCGCGGCAGGTGGTGGTCGGGGTGCTGGCGGTGGTGGTCGCGGGGCTGCTGGCGTTGCTGATCTTCGGCGTCGTCGCGTTCTTCCGCGCCGAGCTCGGCGATCCCAACACCTTGTTCGACCGGCTGATGCCGACCATCGACCGCGCACGCATCCAGCTCCCTGCCTGGATCACGGCCTACCTGCCGGTCAGCGCGGAGGATTTCCGTGCCACCGCCACGCAACTCGCGCGCGATCACTCGGTCCAACTGCAGGTCGCCGGCAAGGAAACCGTGCACGTATTCGGGCGCATCCTGGTCGGCCTCGCATTGGGCGCCCTGGTGGCGTTGACGCAAGCCCGCAACGGCGCCGGTGCCGGCCCGTTGCGGCGCGACCTGTCCGCCCGCTGCCGGTTTTTCGTGCGGGCATTCCACGACATCGTGTTCGCGCAAGCCCGCATCTCGGCATTGAACACCCTGTTCACCGCGATCTTCCTCGTGGTCGCGCTGCCGCTGGCCGGCGTGCACCTGCCGTTCACCAAGACCCTGATCGTGATCACGTTCATCGTCGGGCTGCTGCCGGTGATCGGGAACCTGATTTCCAACGCGCTGATCGCGATCGTGGCGCTGTCGGTGTCGTTGTGGGTGGCGGTCGGTGCGCTGGTGTTCCTGGTGCTGATCCACAAGCTCGAGTACTTCCTGAATGCGCGAATCGTGGGCGGCCGGATCCATGCACGCGCCTGGGAGATCCTCTTGGCGATGCTGGTGATGGAAGCCGCGTTCGGCTTGCCCGGCGTCGTCGCGGCACCGATCTACTATGCGTACCTCAAGAGCGAACTGACCGCGGCGCGCCTGATTTGAATATGCGCACGCAGGCGCCGGCACGCGAACCGCACCGGCCGGAGCCGGCGCGCACCAAAGTTATACTCGCCCGCTGCCGGCTTCGAACCGCGCCATGCTGCGATTCCTGTATACGCTCGCGATGTATCTCGTCACGCCGGTCATCGTGGCCCGCCTGGTGGTGCACGGCGTCCGCTACCGGAGC
>DASSNH010000216.1:0-4358 GCA_035701405.1 Rhodanobacteraceae bacterium
GGTTCGCGCGCGCCATGAGGAAATGTGCGCCTTCATGGCCTGCGCGCACGCGAAGTTCACCGGTGAAGTCGGCGTATGCATGGCAACTTCGGGCCCCGGTGCGGTACATCTCCTGAATGGCCTCTACGACGCCAAGCTCGATCACCAGCCGGTGCTCGCGATCGTCGGACAGCAGGCGCGCACGGCCCTCGGCGGACACTACCAGCAGGAGGTCGACCTCCCGAACCTGTTCAAGGATGTCGCGAGCGAATTCGTGGAAATGGCGACGGTGCCCGCGCAGATCCGGCACCTGGTCGACCGGGCGATGCGGATCGCGATGTCGAAGAAGACCGTTACCTGCCTGATCATTCCGAACGACCTGCAGACGATGGAGGCGGTGGAAACGCCGCCGCGCGCCCATGGCACCATCCATTCCGGCATGGGCTATCGGGCGCCGCGGATCGTGCCGAAGCACGAGGATCTCGAGCAGGCGGCCGAGTTGCTGAACAGCGGCAAGAAGGTCGCGATCCTGGTCGGGGCCGGCGCACTCGGCGCCACCGACGAAGTGATGCAGGTGGCCGACATGCTGGGCGCGGGCGTCGCCAAGGCGCTGCTCGGCAAGGCCGTGCTGCCGGACGAGCTGCCGTACGTCACCGGGGCGATCGGCCTGCTCGGCACCAAGCCGAGCTGGGACCTGATGACCGGCTGTGATACGTTCCTGATGATCGGTTCGCGCTTCCCGTATTCGGAATTCCTGCCCAAGGAAGGCCAGGCACGCGCGGTCCAGATCGACATCGATCCGAAGATGCTGTCGATCCGCTATCCGATGGAGATCAACCTGGTCGGCGATTCCGCCGCCACCTTGCGCGAACTGATCCCGCTGCTCAAGCGCAAGGAGGACCGTTCCTGGCGCGAAAAGATCGAGAAGGGCGTCGCCGAATGGTGGCAGGTGCTCGAGGCGCGGGCGATGCACGACGCGGACCCGATCAATCCGGAACGCGTGTTCTGGGAGGCCTCCCCGCGGCTGCCTGACAACTGCATCCTGTCGTCGGACTCGGGTTCCGCGGCCAACTGGTACGCGCGCGACCTCAAGATCCGGCGCGGGATGATGGCCTCGCTGTCCGGCGGCCTCGCCACGATGGGCCCGGGCGTGCCCTACGTGATCGGCGCCAAGTTCGCGTTCCCGGATCGCGTGCCGATCGCGCTGGTCGGCGACGGCGCGATGCAGATGAACGGCAACGCGGAACTGATCACGATCGCCGACTACTGGAAGGAATGGTCGGATCCGCGGCTCGTGATCGTGGTGCTCAACAACCGCGACCTCAACCAGGTGACCTGGGAAGAACGCGTGCAGGAGGGCGACCCGCGGTACGACGCCGCGCAGCACGTGCCGGATTTCCCTTACGCGCGCTACGCCGAGATGGTGGGGCTGAAGGGAATCCTCGTGAACCAGCCCGAGCAGATCGGCCCGGCGTTCGACGCGGCCTTCGCGGCCGACCGGCCGTGCGTGATCGAGGCGATCACCGACCCCGAGGTTCCGCCGCTGCCGCCGCACATCACTTTCAAGCAGGCCAAGGCGTTCGTCGAGTCGATGCTGAAGGGCGACTCCAAGACGCCGGCGATCATCCGGGAATCCGCGCGCGAAATGATGGCCAGCATCTTTCCGGGAAGTAAAGGTGGATGACAATGCAAGTGGTCGCGCTGTCCGCCCCGCGCGTCTCGGTCTACAAGGTGCCGACTGATTCGCCGGAGTCCGATGGCACCCTGGAGTGGGACAGTACGATGCTCGTGCTGGTCGAAATCGAGGCGGGTGGCAAAAGCGGACTCGGGTACAGCTACGCCGACACCGCCACGGCCGCGCTGATCCGCGACAAGCTGGCCGGCGTCGTCGAACACCGCGACGCGTTCGACATTCCCGGTGCGTGGATGGCGATGGTCCATGCCATCCGCAATCTCGGGCGGCCCGGCATCGCCTCGATGGCGATCAGCGCAATCGACAATGCACTTTGGGATTTGAAGGCGCGCTTGCTCGACCTGCCGCTCTGCAAGTTGCTCGGCATGGTGCGCGAGTGCGCGCCGGTGTATGGCAGCGGCGGGTTCACCTCCTACGACGAGCGGCAATTGCGCGACCAGCTCGGCGACTGGGCCAAACACGGCTTCGGCATGGTCAAGATGAAGGTCGGCCGGGAGCAGCAGCGCGACCCGGAACGGGTGCAGGCGGCACGCAAGGCGATCGGTGACCGCGTGCAGCTCTTCGTCGATGCCAACGGCGCGTATTCGCGCAAGCAGGCTTTGCGCATGGCGCAGACCTTCGCCGAATCCGATGTCGCCTGGTTCGAGGAGCCGGTCTCCTCGGACGATCGCGACGGCCTGCGGCTGCTGCGCGATCGTGTGCCCGCCACGATGGACATCGCGGCCGGCGAATACGGCTACGACTCGTGGTATTTCCGGCGGATGCTGGAGGCGGGCGCCGTGGACGTGCTGCAGGCCGATGCCACCCGCTGCGCCGGGATCACGGGCTTCATGCAGGCCTCGGCCTTGTGCGCGGCGTTCCAGGTGCCGTTGTCAGGACATTGCGCGCCTTCGATCCATGCGCACCCCGCCTGCGCGGCGCCGCCGCTGCGCCACATCGAATATTTCCATGACCACGTCCGCATCGAAAGCATGCTGTTCGACGGCGCCCTGCCGGCCAGGGACGGCGCGCTGCATCCGGATCTTTCGCGGCCGGGGCTGGGGCTCGAATTCAAGCGCGCCGATGCGAATCGGTACGCGATTTGACGTTTCGGGAACAAGCAGGCAAGCCAGGAGGAGCGCAGCCATGCAAGTCGATCATCTGGACAGCAAACCGCAGTGCAGGCACCAAGGGTGCAATTGCAGCGTGCCCTCGGGCGAGGAATTCTGCAGCGAGCACTGCCGCAACGCCGAGGCGAGGGGAAACGCCAGTGAAGGCCGCGGTTCATGCGGCTGCGGCCATCCTGAGTGCAACAACAGCGCGCCCGCACCGGGCAGTTGATGGCAAGGGCCACATGTTCCGGCGCCGGTCGCATACGGAAAAGCATGGAGGAATGGAATGGCTGTAGCTCATGACGGAACAGGCAAAGCCGGTTCGCCGTTCGCCGGCAAGGTCGTGGTGGTGACCGGTGCGTCGGCAGGCGTCGGCCGCGCCGCGGCGCTCGCATTCGCGAAGCAGGGCGCGCGGGTGGCGCTGATCGCCCGCGGCGAGGAATCGCTAGAGTCGGCGCGGCGCGAGATCGAACTCGCCGGCGGCAGGTCGCTCGCGATCATGGCGGACGTGGCCGACGCGAAGGCGGTCGAGGCCGCGGCCGACAAGGTCGAAGTCGAGCTCGGCCCGATCGACATCTGGGTCAACAACGCGATGGTCACGGTCTTCGCGCCGGTCAGCGAGATCGAACCGGAGGAATTCAAGCGCGTCACCGAGGTCACCTACCTCGGCGGCGTGTACGGCACGATGGCGGCGCTCAAGCACATGCGGCGGCGCGATCGCGGCACGATCGTACAGGTCAGTTCGGCGCTCGCCCATCGCAGCATTCCATTGCAGTCGGCGTATTGCGGCGCCAAGCATGCGCTGGTCGGATTCGTCGATTCGCTGCGTTCGGAACTGATCCACGAGGGCAGCGGCATCCATCTCACCAGCGTGCAGATGCCGGCACTCAACACGCCGCAATTCGGCTGGGCCCGCAACAAGATGCCCAAGCGTCCGCAACCGGTTCCGCCGATCTTCCAGCCCGAGGTTGCCGCCAATGCGATCCTGTACGCGGCCAGCCACAACCGCCGCAACGTTCCGGTCGGGTCCTCGACCTGGAAGGCGCAATGGGGCCAGAAATTCATCCCCGGCCTGCTCGACCGCTACCTGGGCCGCACCGCGTACAAGGGTCAGCAGAGTGACGAGGCCGACCCGCACGACCGACCGGACAACCTCTTCTCGCCGGTCGCCGGCGATCCGGGGACCCACGGTCGTTTCGACGCCCGGGCCAAGGCCAGCAGTCCGGCGCTGTGGGTCGAGGAACATCGCGGACCAATCCTCGGCGGCGCGGCGTTGCTGGGCATGCTGGCGGCGCTCGGTTGGTATGGCGCGCGCTCGCGCTCCGCGCCCGCGCGGGTGGTGCGCCACGGGATCCACAAGGTTTCACGCAACCTGCGGAACCTGCGGCCATGAGCCTCGGTCAAACGCTGTGGGTAATTCCGGAGGGCTACATTCCGCCGGATTCGGAGGAACAGAAGGGCTCGCGTTTCGTCAGCCACGAAGCGGCCTGCCTGTTGAACGCCAACGATCGGGACGCGCACGTGGCGATCACCCTGTATTTCGTCGAAAAGGAGCCGGTCGGTCCCTACAAGGTCCGGGTTCCGGCCCGTCGCAC
>DASSNH010000217.1:0-2814 GCA_035701405.1 Rhodanobacteraceae bacterium
GTGCGCGGCATGCAGCAGCAGATGGCGCAGCGCCGGATGATGGATGCGGTGCCGAAGGCCGACGTGGTGGTGATGAACCCCAGCCACTTCGCGGTGGCGCTGCGCTACGACGGCGACAACATGCGCGCGCCGCGCGTGGTCGCCAAGGGCCTGGACCTCGTGGCCCAGCGCATCCGCGGCATCGCCACGCAGCACGACGTCCCGCTGGTGACCGCGCCGCCGCTTGCCCGCGCGCTGTACCACACCACCCGCATCGGCCAGGAAATCCCGGCCGCGTTGTACGCCGCGGTCGCGCAGATCCTGGCGTACGTCTATCGCGTACAGCAGGCCGCCGCCCACGACGGCGACGTCCCCCCAACGCCGAATCCCGAGGTCGATCCGCAGTTGCTCGGGCCCTACCAGATGCCTGAAGGGGAGCACTGACGATGGCCGCCGTCCCCACACTCATGCAACAGTTCGGCCGCATCGGCCGGCGCGGAATCGGCGCGCCGATCATCATGCTGGTACTGCTGGCGATGGTGGTACTGCCGCTGCCGCCGTTCATGCTGGACGTGCTTTTCAGCTTCAACATCGCGCTGTCGCTCGTGATCGTGCTGGCGGTGGTGTACGTGATGCGTCCGCTGGAGTTCGGCGCGTTCCCGACCGTGGTGCTGGGCGCGACCCTGTTGCGGCTCGCACTCAACATCGCCTCCACGCGCGTGGTGCTGCTGCACGGCCACAACGGCCCGGGCGCCGCCGGCAAGGTGATCGAGGCGTTCGGCGAGTTCGTGATCGGCGGCAACTTCACGGTCGGCCTGGTGGTGTTCTCGATCCTGACGATCATCAACTTCGTGGTGATCACCAAGGGCGCGACCCGCGTGTCGGAGGTGACCGCGCGCTTCACCCTGGATTCGATGCCCGGCAAGCAGATGGCGATCGACGCCGACTTGAACGCCGGGCTCCTGACGCAGGAACAGGCGCGCGAGCGCCGCCAGGAAGTCCGCGAGGAAGCGGACTTCTACGGCTCGATGGACGGTGCCTCGAAGTTCGTGCGCGGTGACGCGACCGCCGGCATCCTGATCCTCCTGATCAACATCGTCGGCGGCTTCGCGGTCGGCGTGCTGCAGCACGGCCTGTCTGCCGGCGAGGCAGCGCACACCTACACCCTGCTGACGATCGGCGACGGCCTGGTCGCTCAGATCCCGGCCCTTCTGCTGTCGGTCGCCACGGCCGTGATCGTGACCCGCGTGTCGCGCGCGCAGGACATGGGCAAGCAGGTGCTGTCGCAGGTGTTCGGCCAGCCGCGGGCGCTCGCGGTCACCGCGGTGGTGCTCGGCGTGATGGGCGTGATCCCCGGCATGCCGAACGTCGCGTTCCTGCTGCTGGGCGGCATCTGCGGCGGCGCCGCGTGGATGCTGGACCGTCGTCGTCGCGATGCCGAAAAGGCCGCGCGCGACCGCGCCAATGCAGCCGCCGACGCGGAGCCGGCGCCGGCCGCGGAGAGGGTCGAGCTTTCGTGGGACGACGTCGCCGCCGTGGACACGATCGGCCTCGAAGTCGGCTACCGGCTGATCCCGCTGGTCGACCGCAACCAGGGCGGCGAGCTGCTGGGCCGCATCAAGTCGGTGCGACGGAAGCTTTCGCAGGACCTCGGATTCCTGGTGCCGCCGGTGCACATCCGCGACAACCTCGATCTCGGGCCCAGCCACTATCGGATCAGTCTCCTGGGCGTGCCGGTCGGCGAGGCCGAAGTGCACAACGAGCGCCTGCTCGCGATCAATCCCGGCCGCGTGCACGGCCGTCTCGACGGCATCGCCACGCGCGATCCCGCGTTCGGGCTGGAAGCCGTGTGGATCGAACCCGGCCTGCGCGAACACGCGCAGACACTCGACTACACCGTGGTCGACGCGGCCACCGTCATCGCCACCCATCTGTCGCACGTGCTGCAGGCACACGCCCACGAACTGCTTGGCCACCAGGAGGTGCAGCAACTGCTCGACCGGCTTTCCGCCGAGGCCCCCAAGCTGGTCGAAGACCTGGTGCCCAAGCGCCTGTCGCTGGGCGTGGTGGTCAAAGTGTTGCAGAACCTTTTGGCCGAGCACGTGCCCATCAAGAACATGCGCGGCATCGTCGAATCGTTGGCGGAGCACGCCGGGCAGAGCCAGGATTCCGGCGCGCTCACCGCGCAGGTGCGCGTCGCGCTGGGCCGCCAGATCGTCCAGGAAATCAGTGGCTTGGGAAGCGAGGTCCCGGTGATCACGCTGGCCCCGGAGCTGGAACAGATATTGCTTCAGTCCCTCCAGGGCGGCGGGCCCGCAGGTGCCGCCGTCGAGCCGGGACTGGCCGAGCGGCTGCAGCAGAACGTTGCCGAAGCCGCGCAACGCCAGGAGATGGCCGGCGAGCCGGCGGTGCTGCTGGTGGCACCCCAGCTCAGGACGTGGCTGGCGCGCTTCACGCGCCATGTCTCGCCCGGGTTGCACGTGCTGGCCTACAACGAGGTGCCGGACAACCGCCGCGTGCGACTGGTCTCGGCGCTGGGGCGATAGAGCCGAAGAGCAGGGAACAGGGAGCGGGGAACGGGGAACAGGGAACAGAGACAACCGAACACGAGCGCCGCCCTCCCGGTTCCCGGTTCCCGCTTTTCACAACGGAACATCGAAATGCACACGCCACGTAACACTTCGAAATTCAACACGCCGCGGAGTCATCAACCATGAAGATCAAGCGATTCGTGGCACCGGCGATGCGCCAGGCCATGCAGCAGGTCCGCGACGACCAGGGCCCCGATGCGGTGATCCTGTCCACGCGGCGCTGCGAGGAAGGCATCGAGATCAT
>DASSNH010000218.1:0-7049 GCA_035701405.1 Rhodanobacteraceae bacterium
GGAACTGGTCGACGAGCAACTGGTGGAGAAGCGCCGCGGCCTCGGCATGTTCGTCACCGAGGGTGCCCACTCGGCGCTCCTCAAGAGCGAACGCGAACATTTCCTGCGCGAAGAGTGGCCGCGCCTGCGCGCGCGCATCGAGCGCATGGGGCTGGACCTCGACAAGCTGCTGGCAGCTCCGCCGCACCAACCTGACAAGAGGGATTCGTGATGAATGACGTTTTCGAAGCGGTCGCGGAACGGCCCCAGGCGGCACCGGAAGCGGGCGACACCATCATCCACGCGCAGGGACTGACCAAGCGCTACAAGAACGCGGTGGCGCTGGACGAGGCCGAGTTCGAAGTCGGGCCTGGCCGGATCGTGGGCCTGATCGGTCCCAACGGCGCCGGCAAGACCACCGCGCTCAAGGCGATCCTCGGCCTCACCGACTTCGAGGGCGACCTCAAGGTGCTGGGCATGGACCCGCGCCGGCAGCGGCCGCAACTGATGCGCGAGGTGTGCTTCATCGCCGACGTCGCCACCCTGCCCCGCTGGATTCGCGTCCACGAGGCCATCGATTTCGTCGCCGGCGTGCACCCGCGCTTCGACCGGGCCAAGTGCGAGCGTTTCCTCGCGCGCACCAAGCTCTCGGCCAACCAGCGCGTGCGTGAAATGTCCAAGGGAATGATCGTGCAGCTCCACCTCGCGATCGTGATGGCCATCGACGCCCGGCTGCTGGTACTGGATGAACCGACCCTCGGCCTGGACATCCTGTACCGCAAGCAGTTCTACCAGAACCTGCTGGAGGACTACTTCGACGAGAACAAGACCATCCTGATCACCACCCACCAGGTCGAGGAAGTCGAGCACATCCTCACCGACCTGCTGTTCATCCGGGACGGCAAGATCGCCCTCAGCACCACGATGGACGAGATGGGCGCGCGCTTCGCCGAGGTGCTGGTGAATGCCGACAAGGTCGATGCCGCCCGGGCGCTGAATCCGATCGACGAGCGCGCGGCAGTGTTCGGCAAGAGCATTTTCGTGTATGACAGCGCGGATCCCGAACAGCTTGCGGGCCTCGGCGAGGTCAAGCGGCCTTCGGTATCCGACTTGTTCGTGGCCACCATGAAAGGGACCTACGCATGAATGCGATCGTCAAATCGCCCTTCGCCTGGCTGCTCAAGCGCGAGTACTGGGAGGAGCGACGCGGCTTCCTGTGGGCCCAGATCGCCGCGGTCGCGGTGATCCTGGCCATCACGATCCTCGGGATCATCGCCGGCGAGGTATTCCGCGCACGAATGGGCGGCGACATGTCCGTGCACATGGGTGCGGCCAACCTCAGCCAGATGCTGCGCAGCGCGTCGGCGCACGATGTCGGCGCCGTGGTCAAGAGCCTGGACATGACCTTGCTGCTGTTCGGCTTCATCTCGTCGGTGGTGCTGTTCTTCGTGGTGTTCTTCTACCTGCTTGGCGCGCTCTACGACGACCGTCGCGACCGCAGCATCCTGTTCTGGAAATCGCTGCCGGTGTCCGACACGGCCACCGTGATCTCCAAGGTCATCGCGGCCGTGATCATCGCGCCAATCATCGCGGTTGTCGTGGTGCTGGCCGGGTACGTCGGCGCACAGATCATCGTGAGCCTCTGGTTCTTGGCGCACGGCGTGAATCCGATCGGGCTGCTGTGGGCGCACAGCGACCCGTTCTCGCTGTGGCTGCACCTCCTCGCGATGATTCCCGTGAACGCGGTGTGGGCGTTGCCGACGGTCGGCTGGCTGCTGGTGTGGTCCGCCGCGGTCCGCAGCAAGCCGTTTCTCTGGGCCGTGGTGATCCCGGTGATCGCCGGCGTCCTCAATTTCTGGATCGGCCTGCTCGGTCTGCCCAACATCGACACCCAATTCTTCTGGGGCAACCTCGTGGGGCGCGCCTTGCTCAGCGTGGTCCCGGCCGGCTGGATCGCACCCAATGAACTGAGCACGCACGGCATCAACTTCGTGGACGGCGACCAATTGTCGGCGATCAGTTACTCGTCGATGGCGCACGCCTTCACCCTGCCCGGCATGTGGATCGGTGCCGCGGTCGGCATAGGCCTGATCGCGGTCGCCATCTGGTTCCGCCGCTGGCGGGACGAAGCGTGACGACACGGGAGACAGCCATGAACAGGATCCTGACATTCGCAGGCGTGGTTCTGGTGGTCGTGGCGCTGGCCGCCTGCTCGCCGGGTATCCACACGCTCGGCAACAGCGTCACCATGGACTCGACGGGCGTCGTGGTGCACGTTGCGGGCCGCCCGGACGCGCACGTCGGCCGGGACGGCAGCCTCAGCATCGACGGCAAGATCGTTGCCGTGACGCCGGACCAGCGGAAACTGCTGCAGCGCTATGTCCAGGAAACGAGCGCCGCCGTCGAAGCAGGCGCGAAGGTCGGCAAGCAGGGAATCTCGATCGCCGCGCACGGCATCGGCGCGGCTTTCGCATCCATTTTCCATGATGGTCCCTCGCCCCAGGAGAAAAAGCTGGATGCCGAGTCCGACCAGATCGAGGCCGCGGCAAGCAAGTTGTGCGGCCACCTCAAGGCGCTCGGCGCCACGCAGGCAGAACTCGCCACCGAAATCCCCGCGTTCGCGCCCTATGCGTCGGGCGACAGGCCCGAATGCAAGATCACCCACACCACGACCCACCGGATCGACGGCAACAAATCCACGTCGGTTACTTACACATCCGGCGATGGAACGGCGGCCTCCGGGAAACCTGCACCGTCCCGGCACGCCGCCAGCCCCGGAAGCCCCGCCGCTTCTGACGAGAGCCAGCAGCCATGATCCTGCAAAAGCCTTCGATCCTCTGCATCGCGGCGAGCCTCGCTGTCCTCACGGCCTGCAGCGCGGGCCAGTCGCCGACGACCGGCCAGACGACCGCTGCCGCGGCTTCGTCCACCAGCCAGTCGATCGCAGCCGCGATCAATCGGGCGATGGACAAGGCGAGCGTCGAACTCGCGACGAAGAACATCACCGTCTCCAACGACGATGACACGGCGCCGAAAGCCGCAATCACGCCGCAAGGCGATTTCCTGATCGCGGGTAAACCGGTTTCGCTGACGCCTGACCAGCGCAAGGAAATGCTCGCCTATCGCCGGCAACTCATCGAAATCGCCAAGCGAGGCATCGCCATCGGCAAGCAGGGCGCGGCCCTCGGCATCCATGCCGCAAGCGCTGCCATCGCGGCTGCGTTTTCGGGCGAATCCGAGCAGCAGGTCCGCCAACGCGTCGAGGCGCAGACGACCAGCATCCGCCAGGCCGCCGCACAAATCTGCGATCGTCTGCCCGCGTTGCGGGACAGCCAGCAGAAACTCGCCTCCGAACTGCCTGCCTTCAGGCCGTACGCGGACCTTACGCCGGCGAAGATCGACGAATGCCGTACGGACGCGCTGCACGACGACAAAGACTGACATCCAGGGGATGTCGCGTTGCGGACGCGCATGTCGCGCCGGCTCGAGTCATTCAACGAGGACACTGCCATGAAGCTTGCCCATCTCGCGCGCATCACCGCCCTCTCCTGCAGCCTCGTGCTGCTCACCGCCTGCACGGCCTTCGTCAGTGCCGACCATGAGCTCGACGCGGCCTCGCGGCAGCTCGCGACCGGCAAAGTGACGCTTACCGCCGAGGCGGACGATGTCCCGGACGCCGCCATCACCCCGCAAGGCGATTTCCTGGTCGCCGGCAAGGCCGTCGCGCTGACTCCGCAACAGCGCCGGGAGGTCTCGGCTTACCGCGCCCAATACATCGCCATCGCGCGCCAAGGCATTGCGATCGGCCACGAGGGCGTCGATGTCGGCCGCCGCGCCGTGGTGCCGATGGTGTTCGCCGCGTTGTCCGGAGCCTCGGACGACGCGATCGAAGCCCGCATGAAAAAGCGGCTCGCCGGCGTGCGCGAAGCCACTGCCAAGTTGTGCGATCGTCTTCCGGATCTGATGGCCGCGCAGCGGCAACTGGCTGGCGATCTCCCCGCATTTGCGCCCTACGCGACGCTCACGCAAGCGGACATCGAGGACTGCCGCAAGGATGTGGCCGACGGTTTCGATGTCGCCAACGCGCGGAACGACGCCGGTGAATGAGTTGAATCGGAACGCGCGCTGCGCTGGCTTGCTGTACCTTCTGGTAATCCTCGCCGCACCGGTCCGCCTGGTTTACATCCCGGCGAAGCTGTTCGTGTCCGGCGACACCGGTGCGACCATCGCGAATGTCGCGGCGCACGAAACGCTGTTCCGCTTCGGCATCTTCTGCGACCTGGCGTCGGGCGTGCTGATGCTCTTTCTCACGCTGGCGCTTCACAGGTTGTTCGCGAACGTCGACCGCAAGCTGGCGACGCTGATGGTGATTTTGGGCGGCGTCCTTCCCGCAGCGCTCTACTTCTTCAACGTATTGAATGACGCCGCGGTATTGCTGATCGCGCGCGGGCCGGATTTCCTCTCCGTATTCGACCAGCCGCAGCGCGATGCCTTGGCCCTGCTGTTCCTGAAACTGCATGGTCAGGAAATCGGCGCCGCGATGGTGTTCTGGGGCTTGTGGCTGCTGCCTTTGGCGTGGCTGGTGCTGCGCTCGGGATTCCTGCCGAAGGTTTTCGGCTGGGGGCTGATCCTCAATGGATTGGCCTACCTCGCGCAAAGCGTTACCTGGTCGGTCTTGCCACAATTCGACGATATCGTCACCAGCGTCTCGATGCCGCTGCAACTCATCGAGATCCTGTTCATGTTGTGGCTGCTCGTGTTGGGTGCGCGCCCCACCTTGCGCGGCCGGCCGGTACCTTTCCCCGCCACGAGTACCTGACATGCCACGAACCAATGCACTGCAACACTTCGATCCGCCCGTGCAGTTGAAGTTGTCCGCACTGTGGGCTTCGGTGATGCTTTGCTACATCTACGGCGATTACTTCGGGCTGTTCGTGCCGGGCACGCTGAAGGCCATGCTCGAAGGCCAGATGGGTTCGCTCGGCCCGACCACGCAAGGCGTCCTGCTCGGCACCTCCGCGTTGATCACGTTCCCGGCGTTGATGGTTGCGCTCTCGTTGTTGTTGCCGCCAACCGTGAACCGCTGGCTCAACATCCTGCTCGGACTCGTCTACACCGCCATCGTCCTGTTTTTCATGGCGGGCGGATGGTGGTTTTACGAAGCGCTGGCCATCGTCGAAATCATCCTGCAACTGCTGGTCGTCTGGCATGCATGGAAGTGGCCGAAAGTGCCAGCAATCGCGGGCGAGGATGTGCCTGCCAACCCCTACCGTGGCGCAACTTCAGCGCCGTAGGGCAATCGGCGGGCATTGCCCGCCCTACTTGGTGGCGTGCGCAGCCGCAGGCGGCGGGCGATGCCCGTCCTACTTGCCGTGGATGCCGCCCCTGGTCAACGCGACCGGATCGAGCAGCTTCTTCAATTCCGCCTTGGACAAGCCTGTCGTTTCCAGCGCCACGTCGATGATCGGACGCTTCTGCTTGTAGGCCTGCTTGGCGGTCGCGGCGCCCTTCTCGTATCCGATCACGGGGTTCAGCGCGGTCACGAGGATCGGGTTCAGCGCCAGTGCCTCGTCCACGCGCTGCTTGTTGACCGTGAAGCCCGCGATGGCCTTGTCGGCCAGCAGCCGCGAGGCGTTCGCGAGGATCGTGATCGACTGCAACAGGTTGTAGGCGACCACCGGCAGCATCACGTTCAACTGGAAGTTGCCGGCCTGCCCTCCGATCGTGATCGTGGCGTCGTTGCCGATCACCTGCGCGCACACCATGGTCATCGCTTCGGGCACCACCGGGTTGACCTTGCCCGGCATGATCGACGAACCCGGCTGCAGCGCGACCAGCTCGATTTCGCCGAGTCCCGCGAGTGGCCCGGAATTCATCCAGCGCAGGTCGTTGGAGATCTTCATCAGCGAACACGCCAGCGTCTTCAACTGGCCCGAGAGTTCCACGGCCGCATCCTGCGATGCCATGCCCTCGAAGAAATTGTCCATCGAGGTGAACCTGACCTTCGTCGCCTTCGACAATTCCCGGCAAAAGGCCCTCGCGAACTTCGGATCGGCATTGATGCCGGTGCCGACCGCGGTGCCGCCCTGGGGCAGGCGCTGCATCCGCTGCAAGGCGTCCGAGATGCGTGCGATGCCGGAACCGACCTGCGCCGACCAGCCCGAAAGTTCCTGCCCGAACGTCACCGGCATCGCGTCCATCAAGTGCGTGCGGCCGGTCTTGGCGACGTTCTTCAGGCCGCGCGCCCGCCGGTCGATGGTCCCCTGCAGGTGCTTCAGCGCCGGCAACAACTGTTCGCGCGCCGCGAGCGAAGCACTGACGTGGATCGCGGTCGGAATGACGTCGTTGGAGCTCTGCCCGTAATTGACGTGGTCGTTCGGGTGGATCTTCGCCTTGCCGCCCTGCGAGGCGATGTGCGCGATCACCTCGTTGGCATTCATGTTGCTGGAGGTGCCCGACCCGGTCTGGAAAATGTCGATTGGGAAGTGCGAGTCGAACTCGCCGCCGGCGACGCGTTGCGCGGCCTTGCGGATCGCTGCGGCCTGCGTGGACTTCAGGTGACCGAGCTTCAGGTTGGCATCCGCCGCCGCCACCTTGATGAGGCCCAGCGCGCGGATGAAATCGCGCGGCAAGGTCAGCCCGGATATCGGGAAATTGTCCACCGCGCGCTGGGTCTGCGCGCCCCACAGTGCGTCTGCGGGTACCTTGAGTTCACCCATGCTGTCATGCTCGGTGCGGAAGTTCGGCATTGCGGAAAATCCAGACAGGAAAGCCACTCATTATAACGAGCAGCTGACGCTACAATGGCGCATCCTCCACCCGTTCGCCCTGAGCGTAGCGATCCACAGATCGCGAAGTCGAAGGGAAAACGGGGTGGCTGAGCGTTTCGACTCCGCTCGCCTTGCGAGCTACGCTCAACGAACGGGGTAATTTCCCATCTCACAAGGGCCGTCCATGCAACTCGACCCGCTAACCGCCCTTTCGCCGCTGGACGGCCGCTATGCCGCCAAGGTGGAGGCCCTGCGCCCGATCTTCAGCGAATACGGCCTGATGCACCGGCGCGTTGCGGT
>DASSNH010000219.1:0-4214 GCA_035701405.1 Rhodanobacteraceae bacterium
GCCGCCGCGCCGCCGCCGGCGTTTCGGCTTGGCGGCCGGTTCGCCGGCATGACCCGCGGCCGGCTTGGGGCCGAGCGACGCGGAAAGTTCGTCGGCCGAAAGTTCCTGCGCCCGGGTCCACCATTCGCCCGATTCGCGCAGGTCTTCGGATTCGTCCGCGCGCATCAACAGGAAATCGTAGGCGGCGCGGAACCGTGGATGCGCCATCAGCCGGAAAACCCGCTTGCGGGTGCGCTCGGCGAAGCGCGGCTGCAATGCCCAGATTTCCTCGATCGCGTACGCGAAGCGGCGGGGGATCGCAACCCGCGCGCCCTGTTCGGCCATGACCCGGTGGGCCGCGCGTTGCCAGGCCAGCGAACGAACCGTGCCCTCCGCCTGCAGCCGTGCGGCGAGCTGCGCGACCTCGCCCCATAACAGGACCGCGAACAGGAAGGCCGGCGTCACCGGACGGCGCTCGGCGACGCGTGCATCGGTGCCGCCGAGGCCGCGCTCGATCATCGCGCGCAGGCTGCCCGATTCGTCGTGCGCCAGCGCGCGCGCCGTACCGGGGAACAGGTGTTCCAGCAGGCCGTATTCCACCAGCGTGCGGAAGCTCGCGAGGCCGTAGCCCGCGAGGAACATCTTCTGGCATTCGTCGAACAGCCGCGCTGGCGGCGCATCGCACAGCAGGTGTCCGAGTGTCGCGAACGGAGCGGCCGCTTCGGGATCGATCGTGAACCCAAGCTTGGCCGCGAGCCGGGCAGCGCGCAGCATCCGCACCGGATCCTCGTGGTAGCGCGTGGCGGGGTCCCCGATCAGGCGCAGCCGCTTCTGCTCGAGGTCTTCCATGCCACCGACGAAGTCGATCACGCTGAAGTCGGCGATGTCGTAATACAGCGCGTTGACGCGGAAGTCGCGGCGCAGCGCGTCCTCCTCGATCGTGCCCCACACGTTGTCGCGCAGGATCCGGCCGTTCACCACGTGGCGGTCACCGCTGCCGGTGCCGTCGCCGGTGCCGCGGAAGGTCGCGACCTCCACGATCTCCGGCCCGAACACCACGTGCGCCAGGCGGAACCGGCGGCCGATCAGCCGGCAGTTGCGGAACAGTTTCCTGACGTCTTCCGGCGTGGCGTCTGTGGCGACGTCGAAATCCTTGGGCTGGCGTTCCAGCAGGAGGTCGCGCACCGCACCGCCGACGAGGCAGGCGCGGAAGCCGGCGTCCTTCAGTCCGTACAGGACGCGCAGCGCGCCGCGGCTGATCTGCTTGCGGGAAACGTTGTGCCGGTCGCGCGGAATCACGCACGCGTCGGACAGGAGGGGGTCGGATGCTGTCGAATCGGAACTCAAACGGGGACGTCCATGCGAAATCGTGGCCGGATCCGGGCACGAAGTCCGTTATACTACCGCGCTCCGGTGCCCGACGCTCCCTTCGTCTAGTGGCCCAGGACATCGCCCTCTCACGGCGGTAACGCGAGTTCGAGTCTCGCAGGGAGCGCCAGTATTTGTGCAATCGTCCCTGATTGCTGCTCCGTTCCGGGGCGATACGACGACACACGCGACCGCCACCTGTCACACCGGAACGGGCTTCCTGCCCTGACTTTCCACGAAAGCCGCTCAGGGCGAAGCGTTCACGGCCGCTTCGATTGAAGCCGCATGTGTGCGATGATGTCGTGTCATCGCATACTGATTGCGAGTCCCTGCTCCCAATGACCTTCGTCGTCACCGACAACTGCGTGAAGTGCAAATACACCGACTGCGTGGAGGTGTGTCCGGTCGATTGCTTCCATGAAGGACCGAACTTCCTCGCGATCGATCCGGACGAGTGCATCGACTGCACGCTTTGCGAGCCGGAATGCCCGGCCAACGCGATCTTTCCCGAGGACGACGTGCCGGCCGGCCAGGAACACTACATCGCGCTGAACGCCGAACTGGCGAAGGGCTGGCCGGTGCTTACCGAGCGCAAGGATCCGCCGCCCGATGCCAAGGAGTGGGACGGCAAGCCGGACAAGTTGCCGCTGCTGGAACGGTAAGCGGCAAGCGCGTCGCCGGACGGCGCGCGCCTCCCGGTCCACATGCGGCGGGCAGTGCCCGCCTTGCGATCCCGGAAATTCGAGGCCTGGCGGCGAACCGGATGGTCGCCTCGCTACTTCAACCGTTGCTTCAGCAGCTCGATGACCCGCGCCGCCGCGTCGGGATTGCCGGCCGCCTCCACCAGGCTGCCGTTGCCCTGCGGGGCGACGGTGACGGTGACGTCACCGGCCACGGTTTCGCTCTTGCTGCGGTGGAACAGGCGGTGGAAGAAGCCGCCCTCTTCCTTCTTGGTCACCGTGGTGTTGATTGCGACCTGGTAGGTGCGCGCCGCGTCGTCGTGCGCCGTCACCTGCCCCAGTTCGCCACGCTCCAGCGCCAGGCCCACCCGGTGGTAGGCGCTGTCGGGCGTATCGGCAAGCACCATGCTGGTGCTGCCTTCGGCACCCTGCGCAGCGGTTGCGACGCCCGCGGGGGGCGGTGCCATGGACGTCATCGGCGGCGCGCCCGCTGCCGGCGCTGCGGCCGCGGCACTGGCTTCCTCACCCGGAATCGCGAGCGCCTCGCTGGTCGCCGGCTGGTCCATGCCCGGTGGCACTTCCAGCGGCTGCTCCTGTTGCGCGGATTTGTAGGCCGGTTCCTTGTGCCTGAACGGGTTGTGGGCCTTGATGGTCTGGCAACCCGCCAAGGCGACCGGCGCGAGCAGGAAAAACAGCAATGGGAGTCGTTTCATGGGCGCATTGTGCATGATCAGGGCGCGGCGGCGCCAGCGAGGGTCACCAGCACGTCGCGCAAGCGGGTGCGTTCTGGTCCCGGCGGCAGTTCGACCAGGGGCAGCCGCAGCGCGGCGCCGCACAGCCCGAGCTCCGCGAGCCCGGCCTTGACCGGTATCGGATTGGGCGCGCATTCGAGTGCATCCAGCAGCGGCTCGATCCCCGACGCGTGTCGCTGCGTCGCCTCGCGATCGCCGCCGCGCGCGGCATCGCACAGGGCGCGGAACCGCTTCGGGACCAGGTTGGTCACCACCGAGACCACGCCTCCCGCGCCGGCCAGCATCGCCTCGGCTGCGCTGCCATCGTCGCCCGATAGATAGACAAAACCCGGGCGCTGGAGTTGCGCGATCACGCGGATCCGCTCGGAAGTCGCCACGGCTTCCTTGATTCCGGCGATGCCGGCGGCATCGCGCAGCTCCGCGACGGTCTCGGGTTGCATGTCGCAGCCGGTGCGCGAAGGCACGTTGTACATCACGACCGGAATGTCGCAACGGGCGGCGACCTCGCCGAAATGGCGCCGCAGGCCATCCTGGGTCGGGCGCACGTAAAACGGTGTCACCACCAGCGCGGCGTCGGCGCCCAGCGACCTGGCGCGGCGGGTCAGCGCAATGGTCTTCGCGGTGGCCGCCTCGCCCGTGCCCGCGATCACCGGCACCCGGTGCGCCACGCGTTCGATCGCGAACGCCAGCAGTCGCTCGTACTCGCCCTCGTCGAGCATGTGCGCTTCGCCCGTGGAGCCAGCGACTACGATGCCCTGCGTGCCCCCGTCGAGTTGATGGTCGACCAGGCGGGCGAATGCATCCAGGTCGAGCGCACCACTCGCGTCGAACGGCGTCGCGATGGCGCACAGGCTGCCGGCAATGTCCACGGGGTGCTCCATCTCATCCAAACGTCACATCATAGGACAATCGAATCGGCGAATTGCCGCCGGCCGCTGTCGTGAAAGTCCCGGGTTTTTCACCTCGGCGGAAAACGCTGCGCGGGTTCAGCTCTGCCCGTTACCCGCGCGTCGCGGCTGCACTCCGAGGCCGACGCCACTATGCTGGCACGCGTGACCGTCAAGCCAGTCACCACCTTGAACCGCTCCAGCCCACGTCCCGCCCCCGGTCACCAGTTGCTGATCCAGGCCGTCGCACCGGCGCGCCAATCGCCGCTGCTGGTGCTGTCCCGGCGGATCGCGGACGCCGGCTGCAACCTGGTCGAATCGCGGGTGGCGACGGTCGGCGCCGACGTGTCGGTGCTGCTGCTGGCCAGGGGCGCCTGGGATGCCATCGCGAAGCTCGAGACCGCGCTCGCGCGGATCGGGCGCGACGAGAACCTGCACCTGCTCAGCTACCGCACCGAAGCGCGCGACGAGCAAAGCCACCTGCTGCCATACATGGTCGAGGTCGTCGCGGCGGACAAGGCCGGGGTACTGGTCGAGTTGATCGATTT
>DASSNH010000220.1:0-4095 GCA_035701405.1 Rhodanobacteraceae bacterium
GGTTTCAGCCAACCCTCGATGTTCGGCGAGAAACCGCCCGTCACCATCAAGCCGACGCCGCCGCGGGCGCGCGCGGCGAAGTACTCGGCAAGTTTCCCGAAATCGCGCGCGCGATCTTCGAGGCCCGTGTGCATCGATCCCATCAGCACGCGGTTCGGCAGTGTGCAGAAGCCGAGGTCGAGCGGCGCGAACAGGTGTGGGTAGTGGGTGGCGGCGGCGGACGAGGTCATTCCGGCGAGCATGCCGCCGCAGCCGGGCCGCGGCAAGCCGGGCATCCGTTGCGCTATGCTTGCCGCGCGCCCGCATGGCGCAAGCTCGGGGGACTGCCGTGATTCGCGCGCACAGGTGGTGGTTGCTTGCGGTGGTGGTGTTGGCCGGGTTGCCGGGGCTGGCCGCGGCGGCGTCGCCGTTCCAGCTCGAGGACCTGCGGAAGCTGGTGCGGCTTTCCGATCCGCAGCTCTCGCCGGACGGCAAGACGGTGGCGATGGTCGCAACCACGCCGAACTGGAAAACCGACAAGCACGACACCGCGATCGAGGTCGTGGATGTCGCGAGCGGCACGAGTCGCGCCTGGACCCGCGGTCGCGAAGACGTGTCGTCGCCGCGCTGGTCGCCCGATGGCACGCGCCTCGCGTTCATCGCCAAGGACCCGGACACCAAGCAGGACCAGATCTACGTGATGCCGCTCGCCGGTGGCGACGCGCGCCGGATCACCCAAGGCAAGAACGACGTGGTCGAGTTCACCTGGAGCCCGGACAGCGGGCGGCTCGCCTTCATAACGCAGGATCCGCCGGTCAACGAGAAGGACATCAAGGCGCACAACAAGGTGTTCCAGGTGACCGACGGCAACTTCCTGCTGCGCAAGGCCGTCGCGCCCTGGCACCTGTGGGTGGTCGCCGCCGAGGGCGGGAAACCGGTCCGGTTGACCGATGGCGACTATTCGCTGCAGACCGAGCAGGAAGGCGCGACACCGCTGGCGTGGAGCCGCGACGGCCACTCGATCGCGTTCACGAAGTTCCCCGGTGCGTACTGGGGTCCGTCGTTCCAATCGGTGATCGCCTCGGTGCCGGCGCAAGGCCACGGCAAGCCCGCAACACTGGTGGACGAACACGGCGCCAGCGCCTTCGCCTATGCGCCCGCCGGCAACGCCTTCGCGTTCCTGCGCCCGCGCAACGGCGACCAGAACAACGGCAACGCGGTGTACGTCGGCGGCGCCGGCGCGACGCGCGACGCAACGGCTGCACTCTCGCGCAACATCAATGCCTACGCATGGCTTCCGGATGGCGAGTCGCTGCTGCTGCAGGGCGAACTCGGCACCCGCTCGGTGCTGTGGGAGCAGCCGCTGCACGGCGCGGCGCGCGTGCTCGATCTCGGCGACGTGCTGCCGGGCAACGACTTGAGCGTCGCCAGGAATGGCGAAATCGCCTTCATCGGCAGCACGGCTTCCCATCCGGACGAGCTGTACGTGATGGCGTCGGCGCACGCCAAGCCGCGGCGGCTGACGCGCATCAACGCGTTCGTGGACGACCTTGCGCTCGGCCGCAGCGAAGCGATCGACTGGACCGGACCGGGCGGCTTCCACGAAGACGGCGTGCTGACGTACCCGGTCGGCTACCACGCCGGCCGCAAGTATCCGCTGGTGCTGGTGATCCACGGGGGCCCCGAGGGTGCCTCCACCGTGCGCTTCTCGCCGCTCCCGCAACTGCTGGCGGCGGCCGGATTCCTGGTGTTCCAGCCGAACTATCGTGGCAGCATCAACCTGGGTGACGCGTACCAGCACGCGATTTTCCGCGACACCGGCGACGGCCCCGGCAAGGACGTGATGGCGGGACTCGCGGCGGTCGAGAAGCTCGGCGTCGTGGATACCCGTCGTGTCGGCGTGTCGGGATGGTCGTACGGCGGCTACATGACCACCTGGCTGACCGGCCACTACGACGTGTGGAAGGCCGCGGTGTCGGGTGCGGCGCTGACCGACTGGGTGATGGACTACACGATCGCCTACTACCAGATGGGCGACCTGTACTTCTTCGGCGGCTCGCCATGGTCCCCCGAGTACCGCGACATCTGGCGGAGCCAGTCGCCGATCATGTACGCCCACCAGGTCAAGGCGCCGACGCTGATCATGGGCGACGTCGGCGATCCCAACGTGCCGCTGGTGAACAGTTACGAGTGGTACCACGCGTTGCGCGACAACGGCGTCACGGTCGAGTTCTGGGCGTATCCGGCCGACACGCATTTCCCGGGCGACATCGTGCAGCAGACCGACGTGTACCGGCGCTGGGTCGACTGGATGAAGAAGTACCTGTGAGCGGCCCCGTCGGCGGGGCAGGCGGTCGTACGAAACATTCCGTGTAGCGGGGGAGGTGGCGAGATGGGCAAGTTCGCGCGGACCTGGCGGTTGATGGGCGCTTCGTGGCAACTGCTGGTGCAGGACAAGCGGCTGGTGGTGTTTCCGCTGGTTTCCGGCATTGCGCTGGCGGCGGTGATCGGGTTGTTCGCGGTTCCGATGTTCGTCGCGATGGGCGGGCCCGTCCATGCGGCCGCGCAGTGGCACGCGTCGCCACAGATGTACCTGGCGATGTTCGTGTTCTATTTCCTCGCGTATTTCGTGATCATCTTCTTCAACGCGGGCCTGATCGCGTGCGTATTGAAACAGATGGATGGCGAGCAGCCGACGATCGGCTACGGCCTCGCCTTCGCCTGGCAGCGGCTGCCGCAGATCTGCGGCTGGGCGTTGCTCGCGAGCAGCGTCGGCATGCTGTTGCGGATGCTCGAGGAACGGGTCGGGTTCATAGGCAAGCTGATCGTCGGTCTGCTCGGGATGGCCTGGTCGGTGACCTCGTTCCTGGTGGTGCCGGTGCTGGTGGTCGAAGGCAGCGGCCCAATCGAGTCGTACCGCCGCTCGGTGGAGATGCTCAAGCGGACCTGGGGCGAGCAGATCATCGGCAACGTGAGTTTCGGCCTGATCTTCGCGCTGTTCGGAATCTTGCCGGCGATCCTGCTGTTCACCGTGGCGGCGAAGTTCGGCCCGGCGGCGCTGCTCGCGGCGGGGGCGGTCCTCGTGGTCTGGCTCATCGCGCTCGGGCTGGTGCAGTCGACCTTGCAAACGATCTACCAGGCCGCCATCTACCGTTACGCCGCCAACGGCGAAGCGCCGCCCGGCTTCGACGGCGGCATGATCGCCGCAGCATTCCGCGAAAAGCCGGCCAACAAGTGGTTGTGAGGAACGGATGACGCCCGGGGAAATCCTGCGATTCTGGTTCGAAGAGGCAACACCGGAACAGCATTTCAAGCGCGACGACGTATTCGATGCCGCGATACGCGAACACTTCGCGGACACCTACGCGGCGGCCGCGCGCGGCGAGCTCGCAGCCTGGCGGACGGGCGCCGACGGGCGGCTCGCCGAGGTCATCGTGCTGGACCAGTTTCCGCGGAACCTGTTTCGCGGCGATCCGCGCGCCTTCGCCTGTGACGTCGTGGCGCTGGTGCTCGCGCAGGAGGCGATCCACGCCGGCGCCGATCGGGAGCTGCCGGCGGCACGCCGCGCCTTCTTGTACATGCCTTTCATGCATTCCGAATCGCGGGTGATCCACGTGGATGCCGAGCGGCTGTTCCGGCAATCTGGCCTCGAGCGCAACTACGAGTTCGAACTGAAACACAAGGCGATCATCGATCGCTTCGGCCGCTATCCGCACCGCAACGCGATCCTCGGGCGCCGGTCCACCCCCGAGGAACTCGCGTTCCTGGAGCAGCCGGACTCGTCGTTCTGAAGTCTCCCACCTCGCGAGGCAAGCGCCGGGAGCAATGGACACGTCCCACGCGGACAAGCACCGCAAAGATCATTGTTCCGCGTTTATCCGCGTCAAAAGCTCTTTTTGCCACCCGTTTGGCACGTCCGCAATATTCTTCCGCAGCGAAGCGCTACCCCGGCTTGGCCGCGCCCGCGCGGCGCCGCATCCACCAGCCGACCCCGGCCACCCCCGCCACCAGCACCGCGTCCACCAGGTAACGCAGCGGATCGTGGGCGTCGAACCACCCCTCGAGCAGGTCGTCGTGGGTGATCATCCGGGCCGAGGTCCAGGCGATCGCGGCCGC
>DASSNH010000221.1:0-3176 GCA_035701405.1 Rhodanobacteraceae bacterium
TTATTTCGTGCAGTCGGTGGTCGGACCCGGCATCTACACATTTTCCGCGACTGCTGGGGGCGCCGCGATCGCGCTCACCAACGCCGGCACCGGCACCAGCTTCCTGGGCGCGGTCCCGGAGGGCATCAAGTCGTGGATGAAGCTGCGTCTTGGTACCTTCGACGTCGCGCGCGATGAACCATCGCTGGAACCCGTGATCGGTGGCGTGCAGGCCTTCACCGACCGGCTGCTGGACGAGTTCACGACCTTCGAGTTCTGACGCATGTCCATCCTCGACATCGGCTCGCTGAACCGCCAGATCACGATCCAGGCCAAGCAATCCGGCGTGGACGCGGCGGGCCAGCCGATCGACACCTGGACGAACGTAGCCACGGTCTGGGCCAACATCAAGGGCGAGACCGGCATGGCCTCGATCCGGAAGACGCTGCCGCGCGACGGCGTCGCGATGTCGCTGGATGCCTACTCGTTCCGCATCCGCTTCCTGGCCGGCATCGTCGCCGGAATGCGCGTGCTGTACGACGGTGCGACCTTCGACATCCTGCAGGTGCGCATGGATTACGCGGGGCGCGTCTGGACTGATCTCGTTTGTGAGGCAGGTCGCTATGACGATTGAGCATGCAACGATCACGCTTCGTTTCCGTCAGCGCGAGTGGTCGAAGCGGTTCGTAAAGTGGTGCATGCGCCATCGGCGTACCGCACGCATCTTGGGAATTCCGGCGATCGTTTGGATTGCTTCGCTCGGCTTCATTGTCGAGGTCGAGAACTGATGGCTGGTACGGAACTGTTCGACGATCGCGCGGTGCAGGCCTCGCTGTCGAAGCTGGGCGGCCAGCTTTCGGTGAGCCTGGCGCGCTCGATGGGCGTCGCCGGCGGCAAGATCATGCGCGACACCGCGAAGGCGCTCGCGCCGGAATACGACGGTTCTACCGGGCTTGCGGGCGGCAAGAACGTGGACATTCCGCCGGTGCCGGGCCTGTTGAAGTCGGCGATCTACCTGGCATTCAAGGAGCGGCTGTCCGACAGCGGCCACGTCACCTACGGCATTTCGTGGAACAGCAAGATTGCGCCGCACGGCCACTTGCTGGAATTCGGCCACTGGCGCCTGAACAAGATCGTGAACGGCATTCCGACCAACATTCCGCTGAAAACGCCGAAGTGGGTGCCGGCGCACCCGTTCCTGCGACCCGCCTACAACGTGGCACTCGTGCCTGCCCGGGCCGCGATGTTCGAACGCGGCCGTGAACGGCTGCCGGAGCTCTTGCGCGAGGCGAAAGCGTGAGCCTCGAAGCCAGCCTGTTCACGATCCTTTCGCCGCTGGTGAGCGGAAACGTGTATCCGGACATCACGCCGGAGCCGCCGGTGTTTCCCTGCATCATCTACCAGCAGGTGGGCGGCAAGGCGCTCGACTATGCGGACAAGACGCTCCCCGCGAACGACAACGCGCGCGTGCAGGTCCTTGTATGGGCCAAGACACGGCTGGAAGCCTCGACGCTCATCCGGCAGGTCCGCGTGGCGCTCATGGCCAGCACGTTGAACGTGCGTACCGTGGCCGCCGCCATTTCCCAATACCACGAATACCTCGCGCTGTATGGCGCGAGGCAGGACTTCGACATCGATTATCCACCCTGATTCACCGTTTCACCTGTTGATCCCACCACCGGCCTCGTGCCGGTTTTTTTGTTCAACCCGCCGAGGACACGAAGATGCAGAGCTTTCCCAATGGCACCACCTTCAGCGTATCGACCGCCTTTTCCGCGGCCGTTCCCTTCACCGCCGTCACCAACGCCGCGCCGCCCGTGTGCAGCGCCGCTGCGCCGCCTACCGATGGCACCGTGGGCCTGATCACTTCGGGCTGGGCCGCTCTGAACGAGCGCGTCGCCAAGACCACCGGCATGGTTGCCAGCACTTCGTTCGAGCTCGAAGGCATCGATACCACCGATACCACGAAGTACCCGGCCGGGCAGGGCGCTGGCGACTTCACCCCTGTTTCGACGTGGGTGCAGTTGTCGCAGGTAACCAACGTGCAGAAGTCTGGCGGCACCCAGCAGTTCTACAAGTGGCAATACGCCGAAGACCCGTCCAGCACCCAGAAGCAACGCCCGACCTTCAAGGATGCGAAAACGCTGACCCTGACGCTGGACTACGACCCGGCGCTCGCGTGGTATGACGCGCTCTCCAAGGCCGACGCGGCGCAGTCGATCGTGATCCTGAAGGCGGTGCTGCCATCCGGCGACACCCTGTACTACGCGGTATACCCGTCATTCGACGCGGATCCGTCGATGGATCTCAACAAGAACATGGAAAACACAGCCACGTTCTCGCTGGTGTCGCCGTTGACCCGCTACGCGGCAGGTGCGTGATGTTCTCGATCGAACCCAACCCGACGTTCAAGGCGTCCCTGGTCATCGTTGGCCAGGGACGCGAGCAGACGCTCAACGTCGTCTATCGCCACAAGCCGCGCTCGGAATACATCGCACTGCTGGAAAAGGTGCGAAGCGGCGACGTGCCAGTCGCGGATGCGTTGCTGCAGCTGGTCGAATCATGGGACGCGGACGCGCCACTCGAAGCCGGCACCATCGAAAAACTGCAGGAAGCACAACCCGGCGTCGACTGGGCCATCGTGTCCGGTTACACCGAAGCCTTGACGGTGGCCCGCAAGGGAAATTGACGGCCGCCGTGCAGGCGCTGTATTGGCGGCGCCCGACCACGGCGGAGCTTGGCGATTTCGGCGTGACGCCAGATGACTTTCCCGAGCCGCACGTCGATCTCTGGCCCGAGAACTGGCCCCCGATCCAGTTGTTCATCCATCACTGCACGCAGTGGCGCGTGGGCGCGGCGGGTCCGGTTGGGCTGGATTACGGCGTGATCTTCCACGAGCTCGACCGCACCGGCGTAACCGGCGACGACTTCGAGGACATGATGGGCTGCATCCGCATCATCGAAACCGCCGCACTTGAAGCGATCAACGAGAAATGACCCATGGCCGTTGAAGGCGAAAACCTTGGCACTGCCGCAATCTACCTGACGGTAGACACGACCAGCATGGATGCTGGCATTGCCAAGGCCAAAACCAAGCTGGCGGGCATGTCGGCGGAAGCGGAGAAGCAGTACACCGCCATGACCGCGAGCCAGCGCAAGGTCGCGGACAGCCTCGTCAAGCAGGCCGAGTTGATCAA
>DASSNH010000222.1:0-12659 GCA_035701405.1 Rhodanobacteraceae bacterium
CAGCTCGCCGCCGCCAACAAGCGCGTCGCCAACATCCTGCGCAAGGAAGGCATCGACGCGGAAGCCGCGGCACGGCATGAACTGGACGCGGAGCTGTTGTGCGAACCGGCCGGGCAGGCCTTGGCGCAGGCGCTGGATGAAGCGCGCAGCGACAACGCGCCCCGGCTGGATGTCGCCGCCGCCGACCGCGATTACGCCGGCGCGCTGGCGCGCCTCGCCCGGTTGCAGGCGCCGATCGACCGCTTCTTCGACGAGGTCATGGTGATGGCCGAGGATCCGAAGTTGCGCGCCGCCCGCGTCTCGCTGCTGGCAAGGATCAAGGCCCGCTTCGACGCGATCGCCGACATCGCACTGCTGTGATGGCATCAACGGCCCAGCCCGCCGGCCCGTCCTCCAATCCGCGCTGGCTCGAAGGGCGCCAGCACCTGCTGCGTGGCCAGCTCGATGCTGCGCACCACGCATTGGCATCGATGCGCATCCACGAACCGGCTGCGGCGTTGACGCACCTGCTCGCCGCCCAGATCG
The DNA here is from genome assembly GCA_035701405.1 of Rhodanobacteraceae bacterium. Taxonomy (GTDB): domain Bacteria; phylum Pseudomonadota; class Gammaproteobacteria; order Xanthomonadales; family Rhodanobacteraceae; genus 66-474. The sequence continues at coordinate 526 of DASSNH010000222.1, forward strand.
CCTGGCGCGAAAACCGGATTCGCGAGGGCGCGGCGTTCGCCCTCGAGGCGGCGCGCGCAGGGTCCACGGATCCGGAGACCCTCTGCACCGTGGTCGCCGTGCTGCTGGTCACCGGCGAGATCGTCGCGGCGCGGGAATTGCTGGAGCACCCGGCCCTCGCGGCGTGCGAAGACCCCCTGCTGCTGATGCGGATTGCCGGCCATCGCAAACGCCTGGAGGAGCACACCGAAGCGCTGGCCCTGCTCGATCGCGCGCAGGCGCAAGGCCACGGCTCGCCCGCACTCGAGTTCCGGCGCGGCGAGGAACTGATGTTCAACGGGCGCCTCCCAGAGGCCGAAGCTTCGTTTGCGGAATCGCTGGCGCGGGCGCCCGGCCATGGACACGTCGCGGTGCCGCTGGTGCGCCTGCGGACCCAGACGCCCGACCACAATCACCTGGAGTTGATCGCGCGCAGCCTGGATGCGGTCAAGCCGGGCGGGACGGACCACGCGGCGCTCGAATTCGCGCGCTACAAGACGCTGGAGGATCTCGGGCGCGACCAGGAAGCGTGGGAGGCGCTTGCCCATGGCAATGCCCTGATGTACGCGCGCTTGCGGGACCAGGCCGAACAGCGAAGCGCGGGTCTCGATCGGTTCCTCGAGCAATGCGTGCCCGGCATCCGGCGCGCGAGCGCACGCCCGGTGGACGGTGCGCGGCCCATCTTCGTCGTGGGAATGCCACGCTCCGGCTCGACGCTGCTCGAACGCATGCTCGGCAACCATCCCGAAGTCAGGGTCACCGGCGAGTTGCCCGACATGGGGTCGCAGTTGCACTGGGTCGCCGACTCGAGCAACGCCCATCCCGATGTCCTGCTGGCGAGGCTGCCGGGCGTCGACTTCGCGGAAGTCGGGCGGCGCTACCTCGCGCAGACGCAGTGGCGGGCGCAGGGCAAGCGGTTCTACGTCGACAAACACTCGCCCAACTGGTCGCTTGCAGGCGTGATCCATGCGGCGTTGCCGCAGGCGCCGATCCTCAACCTGGTCCGCGACCCCATGGATGTGTGCTTCTCCAATTGGCGCATGTTCTTCGGCGATGCCAGCGCCTGGAGCTACGACCAGCCGACGCTGGCCCGCTACTGCGCCGATTACCGCCGCACGATGGCGCGGTGGCACGCATTGATGCCGGGCGCCATCCTGGATGTCCACTACGCGGACCTGGTGCACGAACCCGAAGCGACCCTGCGCAAGGTCCTCGAGTTCTGCGGACTGGAATGGCAACCCGGATGCGCCGACATTTCGCGCAACCCGGCGCCGAGCTCCACGTTGAGCACGGCGCAGGTGCGTGGGCGCGTGCACACCCGCGCATTCGGAGAATGGCGGCGCTATGAGCCGCAACTGTCCGTGCTGGCGCGGGTGCTGGCGCAGGGGCCGGATCCGGTGGGGAGCCCATGAGCCGATCCGTCGAGCGGCGCTGGGAGCGGGCCGCGCAGTACCTCGCGCAGGGCCAGGTCGCGGCCGCCCGCGTGCAACTGGAGGCGTTGGAGGCTGCGGCGCCCTCGGATTACCGGACGAGCCTGCTGGCGGCGGACCTGGCGTGGCGCGAGGACCGGATTCGCGACGCGGTGCGGCTTGCGCTCGCCGCGAACGAGGCAGCGCCGGACGAATCGCAGGCACTGTGCGGCGTGGTGGAATCGTTGCTGCGGGTGGGCGAAGTGGTCGCCGCTCGCGAGTGCCTGGCGCGGCCGGCGCTCGCCCGCGCCACCGAGCCCGCCTTGTTGTTGCGCCTCTCGGACTTCCGCCAGCGCCTGGACGAAAACGTCGAATCGCTGGCATTGATCGAGCGGGCGATCGCGGCCGGTGCGGACGGCGCGGAGGTCGGCTTCCATCACGGGGTGCAGCTCTATTTCAACGGCCGCCTCGCGGACGCCGAGTCGGAACTCGAGGCATGCGTTCGGCAGGCCCCGGCCGCCGGTCGCGCCGCGCTCGCCCTGTCGAGGCTGCGCAAGCAAACCAGGGACAGCAACCATCTCGATTCACTGGCTGCGGGCCTTGCCCGCGTCGCCCCGGGTACGCGCGACCACGCCGCGCTGGAATTCGCGCACTCCAAGGAACTGGATGACCTCGGTCGCTTCGGCGAAGCGTGGGACGCGCTCGCCCGCGGCAACGCGATCATGCGGACGCGCAACCCCTTCGACCCCGCTGCGCAGCACACCTACCTCGAACGGCTGATCGACGCTTGCGACCAACAGAGGGTACGGACGGACGAAGCCGTGAATGCCGAAGGACCGCAGCCCATCTTCATCGTCGGGATGGCGCGCTCCGGCACCACCGTCCTCGAGCGGATGCTCGGGAATCATTCCGGCGTGGCCAGCGCCGGCGAGCTGGTGGACTTCGGCCACCAGTTGCACTGGGCAGCCGACACGAGCAACACGCAAGGACAGGCGTTCCTCGCGCGGTTGCCGGATCTCGACCTCGCGGAAGTCGGGCGCCGTTACCTCGCGCAGACGCAGTGGCGCGCGCGGGGCAAGTCCTTCTACATCGACAAGCAGCCGCCGAACTGGGTGCTGGCGGGCCTGATCCACGCGGCGTTGCCCCACGCGCGGCTGCTGCACATGGTGCGCGATCCGATGGACCTGTGCTTTTCCAACTGGCGCGCGTTCTTCGGCGAGACCTATGCCTACAGCTACGACATGGCCCACCTCGCCGCCTACCACCAGGATTACCTGCGCATGATGGCGCACTGGCACCGGGTGATGCCCGGGACGATCCTGGATGTCGCGTATGCCGACCTCGTGAGCGACCCCGAGTCCGCGATGCGCCGGGTGTTCGCCCATTGCGGACTGCCCTGGGAGCCCGGTTGCCTGGACATTCGCAGCAACGCGGCACCGGTGGCGACATTGAGCGCCGCGCAGGTCCGTGCGGGTCTCCACGGTGGCGCATTCGGCGAGTGGCGACGCTACCAGTCCCAGCTCGAGCCGCTGCGGCGCGCGCTGGGGGCAGCATGAGCTCCCATCCGGGCGGGCCGCGCTTCGAGCGCCAGTGGCAGCGTGCGCAGCGTTACATCGCCTCGCGCCAATTTGCCGCGGCTCGGGCGGCGCTGGAGGCGCTGCTCGTGCACCGCCCGGACGACATCCAGGCGCGACTGTTGCTGGCCAGCGTGCTGCTCGAGCAGGAACACCTGCGTGACGCCTGCGATGAACTGGTGCAGGCGTCCCGGTACCTGCCGGACGATCCGGCCATCGTCCATCGCGTGGCGTATTGCCTGCACCAGGTCGGCGAATCGGTGGGCGTCCACCAGTGCCTGCAACATCCGGCGATCGAGCATGCGCGCGATGGCGGCGTGCTGGTTGCGCTGGCGCACCTGCACCAACTCCAGGGCACGCACGAGCAAGCGCTGGCACTGATGGATCGTGCGCTGCAACTCGGCTTCGACAGCCCCGACGTGAGGTACTTCCGGAGCCTGCAGTTGCAATTCAACGGCCGGATGCGCGAAGCGGAGGCCGAGCTCGAGGCCTGCCTCCGGATCGGCCCTACCTACGGGCGCGCCTCGCTGGCGCTCGCGCGCATGCGCCGGCAAACCCCGGAACACAATCATCTCGAGGCGATCACGTCGAGGCTCGAGCGTGTCGAGCCGGGCAGCGAGCACCACGCGGCACTCGAGTTCGCCCGCTTCAAGGAACTCGACGACCTGGACCTGCGCGACGAGGCATGGGCGGCGCTGGTGCGCGGGAACAACATCATGCGGGCCCGTGTTCCGCACGACAGCGAGCGCGAACGCCGCCGCTTTGACGCGCTGATCACAACCTGCGATGAAGCCTTCGTCCGGGCAACGGAAGATGACGTAGCCGCGGCCGGGGTCGACGAGGGGCCACAGCCGATCTTCATCGTGGGCATGCCGCGCTCGGGCACGACCTTGCTGGAACGCATCCTCGGCAACCATTCACAGGTCGCGAGCCCGGGCGAGCTTCCGGATTTCCCCAGGCAGTTGCGCTGGGTCGCCGACACGCACGGCGCGGATCTGCTGGACGAAAAGCTGCTCGAGCGCCTCCCGGACCTCGATTACCGGTTGCTCGGGCAGCGCTATCTCGCCCAGAGCCGCTGGCGCGCGAACGGCAAACGCTTCTACGTCGACAAGCTGCCTCCCAACTTCATGCTGGCCGGCCTGATCCACCGGGCGCTCCCGCACGCGCCGATCCTGCACATGCGGCGCGACGCCATGGACGTGTGTTATTCCAACTGGAAGGCGCTGTTCGGCGAGTCGTACGCATACAGCTACGGCATGGATACCTTGGCGGCGCATTTCCGCGAATACGCGCGCCTGATGGCGCATTGGCGCGGGGTGATGCCCGGAGCCATCCTCGACCTCGATTATGAACAGGTCGTCACCGACCCGGAAGCGGCTACCGCCGAAGTCCTGTCGTTCTGCGGGCTGCCGTTCGAGGCTGGCTGCTACGACATCACCCGCAACCGGAATCCGGTATCGACGCTGAGCAGTCCGCAGGTCCGCGAGACGATCCACCGCCGGGCGCTCGGCGAATGGCGCCGCTACGCGTCGCACCTGGAGCCACTCCGGAAGGCCCTCGCCGCCGGCGACTGATTTCCGGATGCTTTCCGGGCCGCGCGCCCCGCAGCCACATGGCCAAAAAAAGGGGCCGGCGTTTGCCGGCCCCGAGTGCATTGCTTCGGTGCTTCGCGTCAGCTTCCGCTGCCGAAGTGGATGTTGAGGTCCAGCCAAATGGCGCGGCCCCAGGGCGTGTAGTTGAACTGGTTGTAGTACGGCCAGCCCACCCACGTCTGGTCCTTCGGCGGCATCTTGTCGAAGATGTTCTGCACGATCAGCTTGGTCGTGATGTCCGGCGTCACGTTGTAGGTGACCGAGCCGTTGTACACGAACCACGGCCCGACCGTGCCCGCCTGCGAGTACTGGTCGCCGCCACCTTCCCAACCATAGACCTGCGCGGCGTAATTCGGGGTGGCACCGTAGCGCTGGCCCTGGATCGTGGTGCTCCACTTGCCGACGTCCCAGGTCACGGACGCATTGGCGATGGTCTTGAACTCGCTCGACCAGCGCGGCTCATGCAGCAAATCGTGGTCCGGATCGCCCGGGTACTGCTGGTACGTGTGGTCCATCGTCACGTTGTAGCGCGCGCCGAAGGTGAAGTCGCCAAACCTGCCCGCGTCCACCCGCCAATCACCCGAGGCGATGATGCCGGACACCCGCTCGTGAGACACGTTGATCGGCCCGACGATGATCTGGGTGATGTTTTCCGAGAACTGCGGATTGGCATTGGGCGCCGTGCGCTGCACGCGGTTGAGCGCGTCGATGCAAGTCGGCGAGCCGGGATCGAGGGTGCCGAGCCGGCAGTCGGCTTCGTTCTGCAGCAGGCCGCTGACGCTGAGCGGGCTGACTTCGTTGTCGATCTTGACGTTGTAGTAGTCGGCCTTCAGGGTCAGGCTGGTGGTCGGCGACCACACGAGGCCGTAGCCCCAGGACTTGGCGGTGATCGACTTCAGGTCGGGGTTGCCCTGCTGCGAGCCAAGATACTGGAAGCTGTACCAGGTGCAGTCCGGCAAGGGAGTGCTGGCCTCGTACTTCTCGCATTTGTAGTAGTCGGTCGTGCTGCTGTAGAACCCGCTCGGCCCCTGGAAGATGTACGCCATGTCCGGTGCGCGGAACGCCGTCGCATAGTTGGCGCGCAGCAACAGCGTGTCGAACGGACGGAACTCGAGCCCCAGCTTGTAGGTCGCCTTGCTGTCCGAGCTGGCTTCCTGGTTGCTGTAATGGTCGTAGCGGCCGGAGAGATCCGCGGTCAGCATGCTGAAAATCGGTACGCGCAACTCCACCGCCGCGGCATAGTTGTCGCGCTTGCCGTTGCCGGAGGTGCCGGTATAGCCCCAGAAGTCGCCCGCGCCCAGTCGCGGATCGATCGGGTTGTCCCAGTACTGGTTGCCGACCTGGAGGACGCCGGCGAAGCCCACCGCGCCCGCGGGAAGCTCGAACAGATCGGAGTTGGTGATCTGCAGGTTGGCGTTCTGGGTGTACGTGTGGGACGTCGCGCGCACGTAGTCCGAGAAGCCCTGGTACTCGGCCGGCGTCAGCGGTTGCCAGAAAGCCGCGTCATCGGGCGCGTAGATGCTGTAGCCGTAGTAGGTGCCGAGCAAGGGACCAAGGAACTTGTCCCTGAAGAAGGAATCGATCTCGTCCGTCAGCGGGTGCAACCACTTGTCGTAGGACTTGTAGTCGGAACGCGCGACATACGCATCGTACTGCCAGTCGGACTGTCCGAAGTTGCCGCGGATGCCGATGTTGCCGGAGTACATGCGGGACAGTTCGTAGTTGGAGTTGACCAGCAGGCCGCCGATTTCCTCCGGCGCGAAGATCCGCTCATAGAATTCGAAACGACCGGTGTTGTTGTTGATGATGTAGTTGCCGTTGTCCGGCGCCCACCAGTTGTAGTTGGGACCGGCGTACCAGTTCTGCTTCTGGACCGAATACAGCATGTGTCCGTACAGCTCGGCATTGGGGCTCAAGTCGTAGCTGAAGTTGAGGTACCCCGAGCCGTCCTTCTTCTTGTTCAGCAGCGTCGCGTAGCCCGGCGCGATGTAGCTGCCGCAATAGTGCCCGTCGTCGCGGTTGGGGCGATAGCTGAGCTGGGTGGTGCCGTTGAACAAGCCGCTCATCGCCGAGCAGCCGACACCCGGCGCATCGGTGTTCGGATTGAGGTAGTGGTTGCCGGCGTCGAAATACCAGTGCACGCCCACCGTGAATGGATTGCGGCTGTCGGGGTTGGGCGCGTTCTGGGTGGAGGAGGTCAGGTCGCGGTTGAAGCCGAAAATCGGGTGCTGGTCATCCAGCTGGAGCGCGTACATCAGGTGCAGCTTGTCGGTGTTGTAGCCGCCCGACAGCGCCAGCCGCATGTTCTGCCCGCCACCCTGCGAATAGCCGCCCGCCCGGTAGTTCAGGTTGTAGCCTTCCATCCGCTTCTTGAGGATGATGTTGACCACGCCCGCGATCGCCGACGAACCGTAGATCGACGACTGGTTGCCCGGCAGGATGTCGATGTGGTCGACCATCGACATCGGAATGTTGGAGAGGTCGGTGAAGTTGGCCGAGCCGTTGTAGAGCAACGGGTAGTCCGCCATCGGGCGGCCGTCGATCAGGAACAGGGTGAAGTCGGGCGACAGGCCCAGCAGGCTGATGGTTTGCGCCCCCGGCGTAAACCCTTGGGAGAACTGGCTGTCCTGGACTGCGCCGGTCGAAAGTGGCTGGGCGCGCAGCGCCTCGTACACGTTCGAGTAGCCCTTCCTGATCATGTCCTGCGAGCTGATCGTGAGTACCGGGTTGGCGGTCTCGATCTGCGATTGCGGAATGAGCGATCCTGTGACGGTGATCGCCTGCAGGGTCTTGGTCTTGTCCTGGTTCTGATCCTGATCCTGCGAAGACGCGGCATTGGTGGGGGACTGATCCTGCGTCTGCTGCGGCGCAGGAGCCCCCTGGGCAAAGGCAGTGCCCGTGACAAACAGGCTGGCGCAAATGGCTGAGGCCAAGAGCTTACGATTCATCAGAAGTACTCCCCGGGTGATGCTGTTTCGGTTGTGGGGCGGCGGAATGTCCGACCCGTTCGATAGTGAGGCCGCGCCGGCCCGTGGGCCCGCAGCATAAGTGATTGATTCCCTGCGAATTCGCGTCAAAAAGATTTTAACGCGCAGTTCACACTAGCAATAACTTAATGCCGACGCAACAGTCGCGAAAGATTTGCGAATGGCTTGGCTCAAGGACCGCTGCCGTTGGCTTCTCTGCGCCCGCGGCAGCCTCACGGAAGCGGCGGACTCCGACGCTGGCGGGATGCTGAGTTCCGGTTCCGGCTGCCCGATACCTGCCGACTTGCGCGGCACGAGATCGGCGCCTGGTTCGGCGACGCATCGTGCCAGAGCATGCGGCTGGCACAATGGTGGGATTCACCGTTGCATTTCGGAGATGACGATGGAACAAGATTGCGCCTCGTGCGCCAGCAGCTACGAGCGCCCGATCCGGTCTGGCGCCCGCGGGGCGGACGCTTGGGTGGCACGATCCTGATGGCAGCCAATCCGGCAACCCGCCGCTTCGACGCCGACCTGTTGTGGCAAAAGGCGCAGGGTTCCCTCGTGGGGGGCCAGTTGCAGGAGGCCCGCCAAGTGCTCACCGCCTACAAGGCGCTGGGCCGCGGCGACGACGTCCATGCGCACCTGCTGGCCGGGCAGATCGCATTGATCGAGGATCGCATCCGCGATGGCGCCCGGAATGTCCTGGATGCGGCACGTCTCGCGCCCGACGATCCTCACGCGTTGGCTGCGGTCGCGGGGATGTTGCTGCAACTGGGTGAGAACGTCGCCGCGCTCGAATGCCTGGATCGCCCGTCGCTTGCAGGTTGCGAAGACCCGTTGTTGCTGATGCAACTGGCAGCGCACCGCAGGCGGCTGCAGCAGCACGCCGAAGGGCTGGCGCTGCTGGACAAGGCGCAGTCCCTGGGGTGCGACGACCCTGCCCTCCGGTACATGCGCGGCGAAGCCCTCCTGCACAGCGGCCGGCTCGAGGAGGCCGAGGCGGAACTCGCTTCCTGCCTGGCCGATGCGCCGGAGCGTGGCCGGGTCGCGGTGCCACTGGTCGGGCTGCGCCGCCAGACGCCCGAGCGCAATTACCTCGCTGCGCTGGATGCCGGCACCCGCATGGCGCCATCGGGAACGAGCGACCAGGCGGCGTTCGAATTTGCGCGCTACAAGACGCTCGAAGATTTGGGGCGCAATGACGAGGCGTGGCAGGCCCTCGTGCACGGCAACAAACTGATGCATGCCCGGCTGCCGGAGCGGCTCCGGCGACCCCAGCCTTTGTCTGACAGGTTCCTCGAAGCGTGGCCGGCCGCGAGTGGCGATCCGGCGCCCGCTGGGGAATCCGGTCCGCAACCGATCTTCATCATCGGCATGCCGCGGTCGGGTACCACCGTGCTGGAACGCATGCTCGGAAATCATTCCGAGGTCACGGCCGCCGGCGAGTTGATGGATTTCGCCCTGCAGATGCACTGGACGGCCGACACCCGCAATCTGGCTGGTGACCAGTTCCTGTCGCGCCTGCCGGGCCTCGACTACGGCGAACTGGGCCGCCGCTATCTCGCGCAAACGCGGTGGCATGGCCGCGGCAAAGCCTTTTTCATCGACAAGCAGCCGCCGAACTGGATGTGGGCCGCGGCCATCCGCCACGCATTACCGCGTGCACCGATCCTGAACCTGGTGCGCGATCCGATGGATGTCTGCTTCTCGCACTGGCGCACGTATTTCGGCGAGAGCTGCGCGTACAGCCACGACTTCCAGACGCTCGCAGGCGTTTACCGCGACTACCGGCGCGCGATGGCGCACTGGCACCGGATCATGCCGGGCGCGATCCTGGACGTGCCTTACGAGGAACTGGTCCGCGACCCCGACGCCACCCTGCGAAAGGTGTTCGACTTCTGCGGGCTGGCATGGGAACCAGGCTGCGCGGACATCACCCGCAATGCCGCGCCGAGCGCGACGCCGAGCGCGGCGCAGGTGCGCTCCAGCCTGCACACCCGCGGATTCGGTGAGTGGCGGCGCTACGAGTCTCAATTGCAATCGCTGGCCGATGCGATAGCGGCTGGCGGGGAATTCGGCTCCGGAAACGAGGATCGCCCGGCTTCGGGTTCCTGATACCTTGCACGTTGTGGATACCCCTGCAGACAATCGATGGTCCAGGATCGACCGGTACCTTGCAACGCGGCAATTTGCCGCCGCCCGGGCCGATCTGGAAGCCATCCTGGCGTCCGATCCCGCGTCTGCGCCCGCACACCTCTTGCTGAGCGGCGTCCATAGCGCCGAAAACCGTCCACGACTCGCCGCAAGCCACGCCCTCGAGGCGGCACGTCATCCGCCCGCGGATCCGATGTTGCTGGGTGAACTGATCGGCGGATTGCTGAAGGTCGGCGAGATGGTGGCGGGGCGACGCCTGCTCGACGATCCGGCGATCTCCACGAGCGCCGATCCGAATGTCCTGGTACGCGCGGCCCGCCAGCGAAAGGCATTGGGCGAACACAAGGCCGCGCTCGCGCTGATCGAGCGAGCCGCCCGCGCCGGTGCGCGCGGCCCGACCTTCCTGTTCCAGCGCGCGACGCAACTGCTGTTCAACGGCCGGATCGAAGAGGCCGAAGCCGACCTGGAGCAGTGCATCGCGTCCGGGTCGCCGCCGACCCGGGCCTACCTGGAGCTCGCCACCCTCCGCACCCAGACGGCCCAGCGCAACCACCTGCGTGCGATCAAGCTGGCCATGGATCGTGTCGATCCGAAGACCGAGGACTACGCTTTCCTAGAGTTCGCGTATTACAAGGAACTGGAGGACCTCGGCCGCTTTGGGGATGCGTGGCGCGCGCTGGAACGCGGCAACGCCGTATTGCATGCGCTGATGCCGTACGACGCCGAGCACGAGTCGGCGATGTTCGATCGCCTGATGGAAGTCTGCACCCCAGAATTCCTGCGGTCCGAAACAGACGATTCAGACGAGGGCCCCCAGCCGATTTTCGTGGTCGGACTGCCACGCTCCGGCACCACCGTCCTGGAGCGGATCCTCGGCAACCACTCGCAGATCGAGTCCGCCGGCGAGCTCGTTGCTTTCCCGCGCGCGCTGGCTTGGATGGTCGACCATGACTCGCCGGGCGTGATGGATGACGTCACGGTCGAGCGGCTGGTCGACGCGGACTGGCCAGCCATCGGGCAAAGGTATCTCGAACAGACCCGGTGGCACGCGCGCGGCAACGCGTTTTACGTGGACAAGCTGCCGCCCAACTGGATACTGGCTGGCCTGATCCACAAGGCGTTGCCCCACGCGCGCATCATCAACCTGATGCGCGAGGGCGTGGGTGTCTGCTTCTCCAATTGGCGCGCCTGCCTCGGCACGCATCCGGAATACCGTTACGCATATGACCTCGGCAGCCTGGTTGCGCACTTCCGGCAACACCGGCGCTTGATGGCGCATTGGCATCGCGTGCTACCGGGAAAGATCCTCGACGTGGATTACGCGAGTCTGGTCCGGGATCCGGAAGCAACCGCGCGGGAGATTTTCGCGTTTTGCGGCCTGCCGTTCGAGCCGCATTGCACAGACATCGCCGGCAACCTGTCGCCGGTGTCGTCGCTGAGCGCGCCACAGGTGCGGGAGCCCATCCACACGCGGTCTTCCGCAAGCTGGAAACCCTACGCCGCGCAACTCGAGCCGCTGATTCGGGCCCTGTCCTCGCCCACGGGGTAAAGAACAGCCACGCTCCAGTCTGATGCGCACCGAATCTCGGTGCGCACATCGGCAGCGGCATTCGCTTGTTCGCGCGCCATGCGCGCGAACGTCGGCAGCGATGCCCAACAAGGGACGTTCACGCTGAACGTGGCTTGCGCCAGCAAGCGAAGTCGAAGCGTTTGCCGGTCAGGTTCCTTCGACTTCGGCCCTGCCGGCCATGCCAAGGGCGAACGGCGTGTAGAGCATCCCGTCAACGCATTCACTTTTGCAGTCCGCAGAGGCAGTCGAATCTCGGCCACGCCGGGAGCTTGCCCGCAACACCAGATGCATTAGCTCCCAAAAAAAAGCGGCCCCGTTTCCGGGGCCGCTGAAGGTGCATCGTTGCAGCTTTGCTTAGAACTTCTGGTTGTACCGCACGTAGTAGAACCGGCCAATGTCGAATCCGCCGTAGTACGGAGCGATGCTCGAGCTCGGGGCGCTGTACAGGATCGGCCCGAAACGGTCGAACACGTTGTTGACACCGAGCGACACCGTCGCCTGGATCGGCGCGATGGTATAGCGCACCTGCAGGTCGTTGAACACCGTGTCGCCGGTGATGTTCAGGTTGGAAACGACGCCGTTCTCGTAGTGTCCGGGGGTGTTGCATTCCGGACCGCCTTCGGCCGTGTTGTCATACGAACACTGCTCCTTGATCGCCGAGTACAGGCGCGTGGTCCAGGTGGCGCCCCAGTTGCCCAGCGACCAGTCGAGGCTGGCATTGACGCGGTACCGGAAGGCACTGCCGAAGCTGTTGGAGTGGTTGAGCGGCGTGTCCGGCAGGTTGTCGGGCTTCTGGTTCTGCAGATCGTAGTACGTGCCCTGGAAGTTGAACGTGAACAGGCCGAACG
>DASSNH010000223.1:0-7940 GCA_035701405.1 Rhodanobacteraceae bacterium
GCGTTTGCGCTGGAACGCTTCGAACAGCTCGCGCAGCCGGTCGATCTGCGCACCGTCCTCGGACGACATCAGATTGGTCTGGCCGCTGACCAGCATGTCCGCCTTCGGCTCCGCGGCGAAGGTCTGGGCGGCGACCTCGACGGCGGTATCCAGCAGGCGGTTCAATTCGCTGCTGGCGGCGCGCAGTTCCGCCAGCACCCGCACCCGGATCTGGTCCAGTTGCAGGCCGCCGTAATGGGCGTTGAGGTAATTCGCCGCCTGCGCCAGGCGATGGCTCTCGAGGCGCTGGCTGAGGTTCAGCACGCGGTTCTGCACCTGGCCATCCGCGAACACCAGGATCGCCAGCACGCGCCGCGTGTCGATCGCCACGAATTCGATCTGCTTTAGCGGCGCGTCCACCGCACCCGGAACCGTCACCAACCCGACGAACCGGGTCATCGCCGAAAGCAGCGTCGAGGCGCTGCCGAGCAACTCGCGCGGCGTCGCCGAATCGCGTGGAAGCTCGCGCTGGATCTTCATGACCGCGCCGCGCGGAAGCGGCTTCAATTCCAGCAGGCTGTCGACGAACACCCGCAAGCCACGCGGCGTCGGCACCCGCCCGGCCGAGGTGTGCGGCGAGGCGACGAGCCCCAGTTCCTCGAGGTCCGACATGATGTTGCGGACCGTGGCCGGGCTCACGTCCAGGCCGGCGGAGCGGGCCAGGGTCCGCGAGCCGACCGGCTGGCCTTCCTCCAGGTACTGCGCGATCAGGGCGCGCAACAATTGGCGGGAACGGGCGTCGAGGGGCTGGTCGGGGGCTGCGGACATGGCTGCGAAATCATCAATACGGGTGGCGGGTGCGAAATGCAAGTGAAAGGCGGCGGGGAGAATGGATCGTGGGTGTGCAGTTCTGTGGCCTCGCTCACAGGACGGACGTCTGGTCCGGCGATGGGGCTCCGGTTTCGCGCCCGACTCCCCGCCCCCAATCCCCGCTTCGCTAGAATCACCGCTCCGACCGAGCGCCACCCCATGCTCACCCACCTCTCCGTCCGCAATTTCGCCGTGGTCGAAGGTGCCGAACTCGAATTCGGGCCAGGCCTCACCGTGGTGACCGGGGAAACCGGCGCCGGCAAGTCGCTGCTGGTCGATGCGTTGCTGCTGCTGTCCGGCGCGCGTGCCGACACCGGCATGGTACGCGCCGGCTGCGAGCGCGCGGAAATCTCGACCGAATTCGACCTCGCGAACGCGCCTGTCACGCGCGCGTGGCTCTCCGAACAAGCCTTCGATGACGAGGACGGCGCCTGCCGCTTGCGCCGCGTGATCGCCGCGGAAGGCGGCTCGCGGACGTGGATCAACGGGCGCACGGCATCGCTCGCGCAACTGTCGGAACTCGCCGCCACGCTGGTGGAGATCCACGGCCAGCACGAGCACCAGGCGTTGCTGGATCGTGCACGGCAGTTGCAGATGCTGGACGCGTTCGGCGGCAATGGCGATGCGGTGGCCAAGGTCGTCGAACTTGCGCTGCGGCATCGCGACATCGTGGCGCGGGAACGCCAACTGTCGGGTGGTGACGACCGCTCCGCCCGCATCGATCTCCTGCGCCACGAAATCGCGGAACTGGAACGCTGGGCGCTGCCGGCCGATGCGCTCGCCGACCTCGACGCCCGTCACAAGCGGCTGGCGAATGCCGGCAAGCTGGCGGAGGGCACTTCCGGCATCGCCGACCTGCTGGATGGCGACGCGGAATTCGCGGCGACCCGCTCCGTGGTCCGTGCGTATACGGAACTGGAACGGCTGGCCGAGCTCGATCCCGCGCTGCATGCGCCACTGGAACTTCTCGACAACGCGCGCATCCAGCTCGGCGAGGCCGCGGACGCGCTGTCGCGCTACGCGCAGGACCTCGACCTCGACCCGGAAAGTTACGCCGAAGCCGATGCACACCTGACCGCCCTGCACGATCTTTCGCGTCGCCACCGCCTGCCTGTCGCGGAACTGCAAGCGCATCTCGCCGGGCTGCGCGAGGAACTGCAGGCGCTGGAAGATGCCGGCGAGTCGCTCACCAGGCTGGCCGCCGAACGCAAGCAATGTTTCGCCGACTACGGCATCGCCGCCGCCGCGCTGTCCAAGCGCCGCATCGCCGCCGCGACGACGCTCGGCAAGGCGGTCACCGCGCTGATGGACGAACTCGGCATGTCCGGCGGGTCGTTCGCCGTGGACGTGCAACCGCAGTTTTCCGGCGAACCCGATCCGCAGGGCCGTGAGCGCTGCGAGTTCACGGTCAGCGCGAACCCCGGGATGCCGCTGCGGCCGCTGCGCAAGGTCGCCTCCGGCGGCGAACTGTCGCGGATCGGCCTTGCGATCGAAGTGGCCGCTCTCGGCGCCGACAGCGTCGCGACGATGGTGTTCGACGAGGTCGACGCCGGGATCGGCGGCGCGGTGGCCGAAACGGTGGGCGCGAAACTGCGCGCACTCGGTTCACGCTGCCAGGTGCTTTGCGTCACCCACCTGGCGCAGGTCGCGGCGCAGGGGCATGCCCATTTGTCGGTCACCAAGATCGTCGAGGGCGACGCCACCCGCACCCGGATCGAAGCTCTGGATGCCGCCGGGCGCAAGGAAGAACTCGCGCGGATGCTCGGGGGCATCGAAATCGACCGCGAAACCCGGGCGCATGCGAAGAAGATGCTGGAGAAGGCGCAGATTACGTAGGCCGTGGCCGCTGTTGTGCCGGGTCGCGGCCATGGGCCGCTCTCATTCGCCTTCGGCCGCACGTAGCGGCGTAGCGTGCGCCAACGTGCGGTGGAAGGGGCCGCGCCGATGCCACCCTGCGCCGGGTCCCGAATCAGGATTTTTTCTTTTTGGGTCGAACGTACAACACGAGGCTGTGGTCGACGATCTCGTAGCCGTGCTTGGCAGCGATCTCGCGCTGCAACTTCTCGATGTCCTCGTTGACGAATTCGATGACCTTGCCGCTCTCGACATCGATCATGTGGTCGTGGTGCTGGCCACGATCCAGTTCGTACACCGCCTGGCCGCCTTCGAAGTTGTGCTTGACCACGAGGCCGGCCGCCTCGAACTGGGTCAGTACGCGGTACACCGTCGCCAAGCCGATGTCCTCGGAGCCCTCGAGCAGGGTCTTGTAGATGTTCTCGGCCGTGAGGTGGTCATGGCTGTGCTCGAGGATTTCCAGCACGCGGATGCGCGGATGGGTCACTTTCAACCCGACGTTGCGCAGTTCCTGGGATTCCATAGGCTGAACTCCGGCAAGATGGTGCTGTCTCTGATCCGGACCAGGACCCGGGCTAGTGTATCATTCGCGGTCCGGAATCCGGCTGACCACGAATGCGCAAAACGATCCCTACCCTCCTGTTCGCGATGGCGGCCGTGTCGATGCTCGGCGGCTGTCACGCGATCTACCGGCCCGACGTCCAGCAGGGCAACCTGCTGATCGGCAAGAACGTCAGCGAGCTGAAACCCGGCCTGACCAAGCAGCAGGTGCTGGCGCTGCTCGGCACGCCGTCGGTGGTCAGCCCCTTCGACCAGAACCAGTGGAACTACGTCGCCACGCTGCAGCGCCGCGGCGGCACGGTGAAGGAACGCACGCTGACGCTGTATTTCGACAACGACACCCTGGTTCGCACCGATGGCGACTTCATGAAGGAGACGCCGCAGGAGTTGCTGCGGGAAAGTACCAAGTATGGCCCGCTCTATCCGACAAACCTGACCAAGGAACAACAGAAGGAACTGGAGAAGAAGCAGAAACAGGGTGGTGGCGGCTAGCCGCGGCCTTCGTTCTGCGGAGCAAATCATTCGCAGGATGGCCGCTCGGTCCGCGGCAAATCGGATGGACGTGGCTACAGCGAAATCGTAGTTGCCACTTGCGGGCATGTCGTGGGGCTTCTCCGGACTCGTCCGGATCAGCCCAACCTACGGCTGGTTTCCGCCCGCCGGCGCCGCGCTTCCTTCGGATCGACCTTGAGCGGCCGGTAGATTTCCACGCGGTCGCCATCGCGCAGCCGGGTGTCGAGCGTCGCCCTGCGCGCGAAGATGCCGATGCGATGGGGATCGAGTTCGATGTCGGGCCGCGCGTCGCGGACGCGCGACGCCTCGATCGCATCGCCGACCGTTGCGCCCGCCGGCAGCCGCAACGCCCTTTCGAACGCGCGGTCGGCTTCGGCATACACCACCGAAACGCCGATGCTCGGGTTTTCAGCCATACACGCGCTTGGCCTCGGCGCTGAAATCATCGACCATCCGGTCGGCGAGCTTCTTGAAGCCGAGCCCGAACGCGAAGCCGGTCAGCTTGTTGCTGACCTCGAAGTCGAGGTCCAGCGCGACCTTGCAGCCAGCGTCCCCGAGCGGGGTGAAAGACCACACCCCGTGCAGCCAGTCGAAGGGACCATCGACGAAATGCATGCGGATGCTGTGCGGGCGGTCCAGCGTGTTGCGGGTCGAAAAGTGCTGGGTCACCCCTGCAAAGCGCAGATCGAGCCGGGCCACGAGGTGCTGGTCGTCGCGTTCGATTACGTGCGCGCCCAGGCACCAGGGGAACCGCCTCGGGTAAGCTTCCACGTCGTTGACGAGGTCGAACATCTGTTCCGGCGTGTAGCGAACCAGCGCATGGCGGTGGATCTGCACGAAGACTCCTTCAAGCGCAGCGCAAGCCGCGCGCGCATACGGTCCCCATTGTACCGAGCATGGCCAGCAAAAAAGACAAACCGGGCAAGGGCACGGCGACGATCGCGCTGAACAAGCGCGCGCGCCACGAATACCACATCGACGAGCGCTACGAGGCGGGTGTCGCGCTGGAAGGCTGGGAGGTCAAGAGCCTGCGCGCCGGGCGCATCAACCTCACCGAGGCCTACGCGCTGGTCAAAGGCGGCGAACTGTACCTGTTCGGCGCGTCGATTCCGCCGCTGCTGTCGGCCTCGACCCACGTGATCGCCGACGAACGCCGCACCCGCAAGTTGCTGCTGCACCGCGCCGAGATCGACAAGCTGATCGGCGCGGTCGAGCGCAAGGGGCTGACGCTCGTCCCACTCGCGATGTACTGGAAGAACAACCGCGCAAAGCTCGAGATCGGCATCGCGCGCGGCAAGCAGGCGCACGACAAGCGCGCCAGCGAGAAAGAGCGCGAGTGGAACATCGAGAAGCAGCGCACCCTGCGGGCGCACAACAAGGCTGGATAGCTCGACTCCACCTCGGGCCGTTCCGCTCGGGAAAGGATGGTTGCGTGAGTATTGGGGAGAGCCATCCCCCTCGATCCCCCTTCGTTCCGAAGGGGAGGAAAAGCGCGAAAGCTATCCCCCTTCGGAACGAAAGGCGCCGCGCCGCAGGCGCCAGGTGGATGCACTCCCAGCGACGAGATGCGCCCTCAATATCCCGCCGGGATGTACTTGAACCGCTGCATCTGCTCGCGGTGATCGGTGACGATTCGTTGAACCTGCTCGCGCGTGAGCGCTTCGCGCCACTGGTTCGCGCGGCCCTTGTAGAAGAATTGGGTCTTCTCGTCCACCGCCTCCACGAAACCGTGCTCCCGCTCCAGCGCCGACAGGGTCCGGAACGACGTGTGCTTCACGGCGCGATCCACCCGCGCCTTGTCCTGGCCCAGCTTGATCAGCTTCGCGGCCTTGGCGAAGTGCTTCGCCGGTTTCTCCAGCAGGTCCTCGTAGCGTAGCACCAGCACCTTGTCCGGTGCTCGCGCGGCCATGTCGGCCCAGCTGCGAACGTGGGTCGACCAGGAACCGATAATGTGATGGACGAACAGTTCGTCGTTCGCCGAAGCCACCCGGTCGTCGCCCAGCCGTTCGATCGCCTGCTCCGTGGTCAGGCCGAAATGGTGGGTCATGCTGACGGCCACGTCCAGCGGATTGCGTACCACGTAGATCGCACCGCCCGTCACCTGCCAGTTGAACAACGGCAGGCCTTCGAACGCGCCGCACATGTTGTGGGTCTTGACCAACCGCGTGCCCTGCGCCTGGCGCGCGATCAGCGCGTGGACCTGGGGACGCAGGGCGACCAGCTCTTCCGGGGACAGCTCGGTATTCGGCCGGCCCGCTAGCTCCGTGAAACGCGCGGCACTCGCCTCCTCGTCGGTGAAACCGCGCAATTCGTTCGGCGCCAGCGGCGTGGGGCGATCGGCGACCAGATTCGCCAGGAACGCCCGCAACCAGGTGTTGCCGGATTTCGGATAGGAGGCCAGCCAGACGATGCTTCCCATGAAGCGGCAACCCTTGCAATGAACGAACCCCGCATGATGCCAGCCGCCGCGATTGATTTCCTGCATCCGGGCCCGCATCATGGGTGTTCCCCGGGGGCGACCTGGCTTCGACGGGGGCAGTGAAGTAGCCTGGAGCATGCCGAGGGCGTCATCTTCCTCGTTAATCCGGTGGCAAAAAACTAGACGCGAACGACGACGTCTACGCTCTGGCCGCTTAAGGCCTAGCCCCGAACCCATCTTGTGCCTGTGCTCGTGGGTGTAGGGTCACCATCACGGGATCGCCCCTGGTTGCCGCGGGTCGGCCATTGGCTAAAACAAAACCTGCTGGTTTCGCGGTGCGCTTTGCCCAGCGTGCTGCCGCGGGACGAGACCGAACGCTGAGCTAAGCATGTAGCGCCGGGCGCGGAGCGCCTTCGGACGGGGGTTCGATTCCCCCCGCCTCCACCAGACACGAAGAGCCGCCCTTGTGGCGGCTTTTTCGTGTCTGGCGAAGATGGGTGCGGAATTGAGCCTCGTTCAACAATTCATTCCCGCCAACTTCCGGCACACGTCCCGCATTTCACCCTGGGGCTATAGTCGAAGTTCGACTTCCGGGGAATCCACGATGCGTCAGGCCCTCACCTTCGCCCTTGCCCTTGCCTTCGCTTCGCCCGGTGTCATCGCCGCCGCGCCGCCCTCATCGGCGCAGACGGCGAACACCCCCACCGCGCAATTGCACGCGCTGTTCGACAAGGCCTGGAACGAGCAACACGCCAAGCCACCGGCGGGCACCACCGATTACAAGCTGCTTTGGGGCGACCCGAGCGCCGCGCACGAGCAGGAACAATTGGCGCAGGTCAAGGCGAACCTGGCCGCGCTGAAGAAAATCGACCGCGCGAAGCTGTCGCCGAACGACCAGTTGAGTTACCGCCTGTTCGAATACCAGTTGCAGGACGCGATCGCAGCCGCGGCGTACCCGGACGAGGCACAAGGCCTGATTACGCAATTGTGGGGGCCGCAGCTCGCCGGCATCGATTTCAAGGATTCCCGCTACGACAACGCCGAGGGCTACGAAACGCTGGTCCACAAGTTGAATGCCGTGGGGCCGTATCTCGCGGCGTTCACCGGGCGGCTGCAACAGGCGATCGACAAGGGCGTCACCCAGCCGCGCGCGGTGATGGAACGCGTCCCGGATGAGATCAAGGCCAACATCGCCGACGATCCGACGCAGAGCCCGTTCTACGCGCCGTTCAAGAACCTGCCGGATTCGATTCCCGCCGACCAGCAGGCGAAGCTGCAACGCGAAGCGCGCGATGCAATCACCCGCGTGGTGAATCCCGCCTACGCGAAGTTCCTGGAGTTCTTCGAAGACGATTACCTGCCGCACGCGCGCAGCAAGGCCGGCGTGTCGAACCTGCCAGGCGGATCGGAGTACTACGCGTACCTGGTGCGCCACTACACCACCACCGACGTGACGCCGAAGCAGGTTCATGACATGGGCCTGAAGCTGGTCGCGCAGATCCACGGCGAAATGGAGGCCGTGTTCAGGCAGATCGGCTTCAAAGGCAGCTACAAGGCATTCGTGCAGCACCTGCGCACCGATCCGAAGTTCTATTACAAGGATCCGGACGACTTGCTGGAGGCCTACCGCGCCGCCGCCAAGCGCATCGACCCGTACCTCACCGACGTGTTGAGCCTGTGGATGCAGCCGCGCCAGCCGTGGGGCGTGCGCGTGATCCCGGCGTCGCTCGCGCCCAACACCTAC
>DASSNH010000224.1:0-4685 GCA_035701405.1 Rhodanobacteraceae bacterium
TTCGGCGGCGCCGGCATCGGCTTCCAGTTGCGCGAATGCGCCGCGCCGCGGCAGCGTGTCGAACGCCAGCCGAGCCTTGCGCACCGCATCGTTCAGGCCATCCAGCGCCGGCTGCAGCAATGCCAGCGCACCCGGCTGCCCGGCGCACTCGGCGAGCGTGTCGGCGGCCAGTTCGGCTACCTGCCGCGCGCTGATCCCGATCGAGAAATATTGCCCCGCCAGCTCCGGCAACTGGTGCGCCTCGTCGAGGATGTAGGCATCGGCTTCCGGCAGGATCGCACCGAAGCCTTCGCGCTTCAGTGCGAGATCGGACAGCAGCAGATGGTGGTTCACGACGACGAGATCGGCTTCCTGTGCGCGCCGGCGTGCCCTGAACACGAAGCACTCGTCGTGGAGCGGGCATTCGGTGCCAAGGCAGTTTTCCGCGCTGGACGTCACCCGCGGCCACAGCGGAGAAGCCTCCGGCACCTCCGCGAGTTCCGCGCGATCGCCCGCGCGGGTACGGGAACCCCATGCGCGGATCTCCTGCAAGTCAGTGGCTTGTGCGCGGGATTTGAACTGCCCCGACTCGACGGTTTGTTGCAGGCGATATCTGCAAAGGTAGTTGGCGCGGCCTTTCAGCAGGGCGACGTCTGCCTTGATACCGAGGATCGACAACACCCGCGGCAGGTCGCGGTGGAACAACTGGTCCTGCAGGTTGCGGGTGCCGGTCGAAACGATCACCCGTTTGCCGGACAGCAGCGCCGGCACCAGGTACGCGAAGGTCTTGCCGGTTCCGGTACCGGCCTCGACCACCAGCGAACCGCCGGACTCGACGGCTGCGGTGACCGCGTCGGCCATCCGTTGCTGCGTCTCGCGCGGCGCGAAGTTCGGCACCTCGCACGCGAACGGCCCCTCCGCGCCCAGCAGCGCGGAGGCATTTTGCGAATCGGTCATCACGGCCATCGAGCAAGTATCGCGGAATGGAGCGGGGCGCGAAATGCGCTGGCGGCGATCCCGCGCACCAGGCGGACGCATCAGCACTTGCAGGTCTCGCTTGGGGGGACAAATGCTCGCACGACAATCCTTCGCAAATCTCGTCCGTGCCGCGTGCGATACTCGCCCGACACGAGGGGAGAACCAGCATGGCTGAACAAACGGATTGCTTGCGCTGTCACGTGCCGATGGAGGCCGGTTTCGTTGCGGACCGCACCTACGGCGGTTGGGTCGAAACGCAGTGGGCACCGGGACTCCCGGAGCCACACTGGTGGGGCATGGCTACACCCAAGAGTCGCATTCCTGTAGTGACCTTGCGGTGTCCGAAATGCGGAGCACTCGAGTCGTTCGCGCGCCCCGCATGAGTGAAGCCGGCTTGTCATGCGCCGCGAACGCGAGCCGATGATTCATGTGCGCCCAGCCGACCGATTCAGCAGGCCGCCGGTTCGTCCGAACGCGTGCTGGGCCCTGCCCGCTAGTCCTCGGGGCGGCTCGTTGCTTCGCGGTCGCGCTCGTATCGCCTCGCCAACGGAAATGGCGGGAGCCAGGATTCGCGACGAATCGTCCAGAGTTCGTAGGTGGGCTGCAGTTGGTCGGGGGCGTCCAGCGACCCGAGGTTCACTTCGATTTCGTCTGCAGATCGGCCAAAAACGGATGAACCGCAGCGCGGGCAGAAAAATCGCCCCGCGTACTCCCGCGTCTCCCCTTCGACCGTCACCGCATCCCGCGGGAAGATTGCGGAGGCGTGGAACAGCGCGCCGTGATGCTTGCGACAGTCGAGGCAATGGCAAATGCCGACCCGGTACGGGCGTCCCGCAGCGACCATTCGAACGTTGCCGCACAGGCAACCGCCGGTGAATCGATCCATTCTGGCCTCCTCTAAACTCGGGCTTCTTGCCAGCGCACCCATCGGCGCGGCCGCGACGATGGCGTGGGCAGCGCCTTGGCGAATGCATTCTATTCCGCGACCGTCTGGTCGCTTAGGAGCTCCGGTGCAGCCTGAAACACCTGCATTTCCCGATGCCATGGTGGTCATCTACCGCTGGCGCCTGCGTCCCGGCATGGAGGCGACGTTCACGCAAGCCTGGTCCCGCGTGACAGAGTTGCTGCGGGCGCGCGGATCGCTGGGGTCCCGCCTCCACCGCGGCGCCGAGGGGATCTGGTACGGCTACGCGCAGTGGCCGAGCGCCAAGGCGCGCGCAGATGCCTTCGCGCCCGGTCCCGTGGACGAGGCGGCCACTGCACAGATGCGGTCCGCCATCGCGGAAAGGTTTCCCGAGATCATCCTCGAACCCGTTGCCGACTACCTCGTGCCGTTGCGGCACCACCAAGCCTGACCCCGGCACCCTGCGATCCGTTATCCTCGCGACCATGCACCCGGCACGCTTCCAAAACGGTCCGCGATGAACAGGAAAATCCGGCGGTACTGCACGGGCAATGGCGCCGGCATGGCGGCCGGCATCGCGATCGGGATCGCGCTCGGCACGGCGATGGACAACTTCGCGATCGGCGTGTGCATCGGGGTTGCGATCGGTGTGTCGTTCGAAAGCGGCCGGAAAAAACCGCGGAAAAGCACAGGCAAGGATGGCAAGGGCGGATAGCAGCAGGGAGCGCGCCGCCTGACCCTGAGCTTCACCAGTTCCGCCACTGCAGGCAGTCCAATCAGGATCCGGGGAGGGATCAGATGAGCGCAAGCACGCAACTTCGTTGGAAAGCCGCGGCGTTCGGTGCCGCCATCGGCATTGCGCTGGGTGCGGGCAATGGCGTCGTTTTCGGCAATATTCCTCTGGGTGCCGGCGCCGGGCTGGTCCTCGGCGTCGGACTCGGGCTGGTGATCGGCTCACTGCGCGCGAAGCGCAGGGCGTAACCGGCGAACGCTGCCGCGCGATCGCGGAGCCGCAACAAGCCCGGCGCCAGCGTGGGATCATGGACGCCATGCAGACCGAGCGCCAGAAGATGCTCGCGGGCGAACTGTATGACCCGTTCGATCCGGAGCTGGTTGCCGCGCGCGAACGCGCCCGGTCGCTGTGCGCGGCATTGAACGCGACTGCGGAATCGCAACGGGACGAGCGACGGCGCCTCCTCGGCGGGCTGTTCGGCAGCGGCGGCGACACCGTCTGGATGCAACCGCCGTTCTACTGCGACTACGGTTCGAACATCCGCCTCGGCGCTCGGGTGTTCTTCAATTTCAACTGCACCGTCCTCGACGTCTGCGAGGTCCGGATCGGCGATTACACGCTGTTCGGTCCAGGCGTCCAGATCCTCACCCCGCTGCATCCGCGCGACGCCAGGCTGCGGCGGGAGCAGGAATACGGCAAGCCGATCGAGATCGGCGCGGATGTCTGGATCGGTGGCGGCGCGCTGGTCCTGGCCGGCGTCCGCATCGGCTCGGGCAGCATCATCGGTGCCGGCAGCGTCGTGGCGCGGGACATTCCCGACGGCGTGCTGGCGGTCGGCAATCCATGCCGGGTGGTCGGCAAGGCGTAGGGTTTCGAGCTTCCCCGAAGTCCCGGCCGCCTCAGCCCAGCGTCACCAACCGGTCAAGACCCGCCACGCGGAACGTGTTGCGCAAATCCCTGCCCGCATTGAGGATCCGGATGTCGGCATCGTCGCCACCGGCGTGCTCGCGGAGCAGCAGCAACATGCCGAGCGCCGAGCTGTCCATGCTGGTGACGCCCTCGAGGTCGACCAGGTAGCTGCGCGCGCGCGGGCGCGCCAGGCAGGCTTCGTGGAAGCCGCGGTGCACGGAGAAGTCGAAGCGGTCGCTGATGTGCAGCGTGATGCGCTCGCCGTCGGGATCGGAATCGCAGATCAGGGCCATCGCACGCCTTCCTCTAGAACAGGTCGATTTCGCCGGCGCTCATCGAGGTCTGCATCGCCGGCCCCCTCGCGCGCACATGGGAACGATCGCGCTGGCGCTGCAGGCGACCGCGCATCCGCTCGGCGTGTTCCTGCAGTCGCGCGGGCTCGGCGCCCAGGCGCAACATCGACTCGAGATCCTCGCTGCAACGATCGGCCACGTCCTGCAGGTCGAGGAGGCGGGCATTGGTCTGGCCCATGAGCTGGCTCAGGATGTCCTCGAATTGCAGCGAGCGCACGGTCGTGGCGACGTCGCCGGCCAGCCCCTGCGCGATCGATGCCACCTGCGCCGTGACCTCGGCGCTGCGGCGATCGTTGCTGGCGAGGCGCGTCATCATCGCATCGATGTCGCCCTTGGTCGCCAGCGCGACGCTCATGTCCTGCGAAGCCATCGCGCCGACCAGCTCGCGGAGCTGCTCCATGCTGCGGCGCGAACGCTCGACGTGGCTGCCGATCTGTTCGTTGAACTGGTTGGAATGGCGCGCGAGGTTGCGGATTTCGGCAGCCACCACGGCGAAGCCGCGGCCCGACTCACCCGCGCGCGCCGCTTCGATGGCGGCGTTCAGCGCCAGCAGGTTGGTTTCCTCGGCGATCGTGTCGACGTTCTTCAACAGGCCGAAGATGGCATCCATTTCGCGCGACATGCCGTCGATGCGATAGACGATCCGGAGGCTGTCGCGCGAAAGGTGCACGACCAGCGCCACGAAGTGCTCCAGCAGGTCGCCGGTCCTGCGGATGAAATCCTGCACGCTGCCGCCTTCGCTGCCGCTGCTCTCGATCACCTGCTGGAGGAGTTGCTGCTGGGCGGTGTTCTTGCGGGATAGTCCGTCGAAACCGCTGCCCAACTCGCC
>DASSNH010000225.1:0-5552 GCA_035701405.1 Rhodanobacteraceae bacterium
GGCGTGAGCGATGCGGTCGCATTGGCCGGTACCCACAGGTGGTAGTCGCGGATGTGGGCGTCCATCGCGGTCGTCATCACGCATTGGTCGCCGGCCACCCCGGTCAGCACCAGCCGCGAAACCTTCAGGTATTCGAGCAGCGCCGGCAGCGGTGTCTGGTAGAAACCCGACTGACCGGGCTTCAGCACGAAGTAATCGCTTTGCCGTGGCGACAGCCGGGTCGCGATGTCGGCGCCCCGGCCGCCTTCGCGCCGGCACCACTCGATCACTTGCGCGAAATTGGACCGCCACCGGCCAAAGTTGTCGTTGACATGGATGACCGGCCGCTGCAGCGCATCGGCGCGGAGCCGCAAGGCGTCGATTGCTTCGACGACCGGATCCATCTGCCGCACCAGTTGTTCGCCGCCCGGAAACGCGAAGTCGTTGATCACGTCGATGATCAACAATGCCGCGTCGGCAAGGGGTTCGTCGGATGGCATGGCGGAAATCCCGGTGCGGAGCCACATTGTGGGCCCGGTGGCGTGTGGGTCGTGTGACTGCCCGAACGGGCAGGGGAGTTCTCCACCGACGATCCGACAGGATCGGGAACCCGGCCCGGTTGGGCGCACACCCCACTCTTTGCCTTCCCCGAAAGCAGGGCCGGACGTCACCCCAAGCTACAAAATCGCCTGGCCCCGCGCGGGAGCGCGTCGCGCCCGCAACCGAACAAGGGCGTCCGCCGGGATGATGGCAGCGTCCACCGCTCGCATCGTGCCTAATCCCGCGACAGCCACCCCCGCCATTTGAAAATGGCCAGGGGCACCAGGATGCTGAGGGCGATGGCGGCGAGCGCCATTGCGTACCCCCAAGGCTGCGAAAGTGCCGGCATGTATTTGAAATTCATGCCCCAGATGCCGGCCAGCACCGTGGGCGGAAACGCGGCGACCGCGACCACGGTGAACAGCTTCATCACGCTGTTCTGGTTGACGCTGATGAAACCGAAGATCGAATCCAGCAGGAACTGCAGCTTGCCCGTCAACTGCTCGTCGAATTCATCGAGCGCCTTGAGGTCGTTGCGGACCATCGAGATACGCGAACCCTGGGCTTCCGGGATCCAGTCCGGATCGTTTTCGCAAATGAAGGTCACGACGCGGGTGATGCCGAGCAGGGACCCGCGGGTCGCCGCGAGTCGCGCCTCGAGGTGTCCGACGTGCACCAGCCAGCGGCGCAGGACGCGGGTGTCTTCGCGCTTGCCGGTGAAGACCTTGCGGGAGAGGTCGGCCACTTCGTCCGCGACCTTCTGCATGCTCTGGGCGGTGCGCTCGGCCATGGTTTCGATGATCTCGGCGAGCGCGCTCGCGGGGCCGTCGTCGCGTTGGGTCTCGTGCCATTGGCTCGCGGCAATGTCGAAAGTCCGGGAAGGGGCGTAGCGCTGGCTCACCAGCAGGCGCGGGGTGAGCACCAGCGCAAGCGGGGTGGGACGCTTCTTGTCGTCCTCGGCGTCGGCGAAGCTCGACACCTGCAGGAACAGCGCATCACCCAGGCAACGGTTGCGTCCGGCGAGGCCGATGCCGCGGATGTCCTCGCGCTTCGGCAACCGCACGCCCGCCGCGTCCTGGCAGGCCTCGGTTTCCCCGCCCTCCGGCTGGCACAGGTCGAGCCATGCCGCCTCTGCGGGGATGGGGTTTCCCGCTTGCCACGTCGTTGATTGCGCTTTGCCGTCGCAATGGATCGTCAGCATGGGAAGCCCGGGCTGGAATGGACCGGGCAAGGATAGCCGCGTCCGCCGCCGGTTCGGCATGTCGTCCCGTGACGTGCGAGTCCCGCATACGCCCGCGACGTCAGCGGTTGTCACCGCTCGGAGTCCGGGGTTGCCTAGCACATCCGGTCCCCTGTCGCAAGTACATGGTTCACGCTTTCGGACATCCGTTGTGCACTGCAGCGTGCGCGGCGTATTTGCCGCTGCTAGCGTGCGGGCGCCGCGACCCGGGATCTCGACTGCACGAGCCGCGACCAAGGGTGGTTCGCGCGTGCGAACCGATCGAGTCTGGGGATCCCGCTTCACGGTCGCAATCATGGTGCTGCACGTATCGCCAGATATGTGTCGGGTAGCCGTTGATTCGGTCGCTGCTGCGTCGTGTAACCAGACATTCCTTCATATCAGTCAAGGGAGTCTCGGATGCACACCAAACTTCATTTGAGTGCCCTGGTGGTCGCGCTCGGCATGGCCATGGCCGGGGCGGCTGGAGCGGCTGCGCCAGCGCCCGGCACGGCGATGGCACACCCGACCCGGTTGGCGCAGGGCGACGTCGTCGCCGGACCGCTCGCATTGTCGCAACCGATGCACATCGTCATCGGCCTCAAGCTGCGGAACAAGGCGGAGCTGGACGCGTACATCGCGAAGCCAGGGTTCAAGCCGCTTTCCAGTGCGCAGTTCGCGCAGCGTTATTCGCCGACCGCGGCGCAAGCCCAGAAGGTGGCCGATTTCCTGCGGCAGCGCGGGTTCACGAACATCAGGATCGCGCCGAACCGGCTGCTGGTTTCCGGCGATGCGCCGGCGTCGAGCGTGCAAAGCGCATTCGACACGTCGCTGGTCAGCGTCCGGACGCATGATGGCCGCCAGGCCTACGCCAACACGCGGGCGGCAACGGTGCCTTCCTCGCTTGCCGGGATGATCAACGGCGTGATGGGCCTGCAGACCGTGCACATCCCGCACTTGCTGCACCAGAAGACCGGGGGCAGGGCAGGCACCAATGCAGTCACCGGCCACAGCCCAACGGAGTTTCCTTCGATCTACGGTGCAACGAGCCTGCCGACCGCGGCCGGCGTCACGGTCGGCATCCTTGCGGAAGGCAAGCTCACCCAGACCATCAACTCGTTGAATACATTCACCTCGCAGAACGGCTATCCGACGGTGACGACTCGGATCGTCGGCACCTCCACCCGCGACACGGCCGGTACCCTCGAGTGGGAACTCGACAGCCAGACCATCGTGGGTGCGGCAGGCGGCGAGGTCGGCTCGATCGTGTTCTACATGATGCCCAACATCAGCACCGATACGGCCGTAGCCGAGGGTATCAACCTCGCGGTCACCGACAACACCGCCCAGGTCGTCAATGGGTCGCTGGGTGTCAGCGAAGTGGACGCACAGAACGACGGGACCTTCGCTTCCTCCGACGCCCTCCTGGAACAAGGCGTCGCGCAAGGACAGACATTCTCGTTCTCGACCGGCGATGATGGCGCCAGCAGTTGCTTTGCGTTGCACCAGGACGCAGCGTGCTGGCCGGCCACGTCGCAATACGTGGTGGCTGTTGGCGGCACGACACTGGACGCCAGCACGGGGCCGGACGCCACGTGGAACCAGGAAGTCGTCTGGGGCGGCGCGGGCGGCGCCGAGAGCGAGGTGGAGCCCAAGCCGAGTTGGCAGACGCTCTGGAGCGGCGATCACCGCGCGGCGCCGGACGTCTCGTTCGACGCGAGCCCGAACTCGGGCGCGTTGATCATCGACGGCGGCGGCACTGTGCAGGTCGGAGGAACCAGCCTTTCCTCACCGATGTTCGCGGGCTTCTGGGCACGCGTCGTCGCCGGCAAGGGCAACCTCGGCTTTGCCGCACCGCTGCTGTATCCGCTGTCGGCCTCGGACTTCCATGACATCACCCAGGGCAGCAACGGCAACGCGGCGGCACCGGGTTTCGACCTTGCCAGCGGCCGCGGCAGCATGGTCTGGAGCGAGGTGTACCAGGAACTGAGCGGTGGCGGTGGCGACGAGCCGCCGGTCGCGAGCTTCACCGTCAAGACCCGCGGAAAGTTCGTGCGGCTGACGGACACGTCCACCGATCCCGACGGAACCATCGCGTCACGGATGTGGGACTTGGGGGATGGTCGTACGTCAACGCGCCAGAAGCTCACGTATCGCTATGCGTCGCCAGGTACCTACACCGTGACCCTGACGGTGACGGACAACGATGGCGAGTCGTCGTCGACGAGTCAGGATGTAACCATCGGTGGCGGCCAGTAATACACGCACGCAGCGCGTTTTGCGGACCGAGCGGCCGGGTCATACCGGCCGCTATTTTCATGGAATGCGGTCGGAGCGCCAGCGGCTACGATGGCGTTGGCGTGTCCGGCCAATTGCGAGGCGCCAATCTGGACGATTCTTCGGCGCGTCTGATCTGAGAGGGCGCTGGGAGCGGACCTGGGCCGCCTCTGGCGTCCCAACCACGCAAATCTCCTGGAGTCAGAATTTTACACAATAGGCATTTGCATCAATGTGAGGTTTGGCTTGGCCCGAAGCACTGGCTTATAGTCGGGGCTCCCGCGCGCCCCCGCGCGGCTCGAAACCCACACGGAACGAGGGTTCGTACATGCCCAGCCAGTCTCCTTCCAACCGCGGCGGCCAGGATCGGCTGGCGCGATTGGCTGCCGAACGCGTGGTGATCGAGGAGGTCTGGCCCGAAATCGATGGCGGCCGGCATCCGATCAAGCGCGTGGTCGGCGACGAGCTGGAAGTCTGGGCGGACATTTTCTGCGACGGCCATGAACGGCTCGCGGCCTGCATCTGCTGGCGCGAGGTTGGTGCCCGCAAGTGGCGCGAAGCGCCGATGCAGCTGGTGAACAACGACCGCTGGCGCGGGACGTTCACCGTGGACCGGAACACCCGCTACGTCTACACGATCGAGGCGTGGCGTGACCGCTTCGCGACCTGGCGCGAGGACTTCCTGAAGAAGCGCGACGCGGGCCAGGACATCGCCCTGGAACTGCTCGAGGGTCGCGAACTGGTGCACGCGGCGGCCGAGGGAGCACCCCGCAGCTTCGGGTCCATGGTCAAGAACCTCGACACCGCCGCGGACGACGCGCAACTCCAGGCCCTGCTGCTCGACGACGAGCTGCTAGAACGGATGCGCCACGAGGGCACCCGCACCAACGCAACGCGCTACCGCCACGAACTGGAAGTCGTCGTCGACCGACCGGCGGCGCGGTTCGGCGCGTGGTACGAGCTGTTCCCGCGCTCGGCCTCCAACGATGCGCACCGCCACGGCAACTTCGACGATGTGATCGCGCGCCTGCCGTACGTACGCGAACTCGGCTTCGACGTGTTGTACCTGCCGCCGATCCACCCGATCGGCGTTAGCCATCGCAAGGGCCGCAACAACGCGCTGGAAGCCGCGCAGGACGATCCCGGCAGCCCGTGGGCGATCGGCTCGGCCGGCGGCGGCCACACCGCGATCCATCCGGAACTCGGGACGCTCGAAGACTTCCGGCGGCTGATCGCGGCCGCGAAGAAACAAGGCATCGAGATCGCGCTCGACTTCGCGATCCAATGCTCACGCGACCATCCGTGGATCAAGGAACACCCCGAATGGTTCGACTGGCGTCCGGACGGCACGATCAAGTACGCCGAGAACCCGCCCAAGAAATACCAGGACATCGTCAATGTCCACTTCTATCGCGACGCCCTGCCCTCGCTGTGGCTGGCGTTGCGGGACGTGGTGCGGTTCTGGATCGACCAGGGCGTGCGCATCTTCCGCGTTGACAATCCGCACACCAAGCCCGTGCCATTCTGGGAATGGCTG
>DASSNH010000226.1:0-21817 GCA_035701405.1 Rhodanobacteraceae bacterium
GGTGGATGGGGCGCTGCCGCATCACTTCGCCTCGTCGATCATCCGGCGGGTCGCGTCACCGACCTCGCGCGCGATCGGCCCGAGCGCGGCATCGTCCGACAGCATGCCGAGCATCCGCGCCGGTTCGATCATGCCGATGCGAGTGTTGCCGCCTTCGGTGTACACCGAGATCCGGCACGGCAGGGCCATGTTGAGGTCGAGGTCGCGGGCCAGCACGTTGGCGGCCTGGCGCGGATTGCACACCTCGAACACCTTGCATTCGCCCTCGGAGGGCTGGCCCTTGCCGCGCAACGTTGCGCCGAGGTCGTGCACGTGCAGCACGCCGAACTGGTGCCGGCGCACGGCGGCGTCGAGGTCGGCCACGGCCTGCTCGAACGGCTTGCGGGAGTCCGCGATGTAGTAGATGTCTGTTGCTGGTGCCATGATGCAAACCTTCCCTGCTTTCAGTGGGGGAATGCGCAGCCCGGTTGCAGGCCGAGCTTCTTGAGGATCCGCGCCAGCGGGCAGAAACCCGTGAACGAGGCCTGAAACAGGTTCAGGCCGACGAACAACGCCAGCAGCATCCACCACGGCGAAATGAAATACGCCAGCGCCACGCTCGCGATCACCATGCCGCCGGCAAAACGCATCACCATCCGATCGATGTTCATCGTCACGCTCCGTCGATGTGGGTCTTTGCACTCCTGGAACCGCTGCGGGCGACGCATCCGTCCCGGGCTGGTCGTGTATATCTTGTTGTGCTAATGTAGTATCATCTTATTTAGAATGACGTATACTGTCAACACGGCCGCCGCCGGACACCTCCGATGAAGCAAGCCCGCGCCCCTGCCCCGCGCCTTGGACAAATGGCATCCCATTCCGAAGAAGCCGCGCGGCTGCTGCGGGCGCTCGCCAATCCGCAACGCCTGCGCATCCTGTGCATGCTGGTCGGCCAGGAGCTGACGGTTGGCCGCATCAACGAGAACCTGCCCGACCTGAGCCAGTCGGCGCTGTCCCAGCACCTGGCGAAACTGCGTGACGAGGACCTGGTGGCCACCCGCCGCGATGCCCAGAACGTCTACTACTCGCTGCCGCCGGGACCGGCACAGGAAATCATTGCGGTCCTGTACGGCATCTACTGCGGCCCGTCCAGGCCCGACCGCCGTCGCGCCGCGCGCTGACGGCAACGAAGTGCGGGTCTGGCCTGCGTGACCGGGCATGCACCGCACGTCCCACGCTCAAGCCAGCTCGCGGCGCCGGCGGCGGGGCAACATCCGCCGCAGCGTGTCATCGCGCATCAGGTAATGGTGGAACAGCGCCGCCGCGGCGTGCAGGCCGACCAGGTAATACCCGACAGTGCCGATGGTCTCGTGGATTTCCTCGAGCTTGCCGCCCAATGCCTTGTCCGGCCCGATCAGGGCCGGCAACTGCAACCCGAAGAACGGGATCGGGTTGCCCTTCGCACTCAGCGTGAGCCAGCCGAGCAACGGCATCACGATCAGGAATGCGTACAGCGCGAGGGGCATGGCCGTGGCCAGCGCATGCTGCCACGCCGGCGGCGCCGGCGAAATGGGCGGTGTCCGGAATGCCAGGCGCAGCAGCATCCGCACGCCGACGATGCCGAACACGGTCAGCCCCAGGATGAAATGCCAGGCCTTCATCGACTCGCGCGGATCGCTGCCCTTGGGATACAGCTCGCGCAGCAGGATCAATGCATACACGGCCACCAGCAGCGCCAGCGTCAGCCAGTGCACCGCGATCGACAAGGCGTTGTAACGATTGCGGGTGGTTTGCAGGTTCATGAAAGTCCTCCGTCGCGGCGTGCAGCCCTCAGTGCGGCTTGACATCTGGTTTCAGCATTTCGATGCCCAACCATTTCAGGATGCGCTTCTCGTAGAACGGTTCGGGTCGCCCGTTGCGCAACTTGTGCAGGTAGTACTTCTCGAACGCCAGCTTGGCCGCGTGCACCCATCGCCCCATGCGCGTCCAGGTGACATTGCGCGGCGGGATTTGCGGCAGGGCCACGAACGCCGCGCCGGTGTCGCCCATGTCGGCCAGGCACACGGCGTTCCAGGTGGCCTCGGCCTGCGCGGGCACGCCGGCCAATTCGTCACGCAGGTTGCAGGCGATCGCGCGCACCATCGATTCGATCATGAAGCCGGTCTTGGGCGCCCCGGTCGGCACCGGGGTCTGCTCGACCGGAGGAATCGCCACGCACACGCCAGCGGAGAAGATTTCGGGAAAGGCCGGGTTGCGCTGGTGCTTGTCGATCAGCACGAACCCGCGCGGATTGACCAGCCCTTCGATGCCGCGCAGCGCGTCGACGCCGGTGAACGCGGGAATCACCACAGCATACGAAAACGGGATCGCGAGCTCCTGGGCGATGCGGCCGTGCGCACCCACTTCCTCGACGTGCATCTGGCCGGCCTGCACGTCCCGGATGCGCGCGTTGGTGACCCATCGGATGTGGCGCTTGCGCAGCTCCGCTTCCAGCAACCCCTGCGAATCTCCGACGCCGCCAAGCCCCATGTGTCCAATGTAGGGTTCGCTGGTCACGTAAGTCATGGGCACCCGGTCGCGCAGCTTGCGCCGGCGCAGATCGGCGTCGAGGATGAAGGCGGTTTCGTAGGCCGGGCCGAAGCAGCTCGCGCCCGCTGCCGCGGCCACCACGATGGCCCCTGGATTTTCCAGGAACGCCTGCCAGGCTTGCCAGGCACGTTCGGCGTGGGGCGTGGTGCATACCGACTGGGTGTGACCCTCCGGGCCGAGGCCCGGCACTTCGTCGAACGCTAGCCGCGGCCCGGTGGTGATCACCAGGTAGTCGTAGCCGAGGTCGGAGCCGTCGGCCAGTTCCAGGCGACGCTCGTGCGGATGCACGCGTACGACCTTCCGGTCGACGAAATCGATGTCGTGCCGGCGCAACGGTGCGGCGACTTCGAACCGGATCTGGCTCGCGGTGCGCTTGCCGATGGCGACCCAAGGATTGGAGGGTATGAACGAGAAATACGGCCCATCGCCCACCACCGTCACGCCGTGTTCGGCGGGCAGCGCGGCCCTGATCTCGAATGCGGCGCTCATGCCGCCGAGACCAGCACCCATCACCACGATCTTCGCCATGATCATCCCTCCGAAGGGTTTGCTAGAAACTAACCCCCGCCACTCCGGGCGAGTTGACGACGGTCAACTCAAGCCGCGATCGGCGTTGCATCGTCCAAAGAATGCTCAGTGGACGGGGCATGCGCCTCGCGGCGCATTCGCCCTCGACGCGACCGCAATCCCGCCCCGGACCACACGGAACATTGCTTGCACCACAGCCGTGCCAGCTCACGACTCCGGCGAGTCTCCCGTGCCGCCCTGACGCCGCGCATATCTTGCGGTCAGTCGGCAGATCTGCCCTGCACCCACTCAGATCAGGCCCCTGAGTCTTGCTGCGAACAACGGCGCGCCGGCGGTGACCAGCAGGACGACGGGCCAGAGATTGCCCCGCTTGAAGAGATAGGCGTCGAACTGTCGGCGGACTGGCCTGCCCTGGAACGCACCCATCCCCAGGTCGAAGGACAAGGTGAATACGAGCCACGCAATTCCGATGGCGACCAACTCGACGATGCGCACGGCGCCAATCCACGGCAGCGCCAGATAGGCGACCGCCAGCACCAGCGCCGACAGGATGAGGCCGCTCAACGTCAGTCCGCGCACCTTGCCGATCCACGGCACCAGCACCGCTTCGCGCAGCGCCGCATTGGCGAACGCCAGCCCCAGGATGACCAGCCATACCACGATTGCCTTTCCTGCCAGCCACATCACCACGGGATCACCTAGGGACTTCGCGGCTCGGGTTTTCCGCCATGGCGGCCGGTAGCCGGCTCGCGGTCAGATGCTTTGCGCGTAGCGAGGTTGCGGAGCCTGCATTTCCGCTGGAAGGTAGGCATCGAAGCACATCGCAACGTTGCGCATCAGGAAGCGCCCGCGCGGCGTAATGCGCAGCATTCGTGAATCCAGCTCCACCAGGGCATCCGCTTCCAGTTGCTGCATGCGCTCCAGTTCGGTCGCGAAATAGTCGACGAACACGATGCCGTGGCGCGATCCGAAGGACTGCATGTCCAAGAATCCGTGGCACATGAGATTGCCGATCGCCGCGCGTCGGATCACGTCGTCGTCATCGAGCATGATTCCCCGCGCCACGGGCAGGCGCCCGTTGTCCAGCGCCATGTAATAACCCGGAAGATCGCGCGCGTTCTGGCTGTAGCAATTGCCGATGCGGCCGATCGCGCTCATGCCCAGCCCCACGATGTCGCATTCGCCACCGGTCGAATACCCCTGGAAATTGCGTTGCAGCGTGCCCTGCGCTTGCGCGCGCACCAATTCATCGTCGGGACGCGCGAAGTGATCCATGCCAATGTACACATAACCCGCACCCAGCAGTTTTTCCAACGCAAGCCCAAGCAACTTCAGCCGGGCTGCGGGGCCGGGCAAGTCGGCGGACTCTATCTGCCCCTGTGCCTTGAACAGGCGCGGCAGGTGCGCGTAGCCATATACGGCCACCCGGTCGGGGCCGAGGCCAATGGTCTGGTCGAGCGTCTGCGCGAAACCGTCCAGCGTCTGCTTCGGCAGACCGTAGATCAAATCGATGTTGACGGACCGAAAGTCGGCGGCACGCGCGCCGTTCACGACGGCGGCTGTTTGCGCCAGCGTCTGGATCCGGTTGACTGCTGCCTGCACGGCCGGGTCGAAATCCTGCACGCCGATCGAGATGCGGTTGAAGCCGAGCGTGCCGAGTTCGCAGACGTAATCGAAATCGGCGAAGCGCGGGTCCACTTCGATACCGGCCTCGATATCGTCACCTTTCGCAAAACGGAAATGTGCGGCAAGGTCGCGCATCAGCGTCTCGAGGCGCGGGAAATCCAGGAAATTCGGCGTGCCGCCGCCGAAATGCAATTGCCGCACCGGCCGCCGGGCATCGAACGACCGCGCGATCATCGCCGTCTCGCGATGCAGGTAGTCGAGATACTTGTCGACGTTGCGCGGGTCGCGCGTGATCACCCGCGTGCAGCCGCAATAGAAGCAGGGGCTCCAGCAAAACGGCACGTGGACGTACAGCGACAATGGCCGCAGCGGGGCCGCGTTGTTCGAGGCGAGAATCGCGTCGCACAGCTGCGTCTCGCCGAAACCTGCGTGGAATTGCGGTGCCGTCGGGTAACTGGTATAGCGCGGTGCGGACACGTCGTAACGCGCCATCAGCACGGGGTCGAATTGGGCGGTCGTATCCATTGCCGTAGTCTCCGCGACCACCGGGCTTGGTCGTTTGACCGAGGTCAATCCAGTGCAGGAATTGGCACTCAGTAGTCGTTGATGACTGCCGCCCAGTCCCGTTCGTCGTCCGCATGCACCTCGCACCACATCGCGTTCAGGATGCCGAAGGTGCATGCCAGGCCAGTGCCCAGCAGCCATGCGAAGTACCACATCGTGCGACCTCTCGATTCGATCGGATGACTAGTATTTCCTCGCCTGCGCGGATTCCGCCGGCCAGAACTTCAATTCTTCCGGGCCGCGCCGGACCAGGCGCACCAGCAAGACCATGCCTATCGCGTAAATGACTGCAATGCCCAGACACGCGACGGAGCCAATGACCACGGCGGACCGGCTGGCGTACGTCTCGGTGACGGGTAACAGCCCGTCCAGCAGCCACGGTCCGCGCCCGGCTTCACTCACGATCCAGCCCAGCGCCCCCGCGATCCATGGCAGTGGAAGGCTCCACAAGGCGACCCTCAGGAACGCCCGTTTCTCCAGCCGGCGCCTCGACGCCAGCACGAATGCCCAACCGAACAGCACGATGCTGTATACGCCCAACAGTGCCATGAACCGGAAGCTCCAGAACAGAAGCGGCACGTCCGGAATCGTACTCCGGGCCGCGGCGGCAACTTGATCGTCGTTTGCGTACGCCGGGCGCGAGGTGCTACGCAACAGCAACAACGCGTAGCCGAAATTCGGTGCATCTTCCGAATCGAAGACAGGGCCGCTCAGGCCCGAAGGATTCGCCCATGGCGTATCGAGCGTGGTGAATGCCGATATGCCATCCCGGATGCGCGACTCGTTCACCGATTCGAGTTCGTCCAGGCCGGGGACCGCTTTTCTCCACGAATGGGTCGCACCCCACCCCAGCGCCCAAGGAAGGTTCACCGACATGCGTGTCGTTCGATGGCCACTGTCCGGAAAACCGAAGATCGTGAACGGTGCTGGTGCGGCTTGGGTATTCCATTCCGCCGCAATCGCGGCTATCCGCATCTGTTGGCCAGGGGACGCGCCATAGCCGCTCCGGTCGCCGAGCACCGCCAGCGAGAGCGCTGCCGCCAAACCGAAGCTCGCCGCCACGGTCAACGAACGCCGGGCGATCCGCACATTGCGGTCGCGCAACAGGTACCACGCCGAAACCGAAAGCACCCAAGTCGCCGCGGTGAGATAGCACGCACCCGTGAGATGCACGAACCGCGACTGCGCGGCCGGATTCAGGAGGAGCGCCGGCACGTCGTAAATCCAGACCTGCAGGCTGCCGGGATCAAGCTCGACGCCCGCGGGGTTGTCCAGCAATCCGTACCCGACGGCGACCTTGAACACCGCAATTCCGAACAGCGGGACCCACAGCCAGGTAACGAGCAGATGCCGCACGCGATGCGGATTCCACCAATCGCGAAACCAGCTCCACAGCAGCCAGGCAAAAGCCAGCAAGAACGGCAGGAAAAACGCGATCAGCGCAGGGCTGGGTGTTCCATGGACATACTGGGTGAGCGGGGCGGAATCCAGGATGTACAGGATCGCGAGCACGATGGAGCCCATGGCCCACGTCAGCAGGATGATGCCGAACAGCTTGCCCCAGA
Source organism: Rhodanobacteraceae bacterium (assembly GCA_035701405.1). Lineage (GTDB taxonomy): Bacteria > Pseudomonadota > Gammaproteobacteria > Xanthomonadales > Rhodanobacteraceae > 66-474. Next base: position 6,852 of record DASSNH010000226.1, read on the forward strand.
AGCGGGCGGCCTGTTTCCAGATTTCCCGCCCGGTCATGACGTAAACGCTTTCGATGATCGCAATGATCGGCGCCAGTCCTACCGCCAGCGGCAGCAACGTCATGCAGTACAGCGCCACAAGGTGCGGCCATAGTGCTGAAACATGGAACCCCAAGGGGCCGCTCATGGCGTTTGCTCAGGAATCTTGGCCGACCGGCGGTGCAAGGCGACTCAGCGCACCACCAGCACCGAAATGCCGGTATGGTTCAGGACTTGCTGCGTCTGGCTGCCGAGCACGAGCTTCGCAATACCACGCCGGCCGTGGGACGCCATGACAATCAGGTCGCAGCCCCGCGCCGCTGCTGCATCGACGATCGCCTCGTGGGGCCGATCGCCGCGCCGCGCCAGCGTTTCGCACCGCACCCCCGCGCGCTCGGCTTTGCGCCGGAGCGGGGCGAGCAGTTTGTCCGCATGCGCCTGTGCCAACCGTTCCAATTCCTGCGGCGGCGGTTCCAGCAATTCCTCCACGATGCCGGCGTGATTGAATTCCGTCATCGCGTGAAAGCCCGTGATGCGCGCGCCGATACCCTTTGCCAGAGCCACGCCGATCTCGATCGCGTGCCTGGAGCCGGGGTCGTCATCGATCGGAAGGAGGATATGCGTGAACATGTCGGAGATTCCCCTGGACCGCGTACCTTCCCTGGTGCGCGGCCCGTACGCGTTGGCCGCGGCTCATGCCGCGATCGTTGTCTGGTCGACCACATTGCGGATGCCGGGCGCGTTCCATGCGGCGAGGCGTGCCGCCTGGCGTTCGCCCCAGGAGTCCAGTTGACCCGAAAGCGTCACTGTCCGCCCATTCACTGCGACCGAAAGGTTCCTGGCCTGATGATTGGCGCGCCGGCGCAACGCCGCCTCGACTTGTCGCGAGACGTCGCGAGGTTCGATCCTCGGCTTGATTTCGATGAGGTTGGTCAGGCCGCGCACGCCGAACAGGTTGCGCACCGAAGCCGCGGCGGCGCGGCTCTGGTACTCCCATTCGACGGCTCCCGACAACACGACCCACCCGTTCCGGACCGCCACCCTCACGCTCCCGCGCGGGATCGCAGCATTCCAGGACAGTGCATGGTGGGCCGCCTCTCCGATATCGACGTCGTCCCGCCGACTGCTCTCCGGCAATTCGACATCGATCTCCACGATCACGCCCTTGACGCCGCGTACCCGCAAGGCGGCGGCCTCCGCATCGCACTTTTGCGCATAGCTGCCCACCAGCCCGGCCAGTCTCGCAACACCGTCGCGGACATCCACACTGATCCGTGACGGATCGACGGACGGTTCCCAATCCAGTTCCGCCGTCACGTCATGCTGGAGTTCCACGTCGGACTTCATTTCCGCATCTCCTCACCCGCAGGGCGAATATCGACCTTTCCGGCCCAACAGTCTTGATGCGCATCAACTCAATCGAAGATCGGCTGCGCAGGTGGTGTCGAGACTCCCACTCCCCGCGCAGCTTTCGGTGTTCTGCCCTGTGCGCGCAGCTACGTGCGTGGTAGGTCGCCCGCCCCTCGACACGCGCAGGATCCGGCCAACGGATCTCCCGTGCTCGCACACCCGCTGGCAATGAATGCAGCGCTTGGCCGTGGGGTAGGCCAGCAGGCGTTCGTACGCAATCGCGTCGCCGCAATCCGTGCAGATGCCGTACGTACCCGCCGCCAAGCGCTCGCGCGCAGCCAGGATGTCCCGCACGTCTGTGACATCCTGGCTGATCACCGCATCATCCGTCGCGAGCGTGGTTTCGAACGACGCCGCGTCACTCCGGTCACCCTGAGCCCCTTCCTCGCGCTCGTCCCGCGTGCGTGCCCTGACAGCGCGGATCTCATCGATTTCGCGGGTGAACCGCGAGTCCATCAGGGCGGACAGATTTCTGATTTGTTGCTGCGTCAATTTGGTCATATTGCCTCCAGACTCATCGCGGTCTCGTCGATTACCGTTGTCGCGACTCAATGCTTCAAACGAACAGCGGAAACGACCCGCTTCCAGCCCCGCTCGAATTGGATTGCCATCGCCATTTCTTCCCGCATTGCAGGGCTCCGCTGCGCCAATGACAACAGCATGGGTCCTTCATGGGCGATGAAGGTGACGTGGATCAAGCCGCACGCACTTCAGCGGTTGGCAGCCGGGCGGGACAGACGATGCCACGGGTGCGGGAGCGAACGAAGCTGTGTCGCCCCATCCGGCGGGTCCTCTCCTCCCGCGCAGGTGGACAGGCGACCCTCCGCGCGGATCCCAAAGCCCTGCCACAACGGCGGTGCCGGTATAGAATCTGGCGCATTCCGTCGGGCACAGTGCCATGTCGACTGGTATGCATTTGCTGGTCGTGGACGACGATATCGGCGTCCTGGACCTGCTTCGCCGCTATTTCACCGGCCAAGGCTTCGAGGTCAGCACCGCGGCGAACGGCGCCGAGATGCGTGACGCCCTCACACGCACGAGCATCGATCTGGTATTGCTCGACCTCGGCCTCCCCGGCGAAGATGGCTTCGAGCTGATGCGCCGGCTCCGCAAAACCTGGAATGGCGCCCTCATCATCATCACCGGCCGCGGCGAATCGGTCGATCGCGTGGTCGGGCTGGAACTGGGTGCGGACGATTACGTCACCAAACCCTTCGAATTGCGCGAGTTGCTGGCGCGCGTGCGCAGCGTACTGAGGCGCGCCGCTCCGGCCGCCAAGCCCGATGGGCAATCCGACCAGGCCGTGTTTCGTTTCGGCGATTTCCTCCTCGACCCTGGCTCGCGCAGCCTCTCCACCAATCGCGGTGAGACGATCGCACTGACAACCGGTGAATACGAGTTGTTGCGCGTGCTCGTCGAACGCCCCAACCGCGTACTGTCGCGCGACGACCTGATGGAATGCATCCATGGCCGCAACGCCGGCCCGTTCGACCGCGCCATCGATGTGCAGATTGCACGACTGCGTCGCAAAATCGAGGTGGATCCGGCGAGCCCCGAGCTGATCAAATCGGTGCGCGGCGCCGGGTATCTCTTTTCAGCGCGTGTCGCCAGACAGGCACGATGAATGAATCCGCGGGCGATTCCTGCCGCCAGTTTCGTGATGTTGAGCACCTGGTTCGACATCGCGCCCGACGCGATGATCGCGGTCGATCAGGATGGCATCATCGTGCTCGCCAATACACAGGCCGAGCGGATGTTCGGCTACGAGCACGGCGCGCTGCAGGGTTTGACTCTGGAGGCTCTGGTTCCGGAATCGCTGCGCCACGGGCATCGGATGCATCGACACGAGTACATGCACAACCCGCGCGTTCGACCGATGGGCATCGGCTACGAGCTGCTGGGCGTGAAGCTGGACGGCCAGACATTCCCCCTGGAGGTTGGCTTGAGCTCGATACGCATCGAAAACGGCGTCGTCGCCGTTGCGTCGGTGCGTGACATTTCCGAAACGCAACGTGTACGCCAGGCGCTCGCCCGGGCCCGCCGCGACGAATATGTCGCATCCATCAGCCGGTTGGCGCTGGAATCGCCCGATTACGAGCTCGCGGTCCGCCGGATACTCGAATTGACCACGGTCGCGCTGGAGCTGCCGGCGGCAGCCATTTTCACGACCGATTGGCGCCACAGCTCCCTCCGGCTCCGTGCCTCTACCGGGCTTTCGGAACAGACCGCCCGGACGGTCGCAGCCATTCTTGGCAACGCGGAATCCGTTCGCAGCACGCTGGAAGCACGAGAACATACCGTGATCACTTCTGAAATGCTGCGGGAGGGGCCTTCAGAGGCTATTCGCGCGGACTTTTCCAGAGCGGGCTTTCACGATGTCGCACTGGTTCCGTTGTACGGGCGGCAGGAAGCGCTGGGCTTCCTGCTTGTGTTGGCGAGCGCACCGCGGAGCTTCGACAAAGGCAAGGCTGCCTTTTTGCAGTCGATAGCAAGCTTGCTGACGTCGGCCATACATCGCAGTCGAATCGAGGAACAGCTGGCGCACTCGCAAAGACTCGACGCAATCGGCCAGCTTACCGGTGGCGTCGCCCATGACTTCAACAACCTGTTGACCGTGATTTCTGGAAACCTGCAGTTGCTGGAGGCGGAATTGTCCGACCGTCCGGCCCTGCAAGGGACGATCGACAGTGCCCTGCGCGCCGTGGACATGGGATCGAATCTCACCCGCCGGCTGCTCACCTTCGCGCGCAGGCAGCCGCTGCAGCCGCGGGCGGTCGTGCCGCAGCCCTTGTTGGAAGAAATCGGGGCCATGCTGAGGCGCACCCTGGGCGAATCGATCCACGTGCAGATCGATTGCGCGGCGGCGGTGCCCGACGTGTATGCCGATCCCAACGAACTCGACACGGCCCTGGTCAACCTTGCACTGAATGCGCGTGACGCCATGCCGCATGGCGGGAGGCTGACCATCAGCGCGCGGGAAATCGGCGTGGATGGCGCCGTCAACAAATGGAAGTTGCCGTCCGGCCACTACGTGGCGATTACCGTCGGCGACACCGGCACGGGCATGCCACCCGACGTGCAAGCACATGCATTCGAACCCTTTTTCACCACCAAGGATTCCGGCAAGGGCAGCGGGCTCGGTCTCAGTATGGTCTACGGGTTCGCCACCCAATCCGGCGGAACCATCACCATTGACAGCCGGCTGGGCTATGGAACGCGCGTGGAACTCATGTTGCCTGCGGCCGCCTCAACCGCCGAAACCAGCAATGACGTACAGGGCGACCAGGCCGCCCCGGCGAAAGCACATGAAACGATATTGGTCGTCGAGGACGAAAACGATGTTCGCACCGTCGCCACGAGGTTCCTGACCGCCGTCGGCTACCACGTGGTTGCCGCGGCCAGTGCACGCGAAGCGCTGGATCTCCTTATCGCAAACCCGGACGTCGACCTGCTGTTTTCGGACGTGGTGCTGGGGAGCGGCATGGATGGCAGGGAGCTCGCGCACGAGGCAAGACGCATTCGTCCGGAGCTGGCGATACTCCTCGTTTCCGGCTACGAAGACCGGGCCGGCAGGCCACACGACGACACCCCGGCCGAATACTTCGAATTGCTGCGGAAACCGTATCGACGCGAGCAACTCGTCACGACGATCAGGCGGATCCTCGACAGCGCCTGAATTCCGTCACTGCACCGTAAGGGGCATCCCGGCGCAGGCGCTCAGCTTCGGGATGTCCAGCAGCTTCACCTCGCGACGCAGCACCGAAATGTATTCGAGCTGTTCGAGGTGCGACAGCGCCCGGCTGACGGTCTCGTGCTTCAGCGCGAGGAAACTTGCGATGTCGGCACGGCCCATGCGCAGGATGAAGTGGCGGGCGCTGAACCCCAGGCGGGCCAGACGCGAAGCCAGGTCCAGCAGGAACGCCGCAACCCGTTGTTCGGCCGGCAGTGTGCCGATTGTCAGCATCCAGGAACGGTCGCGGCGGATTTCCTCGGCGAGGGCCGCGGACAACCGGACCTGGAGTTCGGGAATGTGCAAACACGCGCTCAACACGGGGGGATAAGGGAGTTCCCATATCTGCGAATCCTCGAGTGCGACGGCATCGCAGGTGTGCACCGCCAAACCGATGGATTCGACCCCCAGCAGGTCGCCGCGCATCCGGAAACCGGTTACCTGCTCGCGGCCGTCTTTCGACAATTCGCAGGTCTTCAGGAAGCCTGCGTGCACGAGGTACAACGCGTGGAACGGCTGCCCGTTCCGGTAAAGATATTGACCCGCCTTGACCTTCCTTCGCGTCACGACCATGTGCCGCTGCAACTCCTCGAGATCGAGTTCGAGCGGCTGTTCGAATGTTGGCTGCTGCGGATTCGCCGTTTCGGTGGCGGCCGGCACGAAAGGAGTATCCATGACGCTGCTCCGGTGGTGGGTGTTCGACGCCACGATGTCGCATCAACGTCACCGCACGATGTTTCCAACGCAACGTTCTGTAACGGTGTGTAACAGGAGCGGCCCCCCGGTGGGTTCTTGATCAGCATCAAGCCGCCGGCCGGAGCCGCAGCGATAGTGGGCACAGTCCACGTGGTGTTGCTTCGTGATCGATCTGCATCAACCATCGCCGTTCATCGAGCTCGCCGCCGTCGAGGCCTGGGATGCGTGGTTCCGGTGGCGCGAGCAAACCGATCTGCGTGACGTTTCGATCGAGGATACGTGGCTGCGGGTATCCAGCGCATTGGCTTCGGTCGAGCCACGCGGCGAGACCGCAATGTGGCAGGCGCGTTTCATGGATGCATTGGCATCCTGGCGGTTGTTGCCCGACGAGCGACTGCTCACGGACGCCGGCACCGGTCGGCCGATGCGTTACGGCGGCGGGATCCATGCAGCCCTGAACGCGGCATCCTTCGTCTCCTTCGATCGCGGCAATGTGTCGGCGCTCGACCTTGCGGCTCTTTCGGAGTGCGCGATGCTGACCGTGCGCGCGCTGGACAATGTGGCGTTGCTGGCCACGGTCGCGGCCCCTCGTCTGCACATCGGGTTGCTCGGTGTCGCCGACGCGCTGGCGCTGCTGGGCCTGGCCTACGACAGCGATGCCGGTCGCGTGCAGGCGGCATCCATGGCCAACGCCTTGGCGCAGGGTTGTCTGCGCGGCAACATGCTGCTCGCCATCACGCGAGGTGCAGTCGCCAGCGACACGCCCGTTGCCTTCGCGAGGGCCCAATCACGGGGTACTTCAGCGGATCTGTTGCGCGATATCGCCCGTCACGGCCTGCGCCATGCGCAGCTGACCGCCATCGCTCCACACCCACGACTCGCATTGCTCGCCAATGACGTGGCGGATGCAGTGGACCCGCTGCGGGGAGAGGACCACCCGAACGTCATCGCCGTCCCGGGTGGACAACGACGCACGATACGATCCTCCGGCTACGCGCTGAACGTGTTGCAAGGCCGCGGAAACGGATCCGGAGAGGAGCCGGACACACTGGCGAATTTGCCTTGGACCGCGCAGATCGCGATGCGCGCCGCCGTGCAGCCTTGGATCGACGAGCCCATCGATTATCCGCTGCTGACAACGAGTGACCTGGACGATGCGCGGCGGCTCGAAGCGCAAAAGCTTGCCGCGAGCCACGGGCTGGGCGATCCGGCCTGGCGCGACAGCGCCGAACTGCAGGCGATGTGGCCGTAGGTGCCATGCTCAGCGGAGCACGCCGGCATCCGGTGACGACCACGACCAATCGCGCACCTCGGGCAGGTCCATGCCCTCTTCCCGGATGTAGTGACCGTGCTCGATCAACTTGTCGAGCAGCTTTTGCTTGAGGTAGGCCGTCTTCGCGCCCAGTCCGGGCACGCGCTGGAGCACGTCCAACACGAGGTGCCAGCGGTCGAGATCATTCAGCACGGTCATGTCGAAGGGCGTGGTGATCGTGCCCTCTTCCTTGTAGCCGTGCACGTGGAAGTTGTCGTGATTGCGGCGCCGATAGGTCAGGCGGTGGATCAACGCCGGATAGCCGTGGTAGGCGAAGATTACCGGCTTGCCGTTGGTGAACAACTGATCGAAGTCCTGGTCGTTCAAGCCATGCGGATGCAGGCTGTGCGACTGAAGCTTCATCAGGTCCACCACGTTGACCACGCGCACCTTCAAATTCGGCGCATGGCGGCGCAGGATCGATGCCGCCGCTAGCGTTTCCAGCGTGGGAACGTCGCCCGCGCAGGCCAGCACCACGTCAGGCTCCCCGTCCTCGTCGTTGCTCGCCCACGGCCAGATGCCAATGCCGCGGCTGCAATGGCTGACTGCCGCCCGCATGTCCAGCCACTGCGGGGCCGGGTGCTTGCCCGCGACCACCACGTTGACGTAATGCCGGCTGCGCAGGCAGTGGTCCATCACCGACAGCAGGCAATTGGCGTCGGGCGGGAGGTACACGCGCACGATCTCCGCCTTCTTGTTGACCACGTGGTCGATGAAGCCGGGATCCTGGTGCGTGAAACCGTTGTGGTCCTGCCGCCATACGTGCGAGGCCAACAGGTAATTGAGCGAGGCGATCCTGCGCCGCCATGGAATGCACGCGGTCATCTTCAACCACTTGGCGTGCTGGTTGAACATCGAATCCACGATGTGGATGAACGCTTCGTAGCAATTGAAGATGCCATGGCGGCCCGTCAGCAGGTAGCCCTCCAGCCAGCCTTCGCATTGATGCTCGCTCAGCATTTCGAGAACCCGCCCCTCGCGGGCAAGGAATTCGTCGGTCGCAACGGTGGGCGGCTCCCATTGCCGGTTGGTGACCTCGAAAGCCGCCTCCAGGCCGTTCGACACGGTTTCATCCGGCCCGAAGATGCGAAAATTGCGCTGGTCCTCGTTGGCGCGGATCACTTCTCGCATGAACCGGCCGAGCACGTGCGTGTCGCCAATGCCGGGGGCTCCCGGCGCGGGCACGTCCACTGCGTGCGCACGGAAATCCGGCATGCGCAGGTCGCGCAACAACAGCCCGCCGTTGGCGTGCGGGTTGGCACTCATGCGCCGATCGCCGTGCGGTGCGAACGCGCGCAGCTCCTCGCACACGCGCCCGTTTCCGTCGAACAGCTCCTCCGGACGATAGCTGCGCATCCATGCCTCCAGCTCGGCGAGATGCTGCGGAGGCGTGTTTGCCGAGATCGATAACGGCACCTGATGCGCGTGGAAGGTGCCCTCGATCGGTTTCCCGTCCACGTACTTGGGCCCGGTCCAGCCCTTCGGTGAATCCAGCACGATCATCGGCCAGGTCGGACGCGTCGAGACACCGTGCCCGCGTGCGTCGCGGCGGATTCGCGCGATTTGCTCGACCACCCCATCGAGCGTCTTGGCCATCAGCTTGTGCATCGCTCCAGGATCGCTCCCACGGACGAAGTGCGGATTCCAGCCGCAACCACGCAGGAACTGCTCCAGTTCTTCCGCCGGAATGCGCGCCAACACCGTCGGATTGGCAATCTTGTATCCGTTGAGATGCAGGATCGGCAGCACCGTCCCGTCGGTGACCGGGTTCAGGAACTTGTTGGAATGCCACGACGTCGCCAGCGGACCGGTTTCGGCCTCGCCATCGCCGATCACGCAGACGGCGATCAGGTCCGGATTGTCGAGCACGGCGCCGCACGCATGGCTCAGGGAATAGCCGAGTTCGCCGCCTTCGTGGATGGAACCGGGGCACTCCGGCGTGGCGTGGCTGCCGATGCCGCCCGGAAACGAAAACTGCTTGAAGAGCTTCTGCAAGCCGGCTTCGTCTGCGGTGATTTCCGGATAGACCTCGCTGTAGGTGCCGTCCAGGTAGGCATTGGCTACCACCGCCGGCCCACCATGGCCCGGACCGGAGACGTAGATCATGTCCAGGTCGTGCTGTTTGATGATCCGGTTGAGATGGGCGTAAACGAAATTCTGCCCCGGCGTGGTGCCCCAATGGCCCACCAAGGTAAGTTTGACGTGTTCCAGCTTGAGCGGTTCGCGCAACAGCGGATTCGCGCGCAGATAGATCTGGCCGACCGAAAGGTAGTTCGCTGCGCGCCACCAGGCATCCACGTCGCCAAGAACTTGCGGACAAACCGCCCCGCGCTCGACATTGGTTTTCATTATTCGACGCTCGCTGTCAACCGGACATCACTTGGGATCGCCGCACCCGCGGTCCGTTCACTCCGCCGATCAAGATCCAGGACGACACGCCCCGTTACCCGGCCCGCCTTCAGGTCGGCGAACACGGCATTGATATCCTCGAGCGATACCGCCTTCGTGTGGGCCCGCACCTTGCCCGCCGCGGCAAATGCGATCGCCTCGGCCAGGTCCTGGCGTGTGCCAACTATGGATCCCCGAACGGTGATCCGCTTCAACACGACATCGAAGATCGACGTCTCGAAGGTTCCCGGCGGCAGTCCGACCAGGCTCACCGTACCCTTGCGGCGCACCATTCGGAGCGCCTGCCCGAAGGCGCTGTTGGACACCGCAGTGACCAGCACTGCATGCGCACCACCACCGGTCGCCTCGATCACGCGCTGCGCGGCATCGTCCAGCCGCGCATCCACCACGACCTCGGCACCGTCCGTTCGCGCAAGGGCCAGCTTGTCCTCAGCCACATCGATCGCCACCACCCGCATGCCCATTGCAGTCGCGTACTGCACCGCGAGGTGCCCGAGGCCGCCGATGCCGGAAATCGCGATCCATTGGCCCGGACGCGCTCCGGTCTCCTTGATGCCCTTGTACGTGGTCACACCCGCACACAGGATCGGCGCCATGGCCATCGGATCGGAATGCCCCGGCAGCCGCGCCACGTAGGCCGCGTTACCCAGCGCGTACTCCGCGAAGCATCCGTTCACGCTGTATCCGCTGTTGTGCTGCGTTTCGCAGAGGGTTTCCCACCCGGCAACGCAGTGTTCACAGTGACCACAGGCATCGTGCAGCCAGGCGATGCCGACGACATCATTTTCCTTCAGATGATGAACGCCCGGGCCGGCCGCCACCACCCGACCGATCCCTTCGTGGCCGGGGATGAATGGCAACGAGGGTTTGACCGGCCAATCGCCGTCCGCGGCATGCAGGTCCGTATGGCACACGCCTGATGCCGTGATGCGCACCAGCACTTCACCGTAACCAGGCCTTGGGACCGGCCATTCCTCGATCGACAGCGGCTGCCCGAAGCCGCGGACGACCGCGGCACGCATGGTCTGCGGAATGGTCATGACGAATGTCCTGTTCACTTGACGGGTACGACCCATGTCAGCACGCATCCGCCTGTTCCTTGTGATCCCGATCAAGATCGCCGCACCTGGAGCACGCACAATGGGCATATCCGGATGAGGACCGCTGCCTTGCCAGCCGACGCGAGCGTTGAGACCCGCCATTCGTCTTTCGACGTCCTGCTGAAAGCCGCGGCGGCACTCGGGCCCATTCCCACGGCGGTGGTCCATCCCTGCGATCCGCTGTCGCTGCAGGCTGCGCTGGAAGCGGCACGCTCCGGATCGATCCAGCCGATCCTGGTGGGACCGCGGTCGCGCATCCTGCGCGCGGCGGAATCGGCGAGCCTGGACGTGGGTGGTTGTCACATCGAGGATACGCCGCACAGCCATGCGGCGGCGGCGCGCGCTGTCGGGCTGGCACGCGCCGGCGACGTCGCCGCCCTTGTGAAGGGTGCGCTGCATACCGACGAGCTGATGGCCGAGGTGGTGGATCGCGAACGCGGCTTGCGCACCGAGCGCCGCGTCAGTCATGTCTTCGCGCTGGACGTGCCACGCTACCCGAAGCTGCTTTTGCTGACCGATGGCGCGCTCAACATCGCGCCCGACCTGCTGGACAAGCGCGACATCATCCAAAACGCGATTGACCTCGCCCACGCGATCGGCATCGCGCTTCCGCAAGTCGCGATCCTTTCGGCGGTTGAAACGATCAATCCACGCATCGCTTCGACCATCGACGCCGCGGCCTTGTGCAAGATGCGCGACCGCGGCCAGATCACCGGCGGGACACTTGAAGGTCCCTTGGCCTTCGATAACGCGGTATCGGTCGCCGCTGCCGCGATCAAGGGCATCGAATCCCCGGTCGCGGGCCACGCCGACATCCTGGTGGCGCCCGACCTGATGACCGGCAACATGCTGGCGAAGCAGATGGTGTATTTGGCCGGCGCTTCATCGGCAGGCGTCGTGCTGGGCGCGCGCGTTCCGATCGCATTGACCAGCAGGGCGGATGCGGTGCGTGCCCGGGTGATGTCCTGCGCGCTGGCGCGGCTGGTCGCCCACCACGCCTCGACCGTTCTGACATGAGCCGCGGCATCCTCGCGCTCAACATCGGCTCGTCCAGCATCAAGCTGGCGTTGTTCGATGCGGCCACGCTCGAACCGCTCCTGCGCGGCAAGGTCACGGATGTCGGACACGACCCGCATGCCACCTTGACGTTGCCCGGGCATTCCACCGTTTCGGAACGACCTGCGGCCGCGGACATCGGGGAGGCGGTCCGCTGGTTGCTGGCCGAGCTGCGCGAACGGCATTCGGAAATCCGCCTGGCCGCGGTCGGCCATCGCGTGGTCCATGGCGGCACCCGTTTCGACAAGCCGGTCAGCATCGACGAAAACGTCCTGGCCGAACTCGAGGCGCTGGCGGTGCTGGCGCCGGCGCACCAACCGGCCGAGATCGCGCTGATCAGGAACGTGCAGGAACTGTTGCCGGACGTGCCGCAAATCGCCTGCTTCGATACGTCATTCCACCGCACCCAACCGAAGCTGTCGCAATGGTTCGCGTTGCCGCGCGCATTGAGTGAATCGGGCATCGTGCGCGTAGGCTTCCACGGCCTCTCGTACGAATACATCGCCAGCGTGTTGCCGCAAACCGCCGGTACACGCCCGTATGGGAAAACGGTGGTTGCGCACCTTGGCCACGGCGCCAGCGTGTGCGCGCTGCGCGACCTGCGGAGCGTTTCGACCTCGATGGGGTTCACCCCGCTGGATGGCCTGATGATGGCCACCCGCAGCGGCGCGATCGATCCCGGCGTGCTGTTGCATTTGCAACAACAACGCGGAATGAGCCCGCAGGAGGTGGCGGACCTCCTGGGCAATCGTTCCGGATTGCTGGGCGTGTCCGGGATCAGCGACGACGTGCGCGTGCTGGAAGCCAGCGACGACCCCTGCGCACGCGAAGCGCTGGAAATGTTCGCCGAACGCACGGCCGCTGCAATCGCGGCGCAGTGCGTGGCCCTGGAGGGAATCGATGCGCTGGTATTCACCGGCGGCATCGGCGAACACGCCGACCGCACACGCAAGCGCATCGGCGAACGCCTGGCATGGCTGGGCGTCGCCCTGGACGATGCGCGGAATGCGCGGCATGGCGCACGCATCAGTCCTGACGATGCGCGGATCCAGGTGCTCGTGATCCCGACCGACGAGGAAAGGATGGTCGCGCGTGCCACCGCGGCCCTGCTGGAATCGCCATCGCATCATTGATTGCGCAATGCCTGTCCGTGCTGGATCACGACGTTCGCGTTTCAGCGAATCAGCGGCCAAGTTGATCCTGGTCACAACGATCCCCATCGCGCGGACCATGCTGCTTCCACAAAAGCCAAGCGAGGTGCTCGTCATGCGCACATCAGGAAGCCCGGCTCGGGATCAAACAACCACCGCCACCGCGGTCAGTGCCGGCACCAGGGCCGCCAAGCTGCCTGCCCCGGCGGATGTCCCGGAATCGCAGGTAACCTTGCTGGACGGGAGTGAAGTGACGATTCGGGCGCTGCGGAAGGAGGACGCAGAGCTCGAGCGCGAATTCATCCGCAACCTGAGCCCGGAATCGCGCTGGATGCGTTTCCTCGGCCAAATCAGCGAGCCCAGCGACTCGCTGATCCGCAAGCTGACCAACCTCGATTACCAGCGCGACATGGCATTCATTGCGCTGTCACACCAAGGCGGGGGCACCCGCGAGGTCGGCGTCAGCCGTTACAGCCTTGCGCCGGACGGCCAATCGTGCGAGTGTGCGGTCACTGTTGCCGACGCGTGGCAAGGCAAGGGGCTCGGGACCGTCCTGATGCGCGATCTCATCGATATCGCGCGCCGGCGCGGCATTCGTTCCATGTTTTCGGTGGATGCAAGCGCGAACGAGCGGATGCGGGAATTGGCGCGAGACCTCGGGTTCGAACGCAATCGAGATCCAGGCGATCCTACGCGGGTGATCTACCGGCTTGTGCCCTGAGGACAAGTTCGGCCAAATGAGGCCAAGCTGACCTGGCCCCAATCCCCGTACCACGGCTAAGCAGGAGTTGCCACGCAGCCCTTGGTTCCCGCGCTCGTCGGGTTCCAGCACGATCGCTTCTTCAACGCATGCCAGCGCCTCGTCGTTGCAGGACCAAACCGCACGAGGTTAGGCTGTGTCGGCTTGCCAAACTGGCGACCTCGGATGAATCGAGCGCGCGATCAAACAGCTTCAGACGTGCGATCTTCCCGACAAAGCCGTCTCCGATACTCAATGGAAAGGGATTCGCTGCCGGCTTCTTGTCGTAGCGGGTTTCGCGCGCCAACGTGCCATCAACGTACAATCGCAAGAGATCGCCATCGTACGTAACGGCCACATGATGCCAACCAGGAGCGAGCTTCTGCTCTACCATCGCTCCGGCCGTGTCCTCCGGGGCTTCGCCGTGATAAAGGTAGTCTTCGCCGGCATTCACGAACCCCGACACGATTCCCGACGCCGACATCCCGATGCCGTAGGAGTCTCCCTTGCTCAAGACGTTGGAGCCCGAGTAAGCCAGAACGCCATTCTCCTGCCTCACCATACCGCCTTCGTTTTTCACGTAATGAAGTCGGTTCACGTCGTAATAGGCCTTGCCTCCGACGACGCTCAACATCTTGTATCCCGTCAGGTGGTCGTCGCCGTCCCCGCCAATCAGGCGCTGTTGCACCCAATGGTCGCCATTCAGGTCCGACTTGGCTGTCCAGAAAGCGAAGCCCATCAACCCGGTTTTTCTCATCACCGCAATGGGCTGCTGCATGACCGAAAATGCGTATTGAATCTTGTCGCCTACAACTTGCACCCCCGCAGGTATGGAGTTGCCCACGCCGAACGTCCTCTGGCTCTCCTTGAACCCGGAACCGTCCGTCGCCACGTTGCCGGTCCACAAGTGGACGCTTTTGTCCGGGTCACCTTTTGCATATGAAAAATAGATGACGCCCTTGTCGACCGTGAGCTGGGCGATGATCCACCATGCGCCACCATGAATCCGGCGAAGTTCATGCCATCCCGACCCGTCGAGGTTTGCGGACGCAATGACGATGTCGTAGATTTTCTTTTTTGCCGTAGGCGCAGGAAAGATGTAATAGATCTTGTTGCCTGACACCTTGAAGCTCGGAATGATCCCTCCGCTTGTCGTCTGTTGCCGTGCCTGCCAGGACGATCCATCCACGTTGGATGTCGCCGTCCACAATTGCCACTTTCCAGCCTTGTCTTTCATCGGAAAGGCGTGGTAGACCTTGTTTCCAACGACCTGAATATTTCGGGTCTGCTCGGTGTCGTAGCGTCCCTTCGTGAAGGTCCTCTGGGTCGCTCGCCAACCCCTGCC
>DASSNH010000227.1:0-3454 GCA_035701405.1 Rhodanobacteraceae bacterium
CATGTGGTGCTGCAACGCGATATTCGAATCCCGGTGAAGGTGCAATGCAGGGTCGATCCTGCAACGCATCAGGGATGTGTACTCGTTGCGCGGGCCGCCGCGTCAGCAAAAGGAGTAACTGCCGATCGAACCTTCCGAACATGGGGGCGCCGTCTTTTGACCGGGCGGCCGGGTGCGTGCCATCATCCGCCCGGGGCACGGCGTCGCGGAGGCGTTGTGGAAGACCCGCGCGAACCAAGGATCCTGAACATCGCCGAGATCGGTGCGCTGGCCCACCTTTATCGGGGCGAGGTCTACCGTTCCACGGTCTGGCGCACCCGGCTCGACACGACCACCAATTGGGCTGTCGTCACGCTAGGCGTTGCATTGTCGATCACCTTCGCGTCCCCGGACGCATCTCCGCTTCCACTCTTGCTGGTGGGCATCCTCATCCTGTTCTTTCTCGTGCTCGAAGCGCGGCGTTACCGCTACTTCAACGTCTGGCGGGCGCGCTGCCGGTGGCTGGAGGTGCACTTCTTCGCGCCGCTCCTCGACGGCGGCGAGCCCCGGATGGACGGCTGGGAAAAACGCCTGGCCGACGATTATCGCCGGCCGGATTACCATGTCAGCACGCTGGTTGCGACCGGCCGCCGCGTGCGTCACAACTATCTCTGGATCCTTGCGATCCAGGCGGCAGCCTACGCCGGAAAGATCATCGTGCACCCGGCGCGCGTGCAGACGATGGGACAGTTCATCGAGCGGGCCGCGATCGGCCCGGTTCCGGGCCTCGTCGTTCTTTCCGTCGGGATCGCCTACATCCTGAGCTGGCTGGGCCTGGCGGTCTGGAGCTGGGCCGACGACGCACGGCGCGCCAGGGACCGGCAAGGCCGCGGCGGCATGGGTTAGCGGCGCGGTCCACCCGGCGGCCCATGCGCCCATCGCATGTGCAAGAGGGCGCGACGATCCGCCACGACGGCGCCGGCGCGCGAAGCCTCGATTCGCCGCACGTCGTGGACATCGGCTCAGGGACGGCCGGTGGCCGCGGCTTCGCGCCGGCTCTTGATCAGGCTGGCGATGGTGGTGACGGCAAGAATGGAGAGGATGATCACCAGCGACAGCCAGGTCGGGATGGCCGGCACCACGTGGATCGGCTCGCCGCCGTTGAGGAACGGCAGGCTGTTGCCGTGCATGGCCTCGATGATGAGCTTGATGCCGATGAAGCCGAGCACGACGGCCAGCCCGAGGCTGAGGTACACCAGCTTCTTGAGCAGGCCGCCGATCAGGAAGTACAGTTCGATCAAGCCGAGCAGGGCGAAGGCATTGGTGGTGAACACGATGTACGGTTCGCTGGTGAGGCCATAGATCGCGGGGATCGAATCCAGGGCGAACAGGATGTCGGTCATGCCGATCGCCAGCATCACCATCATCATCGGGGTCATGTAGCGCTTGCCGTCGATGACCGTGGTCACGTTCGCGCCATCGTATTCGTCGGTCGCCGGCAGGATCTTCTGGACGGCGCGCACCAGGATGTTGGGTTCGTAGGTCTCGTCCTTGTCGTGCTTTTCGAATGCCAGCTTGAGCGCCGTCAGGATCAGGAACAACCCGAAGATGTAGAACACCCAACTGAAGTGCGCGATGGCCGCCGCGCCGATCAGGATGAAGATCGTGCGCAGGATCAGCGCCACGATGATGCCGACCAGCAGGACCTTCTGCTGGAACGCCCGCGGCACCGCGAAGCTCGACATGATGATCACGAACACGAACAGGTTGTCGATCGACAGGCTGTATTCGGTGATGTAGCCGGCGAAGAACTCGACGCCGTGATCATGGCCCCATACGAGCGTCAGCCCGACGCCGAATACCACCGACAGCGAAACAAAGAAGGCGGTCCATGCCCCGGCTTCCTTCATGGAAGGTTCGTGGGCGTCGCGGATGTGCGCGAAGAAGCTGAGCGCCAGCAGCGCGATCACGCCGACGATCGTGGCCAACCATATCCAGAGGGGTACGTGCATGGGCAGGGGCGGAAGCAGTCACGCGGACAGGTGTTGCCTGTGTCCGCTTCTCAGGCTCGGTCGTCTTTGGCGTCCATCTCGATCGTGGCATGCGACGGCACTTCATCGGCCTGCATCCGCCCGGCGACGGCTTCGGCCTCTTGCATCACGCGCAGCAGGTTGCGCCCGGCGAGGTCGGCCAGTTCGTCGTCGGTCCAGCCGCGGCGCGCCAGTTCCTCGAACAGGGCGGGATACTTGTCGACGCCATCCAGGCCATCGGGTGTGGTCTCGATGCCGTCGAAGTCGCTGCCGATGCCGACACTTTCGATGCCCGCGACCTTGCGGACGTGGTCGATGTGGTCGGCGACCTGCGCGATCGTGGCCTTCGGCTGCGGATGTTCCTGCTCCCATTGGTCGATGGCGGCCTTGGCGCGCTGGGGTTGGCCGACGTACAGCGCCCTGGCGCGCGCTGCGACTCCCGCGCGGTCGGCGTGCCAGCGCGCGACCGCTTCCGAAACGAAGGTGGGATAGAAGTTCACCATGACGATGCCGTGGTTCTGCCTGACCAGGCGCAAGACCTCGTCGGGGACGTCGCGCGGGTGGTCGACCAGCGCGCGTGCGCTGGAGTGCGAGAAGATCACCGGCGCCCGGGTCGTTTCGAGTGCATCCTTCATGGTGTCGGGCGACACGTGGGAGAGGTCCACCAGCATCCCCAGCCGGTTCATCTCGCGCACCACCGCGCGGCCGAAGGCGGTGAGTCCCTGGTGCGTGGGCTCATCGGTGGCCGAATCCGCCCAGTCCGTGGTCTTGCCGTGGGTCAGCGTCATGTAGCGCGCGCCCAGCGCGTAGTAGTCGCGCAGCACCGCCAGCGAGTTGTCGATCTGGTGGCCACCCTCGACGCCGATCAGGCAGGCAATGCGGCCGGCCTTTTCGATGCGCTCGATGTCGTCGGCGGTGTAGGCCATCTCGAACGATTCCGGGTACTTGCGGCACATCGTGCGGACGATGTCGATTTGCTCCAGCGTCGTCTTCACCGCGTCGGGTCCGGTGGTCGTTGCGGGAATCCAGACCGACCAGAATTGTGCGCCGACGTGGCCCGCGCGCAGGCGCGGAATGTCGGTCATCAGGTGCACGTCGTCGTCGCCGGTCTTGCTGCGCAGTTGGGAGGTATCGGCGGCGAGGTCGATGTTGCCGATGTTGCCGAATTCGCTGCGGATTCCCCACGGCAGGTCGTTGTGGCCGTCGATGATGGGCGTTGCCGTGAGCACC
This sequence comes from Rhodanobacteraceae bacterium, assembly GCA_035701405.1. Classification (GTDB taxonomy): domain Bacteria; phylum Pseudomonadota; class Gammaproteobacteria; order Xanthomonadales; family Rhodanobacteraceae; genus 66-474. The sequence continues at coordinate 3,240 of DASSNH010000227.1, forward strand.
CGCTCGACCCGGGCGGCCAGCTCCGCGTCCTTGGCGGGCGGCGCGGCGGCGACGGCGATGGTGGGCAGGGCGGTGAACAGGCAGGCAAGGATTCGAAGATGCTTGGTCATGGCGTCCCGATAATGTCACGAGGAGAGGTGCACGTTGCATTGCACGCCGCATGGTTCGAAGGTCGAGCCTACCATCGTTTTCGGGGCATTCAGAAAAACGTCGGC
>DASSNH010000228.1:0-14479 GCA_035701405.1 Rhodanobacteraceae bacterium
TCGATGCTCTTCTGCAGCACCGGCGCCGGCATGCCGCGCAGCAGGGTGAAGTGCTGCGCCCAGATGCTCTGCGCCAGCGTGGCATAGGCCGGATCCTTTTCCAGCTTGTCCCAGATGTGGCTGGCACGGTCCTCGTCCACCACCACCATCAGCTTGCGGACCGGTTTGGCGGCGTGCATGCCGGGACGTGCCGGCCACCACGCCTGCCGCGCGAGCACCGTGGGGAGCGCGTAGTCGGGGTCGTCGAACGCGAAATGCGGTTCGACGAACTTCATCGAAAGCCATTGCCCGACACGCTGCGAGGGTGATTGCTTGCGCGTGTACGCCAGCAGGTTGTCGCGCACCATGAAGCCGCTGAAGAACAGGTCGGGTGCAATTCCGACCAGCAGCCGGCCATTCCTGAAATCCGGATCGCTGGCCAGGTCCTCGAGCGCGAACATCGGCGAGGTGCCTTCCATCGCGAGCTGGATCGGTCGAGTACCCGAGAGCTTCTGCCACACCGGCAGTTGCAGGTCGAACAGCATGCGCGAGGAACCGATCAGCACGGTCGCGCCGTCACCTTCGCCGTTGTCGATCCGTCGGCGCTGCGTCGCCCACAGCGCGTCGGTATTGGCAATGCTCGGTTCGACGCCGTAGCCGCGCCAGTGCCATTCCCAAGCGCCCATCAGCAGCAGGAAGATCGCCAGTGCACCCAACATGATCGCGCCCCAGCGGCGGTCGGGAACGTCGCGCTGGGGTACCGGCTGGGCCTGGCCCGGGCGGTCCGCCGCGGTCAACCGCAGCCCGGGACGCGAGGCAATGCGTGCCTCGGCGCTCGCCGACCGCTCGACGACCAATTCGGAACCGGGCGCTTCAGAATACGTCTGACTCTCGCACATCGCAGTGGGTTCCGCTTCAGTCCCCTTGAGTCAAGGGGACGGAATCGTCGCGAAGCGACGGTTTCGGGGTTATGGAGGTATGACGCCCTTGGATAGGCGGCACTCGTCGATTGCTTTAGAACTGAAAATAAATAAATGCATTGCCATTGCCCTGCGTCGCGATGATCGCGAACGCCATGACTGCCCAGGTGCACGACAGCACCGCCGCCGGCGCGCGCGCCAGCACCGATTCCAGCGTGCGGTTGCGCATCAGCCAGTGCACGACGACCAGTCCCGCGATGATCGCGGCCACCACGATCAGCGATTCGGTGCCGAGCAGTGGCACCGGCTTGTCGTTGGTGCCGGCCATGCCGCGCAGCACCGTCCATGCGCGCTCGAACGTTTTCGCACGGAAGAACACCCAGGTCACGTTGACCAGCGCGTAGGTCACCAGTGCGAATGCCAGCAGCGTCCACAGGTTCGGCCGGAATCCCCGGAAGCGCTGGCGCAAGCGACGTTCGACGGAAAGGTAGATGCCGTGCAAGCCGCCCCAGGCGACGAAGGTCCAGCTCGCGCCATGCCAAAGGCCGCCGAGCAGCATCGTCCCCATCAATGCTGCGTAGGTGCGGCGCGGGCCGTGGCGATTGCCGCCGAGCGGGATGTACAGGTAATCGCGCAGCCACGACGACAGCGTGATGTGCCAGCGCCGCCAGAAGTCGGAGAACCCGATCGCGGCATACGGGAAACGGAAGTTGTCCGGCATTGCGAACCCGAGGCACATCGCCACGCCGATCGCGATCGTGGAATAGCCCGCGAAGTCGCAGAAGATCTGGCCGCTGAAGGCGAGCGTCCCCATCCACGCATCCAGGGCGCCGGGAATCTTGTCCGTGTCGTACACCGCCTCCGCCGCATGCGCGAGGAAGCCGTCGGCCAGCACCACCTTGTTGAACATGCCGATGGTCATCAGCGCCAGCCCGAAGAACAGTTGCTGGCGATTCGCGCGGCGCGGCTGCTCGAACTGCGGCACCAGTTCGGTCGGCCGCATGATGGGACCAGCGACGAGGTGCGGAAAGAACGTCACGAACAACGCGTAGTCGAGGAAATTGCGCGCCGGCAATGCGCGGCGGAGGTATACGTCGAGCGTGTAGGACATCGTCGCGAAGGTGTAGAACGAGATCCCCACCGGCAGCACGATGTCCGGCGCCGGCGCGTGGTAGGTCATGCCGATCGATGCCAGCAGCGCGGTGAAATTCGCCAGCAGGAATCCGCCGTACTTGAAGTAGCCGAGCATCCCGAGGTTGGCGACCACCGACAGCAACATCCAGGCGCGGCGTGCCACCGGACGCTGCGCCCGAACCAGCCCCTGCGCGGCGTACCAGTCCACCACGGTCGAGATCCACAGCAGGATCACGAACGGCGGATTCCACGCGGAATAGAAGAGGTAGCTCGCGACCAGCAGGTTGACCTTGCGGATCTTCCACGCGAGCGGAAGCGAATGGATCGCAAGCACGATCGCGAAGAACGCGATGAACGTCAGCGAATTGAAGACCATGCAGGCCTCCCCGCCCGGGGCCGGAGGCGGTCCGCAGGCGGCGGGAGTATGTCACAACCGGTGGGCTGCGCCAGTGCCTGCCGAGCGGGCGCTCCGTGTGCGTCGCTGGAACCGCCACAAGGCAGATGTTGCCGCCATGCGAACCCGCTACCGTGGCCCGATGCTCGGTGTCCAGCGTCCCCCGTGCGAAGAAGGCGTCATCCGCAGCCGGCCGCGCATCGGCACGGCACGTCGCGCGCATGCGGGACTCGCGCTGGCGGCGAGCGTCCTCGGCTCGAGCATCGCCTTCATCGACGGCTCGGTGGTCAACGTCGCGCTGCCCACGCTGCAGCGCGAGATGGCTGCCGGGCTGGGCGCGATGCAATGGGTGGTCAACGCCTATTTGTTGATGCTCGGCGCACTTGTGCTGGTGGGCGGGGTGCTCGGCGACCGCCTCGGCCAACGCACGGTCTTCACCTGGGGCATCGTCGTGTTCACGCTGGCCTCGGTGGCCTGCGGCCTTGCGCCGGATGCCGGCGTACTGATCGCGGCACGTGCGCTGCAAGGCATCGGTGCCGCGCTGCTGGTGCCGAGCAGCCTGGCCATCATCGCCGCCGTGTACCCGGAAGCCGAGCGCGGCAAGGCGATCGGCACCTGGGCAGCGGCGGGTGCGATCACCACCGCGATCGGCCCGGTGCTGGGCGGCTGGCTGGTCGATGCGGTGTCGTGGCGCGCCATCTTCTTCATCAACGTGCCGCTGGCGATCGCCGCCGTCGTGCTGGCGCACGCTGCCGTGCCGAACCAGCGCAGCGGCGAATCCGAACGTCTCGATTGGCCGGGTGCGATATTGGCCATCGCCGGCCTCGCCCTCCTGACGTGGGCGCTGATCGCGTGGCCGGACCGGACTTCGAACGCCCTCATGATTGACGCCGCGCTGGTACTCGGCGTCGCCGCGCTGGCCCTGTTCGTGGTGATCGAGGCGCGCAGCCGCGCACCCATGGTGCCGCTGGGCCTGTTCCGTTCGCACGACTTTTCCGGCGCCAACCTGGTCACGTTGCTGCTGTACTTCGCTCTGGGCGGTGCGCTGTTCTTCCTGCCGTTCAACCTGATCCGCGCGCACGGCTATTCGGCGACGGCGGCTGGCGCAAGCCTGTTGCCGCTTTCGATCCTCATGGGCGCGCTGTCTCCGACCGCCGGCGCGCTGGCCACGCGTTTCGGTGCGCGCATGGTATTGACCGTGGGTCCGGCGCTGGCGGCGCTCGGCCTGGCATTGCTGGCCGTGGGCGCCACGACCGAAAATTACTGGCGCGGTACTTTTCCCGGCATCACCGTGCTCGGCCTGGGCATGACCATCGCGGTCGCGCCGCTGACCGCCACCGTGATGGGCGCCGTGCCCGCCGGGCAGGCCGGTGTCGCGTCGGGAATCAACAACGCCGTTGCACGCATGGCCAGCCTGCTGGCCGTGGCAGTGCTGGGACTGCTGTTCCGCGCACCGGCCGATGCGGCGGCGCCGGCCGGAACGACCGCCGGCTTTCGCGCCGTCGCGGCCGGCGCCGCACTCTGCGCAATCGCGGCGGCGGTGTGCGCGCTCGCAATCCTCCGCCCGACGCCAACGCAAAAAAGTCGACAAACGCGGGCCGGGCGATCACCACACGAATCGTGAGGAGCCCGGCCCGCCGTGCATTCCGGTTTTATTGCGCGGGTTTGCGGAACCGGTACATGAACTGGCTGGTGTGGCCACGGATCGACGGATCGAACACCTTGATGTCGAGCGGGTCCTTCGGGTTGACCAGCGCATCGCTGGAACCGTCGAACACGAAGCCCACCGCTTCGACTTCCTGCTTGACCACCGCGGGATCGATCCGGTGCAGCGTATTGGTGTCGTTCAACCCGGACCCGGCAGGCGCTGCATGGTCGATCACGACGAACACGCCGCCCGGCTTCAGCGCGTCGTACACTTCCTTGTCGAACTTCTTCATGTCCACCGGACCCATGAACGGGTCGTGGTAGTCATGGTAGTTCTGCGAGGTGAACACGACATCGACCTTCTGCGGCACGGCCAAGGTCGCCCCGGGTTGCTTCAACAGGCTGACGTTGGTGTAGGTGTCCTTTACCAGGCCCTGCCACTCCGCATAGCTCTTTTCCGCGTACTTGGCCATTTCGTCCGGCCATACCGTGTACACGTGGCCGTCGGGTCCGACGATCTTGCTGAACACGCGCGTCCAGTAGCCCGATCCCGGAACCAGCTCGAGCACCTTGTCGCCCGGCTTCACGCCGGTGAACGCCATCACCTCCGCGATCTTGCGCCGCGCGTCGTCCTTGCGGTCGGCGGCGCGTGCAGGATCGTTGATCGCACGGGTGATGTAGGCCGGCACGTTGCTGGCCGTCATTGCGGGCTCGGGCGCGGGAGCCGTCGACTGCGCGGTCGCCGCGAGCGGCAACAGCAAAGCAGCGATCAAGGAAAAACCGGGCTTGTGCATGGCAATCTCCTTGCGGTCAGGGATGGCCATTGTGCTACCAAACCGGCGAGCCTGCCGAAGCCAGCGGATCGCGGCATTGGCAGCGGGCCGAACGGTCGGGCTGGTCAGCCCGACCCGGCTCCGCCTTTCCCCGGGTCGGCCCTGCCACCGTGGCCATGCAGCCACTCGAGCGCCTGCGCCTCGGTCTCGAAGACGTTATTGATGAACCCGCGGTTCATGCCGAAGATCACGGCGAAGCGGTCCGGCGCGATGAACTCGGGCCGGGTCACGATCGCAACCCGCACGCTGCCCCGACCGGCGTCCGCCCATTCGCCCATCAGCCAGTAGCGGGTATCCACCGATGGCGGCTCGACGCCGGTGATCGCGGTGATGTCGACGAGCAGCTTTTCCAGCCCGAGTTGTTTGGTCCGCAGGATGGCATCGGTGATCCGGTGCACGCCATCCTCCAGTTCCTGCTCACCCGCCAGACGGAAGCAGGCAACCCGTCCAACCACTTCGTACGACGCGCTCCCCATGGGGCACCTTGCCGGCGAAGCCCTGAACCTGGCTAGATGGTAGCATCCGCCGGGGGCGCCGCATCAACTCGCCACGGCAAACCCGTTGCGGCCGGCAAGCTTGGCCCTGTACAGCGCGCCATCGGCTTCCTTCACCCAGTCGCTGACGCTGCGGAACTCCGGGTCGTCCTGCGCCACCCCGATGCTCACGGTGCAATGCAGCCCAGGCACGTTCTCGAGCAGCGAGCAGGCGATCCGCGACCGGATCCGCTCGGCCACGCGCTCGGCGGCGATGGCATCGATGTCGCGCAGCACCACGCAGAACTCGTCGCCACCGTAGCGGCCCGCGAGATCCCCCTCGCGCAGGCTGGTGCGGATAGTTGCCCCGACCATGCGGATGACATCGTCGCCGGCGGTGTGGCCGTGCTGGTCGTTGACCCGCTTGAAGTGGTCGATGTCGATCAGCAGCATCACCGCCGCGGGCCGGTGGCGCGCCGCGAGCAGCGCGTCCACCACGCCCTCCCAATGCCTGCGGTTGAACAGGCCACTGAGCCCGTCGATGCTGCTCATCTCGCGCAGCACGCGGTTCTGTTGCCGGACCCGTTGTGACAGCCCGTACATGATGACGCTCAGTGCCATCGGGAAGACGACCAGCAGGGGAATGGCGGCGAGCAGCTCCGGAATGCCGGTGACCGGCTCGGCCGCCAGGCCGTTGAGCGCGGCCGTGATGCCGCAGGCGACCACCTGTACCAGCGTGCCTCGCAGCAGCAACGCTCCACCACCTATCGCTACCAGCGTCATGGCGAACATCACCGCCAGCAGCACGCTCGGCAACAGGTTGAACTGCATCAGCGCGATCCATACACCCATCATCGCGGCGTCCACCGCCATCCAGCGCCGGTCGGCGGCCACCGGTCGTTCGCTCCGGCGCGCCAGCAGCCATGCCGCGTGCGGCCACACCAAGACGTACAGTGCGAGCAGCCCCCACACCGGTGCCGGCGCGTGGTGCCGGTACAGCACCGTGCCCACCATCACGGCCCCGAGTCCCAAGCCCAGCGCGCGCAACACGTGCGAGCGCCGCATGGCGCGCCGCAGCTCGTCGGCAATTACCCGGGTCGGGACTGGCAAGGCACCGCTGGACATCGGAATCGGGCCCCTCGAAATAAGACGCTCGATTACGGGTGAGCAAAATGGGTGCCACGCGGCGACTACCTGCGGGTTCGACCCGCGGTTCGCATGCGGAAATGTGATCGGCGCACTCCCCCGAAACCCTTGTTGACCGATCGACCCGTGGCGTGCGTCCCGTTCGCATGCGTCCAGCCAATGTGCCGAACTGTGAACATTCCGGCGGCTGCGCCAGAGCTCGTGCGATGGATATGCGCTACGGCTGCCCTGCGGCTTCGAGCGTGAATGATGCGCGGTCGCTCGCGCCCGAATCGGCGCCCACGTACACGTCGAAACGACCCGGTTCGGTGCCGAAGCTCATGTCGAGCCGATGGAACGCCAGCATCGACGGCGTGATCGTGAATGTCACGTCCCGTGACTCGCCCGGCGCGAGTGTCACGCGCCGGAAGCCGCGCAATTGGCGCAACGGCCGGCTGACGTCCGCGACCTCGTCGCGGATGTACAACTGCGCGACTTCGGTTCCCGCGCGCTTGCCGGTATTGGTGACGCGCACCGTCGCATGCAGGGTGTCGCCGGGCGCCAGGGCGTGGCTGTCGAGCAGCACCGGTCCGAAGGCGAACGTTGTGTAGCTCAAGCCGTAGCCGAACGGATACAACGGCGTGTTCGGAACATCGACGTAACGGCTGGTGTACGCCGGCTGGGCCGGATCGAATGGCCTGCCGGTCTCGAGGTGCGCGTAATGGATCGGCACCTGGCCCAACCTGCGCGGAAAGGTAATCGGCAGTTTCCCGGAAGGATTCTCCTCGCCGAACAGGAGGTCGGCGACCGCATGGCCACCCTCGTCACCCGGCAGCCATGCTTCCAGCACCGCGTCGGCGTGTTCGTGCAACCACGGAATCGTCAGCGGTCGTCCGTTGACCAGCACGACCACGATGGGGACCCCGGCGGCCTTCACCGCCCTGGCGAGTTCGAGTTGCCGGCCGGGGAGATCGATGTGCGCGCGGCTGTTGCCCTCGCCGATCATGGGGCGATCCTCGCCGAGCACCAGCACCGCGATGCCAGCGGACCTGGCGAGTTTCACGGCACCCTCGATTCCGGACATGTCGTCGCCGTGAACGTCGACGCCTTTCGCGAATGCCACGTCGACATCGTTGCCGGCAACTTCGCGGATGCCGTCGAGGATCGTCACCACGTCGCGCGGCTTGGCGACCGCAGGCATCGGCCCCTGCAGCGTTTCGCGCGCCCTGGCGAGCGGGCCGATCACCGCGATGCGCCCGCGGCGCTGCAGCGGCAAGGTGCCGTCGCGGTTTTCGAGCAGCACCATCGATTCGCGCGCGATCCTTCGCGCGAGCTCGCGGTGCCGCGGCGACAGCGTCACGCGTTCCGCGGTTGCGCGATTGCCGTAACGGAATGGATCGTCGAACAACCCCAGCTTGTACTTCGCCACCAGCACGCGGCGCACCGCCGCATCGAGTTCGGCCTCCGGCACCCTGCCGCTGCGCACCAGCGCGGGCAGTTCCTTCAGGTAGGTGCCGCTGTGCAGGTCGATGTCGACCCCGGCGTGCAACGCGAGTCGAGCGGCCTCGGCTGGGTCGCGGGCGATCCCGTGCTGCTGCAATTCGGGCACGGCGTCGTAGTCCGAGACAACCAGCCCCTTGAAGCCCCAATGGTCGCGCAGGATACCGGTCAGCAGCTCGCGGTCGGCGGTCGCCGGCACGTAGTCGAGCGCGACGAATGCGGCCATCACCGATCGGGCGCCGGCGTCCACCGCGGCACGGTATGGCGGAAGGTACACGTCGCGGAATTCGCGCGGCGGGATCCACGCCGAGTTGTAGTCGCGCCCGGCCTGGACCGCGCCATAGCCAGCAAAGTGCTTGACCGTGGCCATCATGGTGTCCGGGGCGGCAAGGTCCTCGCCCTGGAAACCGCGGACCTGCGCGGCCGCCATCGCGCTGCCGAGGAACGGATCCTCGCCCGCACCCTCCACCACCCTGCCCCAGCGCGGGTCGCGCGAAATATCGACCATCGGGCAGAACGTCCAGTCGACGCCGGCGGCGGTCGCCTCCGTGGCGGCCGCGCGATCGACCTGTTGGACCAGCGCCGGGTCCCAACTGGCGGCCATCGCCAGCGGCACCGGGAACAGCGTCGCGAACCCGTGGCACACGTCCCCCATGAACCACAGCGGGATCTTCAAGCGCGACTGCATCGCGAGCTGCTGCATGCGGTGCGTGTAAGCCACGACATCGGTGTCCTGCAGCACGCCATTGGTGCCGCCGACCTTGCCCTCCGGGACCAGTTGCTCGAGGTCCTTGTCGTCGGCGCCGAGGATCGTGAGTTGGCCGACCTTCTCCTCGATCGTCATCCGCTGCAGCAGGCCGTCGACGAACGACTGCATCGCCTTGTCGTCGTGCCGCAACGGTTGGGCATCGGCCGCAAGCGCCGACGCGGAAGGCGCCAACCACAGGATCGCCAAAACGGCGAAAGCGATGCGGATCATGCGCAGGATCCCTTGCAGGGGTATTCCCGCATCCTAACGCGCACGCACGGACGAACGGTGCGACGAGCGCGCGCATCACGCGCCCGCGGGATGGTGGTTGGGCCATCAGCTTCACAAATGACCTACGGTCATTTAGAGTTTGCGGCATCCCCCTGTACCCCCGGACCTCCCGAGGAACACACATGTCCCATCCCGCCGCGTCCTCCAAGGCTGTACTCATCACCGGCTGCTCCACGGGCATCGGCAAAGCCACCGCCGAGCGCCTCGCGCGCGGCGGATGGACGGTGTACGCGACTGCCCGCAAACCGGAGACGCTGGAAGATCTGAAAGCGACCGGCTGCCGCACGCTCGCGTTGGACGTCCGCGACGAAGGGTCCATGCAGGCGGCGGTGCACGCGGTGGAAGAAGCCCATGGCGCCGTTGGCGTGCTGATCAACAATGCCGGCTACAGCCAGTCCGGCGCCGTGGAATCGGTGCCCCTGTCGAAGGTGCGCGCGCAGTTCGAAACCAATGTCTTCGGCCTGGTCCGGATGTGCCAACTGGTACTCCCGGGCATGCGCCGCCGCGGCTTGGGCAGGATCGTCAACATGGGTTCCATGGGGGGCAAGCTCACATTCCCGGGCGGCGGCATCTATCACGCCACCAAGTACGCCGTGGAAGCGCTCAGCGACGCGCTGCGTTTCGAGGTGCGAGGGTTCGGCGTGGACGTCGTGCTGATCCAGCCCGGCCTGATCCGCAGCCGGTTCAGCGCCACGGTGGGCGAGGCCATCGACGCCGTGCAAGCCGATGCGGGTCCGTACGAAGCGTTCAACGCCGCCGTAGCCAAGTCCACCCGGGACGCCTACGAAAACGGTCTGCTGGCAAGGCTCGGCGGCGACCCGGAAGCCGTCGCGGCCGTGATCGAAAGGGTCCTGCGCAGCGCCCGGCCCAGGGCGCGCTATACCGTCACGCCCTCGGCCCGACTGATGATGACGCAGCGCGCCTTGATGAGCGATCGCCTGTGGGACCGCTTCCTGCGCGGCAACTTTCCCACCCCGGGATCCCCGGGCTGACTGCCGGCATGCACGGCGCCCGCGCACGCAAGCATCCGCCGGCCATTCGCCGGCGGGCGGTCAGCGACGACCAGAAGGCCCGCCGCCGCCGCGCGATCCTCGAAGCGGCGCTGGAGCTGTTCGACGCGGTTGGTTTCGAGCGCGTCAGCATGGCCGCGGTGGCCGCGCGCATCCGGCTGGCCAAGGGCACGCTGTATCTCTACTTTCCCACCCGCGAGGCGCTGTTCCTGGCGCTGTTGACCGAGCAGTTCGAGGCGTTTTTCGACGCGCTCGACGCTGCGCTGGAGCGGCCCCTCTCGCGGAGCGCGTTCGTGGACCACCTGGTCCGGGACTTGCGCGACCGGCCACGGCTGCTGCGCCTGATCGCCGTGATGCACACGGTGCTGGAGCGGAATGTCGATCTCGACACGGCGATCGGATTCAAGCGCTTCCTGGCCACGCACGCCCAACACAGCGGTGCGCGGATCGATGCCAGGCTCCGCGGCGTGCCCGCCGGCTTCGGCCTGCGCCTGTTGCTGTGGCTGCACGCCCTGGCGATCGGGTTGCACCACATGGCCACGCCGGCGCCGGTGGTGCGCCAGGCCATCCAGGCGGACCCGCGCCTCGCGGTGTTCGACATTGATTTCGCGCGGGAACTGCGCGCCATGCTCATCCGCCTGTTGCAGGCGCCGGCGGGAAGCACCTTGGGCCTCGATGGGTAATCCTCAGGCCTTGAGCCGCCACCCGGTTCGGAAAATCCACCACACGCCCGCGAGGCACAACAACAGGAACCCGAGTGTCGCGGCCACGCTGATCCCGACGTTGACGTCGGCGAGGCCGTAGAAGCTCCAGCGGAATCCGGAGACCAGGTACACCACCGGGTTCAACAAGGTGACCTTCTGCCACAGCGGCGGCAGCACATGGATCGGATAGAAGCTGCCGCCGAGGAACGTCAACGGGGTGATCACCATCAGCGGCACCACCTGCAGCTTCTCGAAGTTGTCGGCCCAGATCCCGATGATGAACCCGAACAGGCTGAAGGTGACGGTGGTCATCACCAGGAACGCGACCATCACCAGCGGATGCGCGATCGAATAGTCGACGAACAACCGCGCGGTGCCGAGGATGATCAGTCCCACGAGGATGGCCTTGGTCGCGGCCGCGCCCACATAGCCCATGACCACTTCGAGGTAGGACAACGGCGCCGAATGCACCTCGTAGATCGTGCCCACGAATTTCGGGAAGTAGATCCCGAACGAGGCGTTGGAAACGCTCTGCATCAGCAGCGACAGCATCACCAGCCCCGGGACGAGGAAGGCCGCATACGGGACGCCGTCGATGCTGCTCATCCGTGAACCGATCGCCGATCCGAACACCACGAAGTACAGGGACGTCGATACCACCGGGGACAGCACGCTCTGCATCAGCGTGCGGCCGGTGCGCGCCATCTCGAAGCGGTAGATCGCGCGAACGCCGTGCAGGTTCATGCGCCCTCCATTATGCGCACCCCAGCGCATGAAATCCGCCATCCATGGCCGTACTTTTCCAGAACAGCAGCCACTGAAAATCGCCACGAGGAATTCATGGGCCTTCCCTCACTAGATCCACGAAGATCTGCTCCAGCGAATCCTGGCGGGTGCTCAAATCCTTGAATCCGATACCGGCGGCCGAGAGATCCTTCAGCAGCGAGGTGATGCCGGTCCGCTCGCGCCGGGTGTCGTAGGTATAGACGAGTTCGTCGCGCCCGCCGTTGAGGTCCAGCGCATAGGCGGACAGCGACTCGGGCAAGGCGTCGATCGGCTCGTTCAATTGCAGTCGCAACTGCTTCTTGCCGAGCTTCTGCATCAGCGTGGTCTTTTCCTCGACCACGATCAGCTCGCCCTTGTTGATCACGCCCACCCGGTCGGCCATGTCCTCGGCCTCCTCGATGTAATGCGTGGTGAGGATGATCGTGACGCCCGACTCGCGCAGCCGCCGCACCATCGCCCACATGTCGCGGCGCAGCTCGACGTCCACGCCCGCGCTCGGTTCATCGAGGAACAGCACCGTCGGCTGGTGCGACAAGGCCTTGGCGATCATTACCCGGCGCTTCATGCCACCGGACAGCATCAGGATCTTGTTGTCGCGTTTTTCCCACAGCGACAGGTCCTTGAGCAACTGTTCGATGTATGCGTCGTCGGGGGCCTTGCCGAACAAGCCCCGGCTGAAACTCACGGTGTCCCACACGGATTCGAACGCGTCGGTGGTGAGTTCCTGCGGCACCAGCCCGATCATGGAACGGGTCTTGCGCCATTCACGGATGATGTCGTGCCCGTCCACGGTGATCGAGCCGTGCCCGGGATTGACGATGCCGCAGATGATGCTGATCAGGGTGGTCTTGCCGGCGCCGTTCGGCCCCAGCAACGCGAAGATCTCGCGGCGGTGCACCGTCAGGTCGATGCCCTTGAGGGCCTGGAAGCCGCCCTTGTAGGTCTTGTCGAGGCCGCGCACCTCGATCACGGGATCAGTCGCCGCGCGCGGCGGGGAAAGGGTTTCGTTCATGGGCGTGCCTTCGGACCGCTGTTTGGCGTCGCTGCGGCCGTCATCGAACCGGCGGGCATCGTATTGACGATCGTGACTGGATCGCAACCCGCGTTGCGGAGTGCAAGGCAACGACGAACGAACGAGGCGGGATTCGACAGCCTGCCACGGCGCTGGTCGATGATCAGTGTTCGGCTTGACGCGTGTAGATGCGGCCGTGTTTCACCACGAAGTCGATCTTCGTGGTGTTGTGGATGTCCTGCGACGGATCGGCGTCGAGCACCACCAGGTCGGCGAGCTTGCCGGGCGTGACCGTGCCCCGCTTCGCGGACTGGCCGAGCGCCCCGGCACCGACTTCGGTGGCGGCCTCGATCGCCTGCAACGGCGTGAAGCCCGCGTGCTCGACCAGCAGCGCCATCTCCTCGTGCACCGAAGGCGGCTGGTCCAGTTCGGGTCCGTCCTTGCCGTACGCGAAGCCCGCGTCGTCGGTGCCCGCATCGACCAGGACACCGCGCTGGTGCGCCAGCTTCGTCACCGCGTAGCTCCACGGCATGATGCCCCCGCCGACACGTTGCGGATGGTGTTCCGCCTCGTTCTTGAACACCAGCAGCGTCGCGTCGAGGATCGTGCCGCGCTTCTTCATCGCATCGAACAACGCGAGGATCCGCGGTGCAGCCGGTTTGATGTGCTCGAAATCACCCATCGCGCGCATCCTGTAATCGTCCGGCACGCTCGGGGCCGCTTCCCACACCAGGTAAGCGCTGTGCGAGATCGTGTCCACGCCCGCATCGACCGCATCGCTCGGCTTTGCCGGGAAAATCGTCGCGTGCGTCCACACCCGCAAGCCCTGCCGGCGCGCCTCCGCAGTGATCGCCTCGACCAGCGCCGCGGGCAGGTTGGCGTACAGCTTGATACCGGTCGCGCCGGTTCCCTTGGCTTCGGCGACCGCAAGCCGAACGTCCGTCTTGGCGGTGATCGCCTGCATCCACGGTGCGAAGCCCAGCGGTTCACCCTTCGAGGCATCCTGCGCGCGGAAGTCTTCCTTGAAGAAGGTCGGTCCGGCCATCAGCGCGACGTAGAAGATGTCCGGCGAAGCGAACGTGTCCGAATTGGCCTGGTCGGCGAGGAACTGCAGCAGCCGGTCGTCGCCCGCCATGTCGCGGACGCCGGTAACGCCACCCAACAGCAAGGCGTGCAGGAACGTCTGGTAGTGCGCGATGTCCGGTTCGGCATCGGTGATGTGCACGTGCGCGTCGATCAGGCCCGGAATCACGTACTTCCCGGAGAGGTCGCGCACTTCGGCATCCTTCGGCGCCGGCAGGCTGTCGCCGGGATATACCGCCGTGATTTGCTGCCCCTCGATCGCGATGGTCATGTCGCGTTGCACCGGCGAACCGCTGCCATCGATCAGTCCGACGTGGGTCAGCAGCAACGGCTTAGGCGCGACGGCCAGCGCCGGCCACGCGAACAGGCACAACAACAGCGGCAGGATGCGTTTCATGGAACCCCCGAATGACGGCCAAGGATAAAGGGGATGCGCTTGGGCAGCCGGACGATTGCGCGCTCGATGGGCTTTTTGGCCTTGTCGACATTGACGAAGGCGTCCGGGTCGAGCGTAGCCAAGTCGCAACACCCAAAGTCCGCTTCGAATGGCAATTCCAAGTCGCGCCATTGGCGCTACGCTCAGTGCGAACGGCCCATTACATGCAACGTCTTTGCAGGTCGGGTTGATCCCGGATCTGGTCCGGGAGAAGCCCAACGTTGAGCCAACGGGTTACAGTAGTCGGCGAACGAAAAGGAGACCGCCATGGACGCGAACACGGACCGCATCGAGAAGCAGGTCCTGCTGAAGGTGCCGCGCGAGCGGATGTGGCGCGCGCTCGCCGACGCGGATCAGTTCGGCACCTGGTTCGGCGTTCGCTTCGATGCGCCGTTCGTCGAAGG
>DASSNH010000229.1:0-4052 GCA_035701405.1 Rhodanobacteraceae bacterium
CGAGTCGTACAGCTCCCGCTGCTTGCCCGACAGCACCACCCGCCTCGCGATCTCGGTCTTCTCGGGAAGTTCGGAGACCACCTGCGCCTTGGTGCGCCGCAGGATGAAGGGCGCGATCCGGTGGTTGAGGCGCGCCTGGCAATCGGCGTCGGCCTGGCGTTCGATCGGGAGCCGGTAGTGGCGGCGGAACGATCCCTCGTCGCCGAGCAGGCCCGGCACCGCGAGATCGACCTGCGACCAGAGTTCCCCCAAGTGGTTTTCGAGCGGGGTGCCGGTCATGCAAACGCGCCGCTTCGATGCGATCGACAGCAGCGCGCGCCGTGCCTGGGTGCGTGGGTTCTTGACCTGCTGCGCCTCGTCCAGCACCACCAGCGCAAACGGCTGCTCGCGCAGCACCTGCAGGTCACGGGGCAGCAATGCGTAGCTCGTGAGGATCACGTCGTGCCCGGCGAGCCGGTCGAAACTCTTGACGCGCTCCGGGCCGTGCAGGGTCAGCACCTTGAGCGATGGCGCGAAGCGTGCGGTTTCGGCCTGCCAATTCGGAATCAGGCTGGTGGGCGCGACGATCAACGCCGGCTGCGTCAGCGCAGAGTTCTGCTTGAGCACGAGGATGTGGGCGAGCATCTGCACGGTCTTGCCGAGGCCCATGTCGTCGGCGAGCACGCCGCCAAGGCCCGCCGCGGCGAGTGCGTTCAACCAGCGCAACCCCTCCCGCTGGTAGTGGCGCAGTTCGCCGGCCAATCCTTCCGGCACGGCGTCCGATGCGTGCTCCGATGCCTCGCGCAGGCGCGTCGTGAACCCGGTCAGGTCCTTCGGTGCATCGAGTTTGCCGCCCTTCGGCAATGCACCCGCGAATTCCTCCAGCCGGCCGGCCTGCACCCGCGGCAGGCGCAGCTTGTCGCGCGGGTGCGCGAGGTATTCGGCAAGTGGCGCGAGCAGCTTGCGGAGCACCGCCAGCGGCACCGCCACCCTGCGGCGCTCGTCGACCGGCGCATACCACACCGCGTCATTCGTCTCGTTCTCCGGCGCGGTCAGCGACAACGTGTGCTCGGACAACGCGCGCGCGACCGTCGGCAGCAGGTTGACGCGCTTGCCTTCGACCTCGATGCCCATTTCGAAATCGAAGGCCTCGCCTCCGTCGTCCGCGCGCGCGACGCCATACCAGCGCGGCGGTCCTTCCAGCACCTCGAACGGAAACGTCGAGTCGTACTCGACCACGAATCCGTCGTGCTCCAGCTTCTCGCGCACGCCCAGCCACCGTGCCGGCGTGTTGACCTCCAGTGCCCCGGCGTAGCCCTTGCCGGGAAACACCCAAGCGTCCTCCGGCAGCGCGTCGGCCATGTCCCACGGCAGGCCCTCGCAGTCCACGGCCGGCGCAAGCCCGAACGCCTCCATCCGTTCCATCGTGGCCAGTTCTTCGGCACGCTTGCGCATGATCTCGACCAGCTTGCCGTTCCGCACGCGCCGCACGGTCGCCTCGCCGCCGCGACCGGGCAGCCGCTCGCCGCCGTAGTCGAATGCCAGCCGCGCATAGGCGAGCGGCGGGGTCCCCGCGCCGATGCGCGGATGCCGGGTGAGCGCACGGAAGATCATCACCGGCTTGGGCGAAACGTCCGAGCGCTGCACGGCATCGAATGCCTGCGGCACCGGCACGCGCGCCGCCCATGCCGATGCGGCCATGCGCGCGGCCAGTGCTTCGGCATATTCGGGGGCGAGCGGCGGGGCGTCGATCAACGCCACTTCCGCAGGGCCGGCCTCCAGCGTGCCGAACTCCGCGCGCTCCGGATCGAGGTACCACAAGCCGCCGACGCGAACCACGCGCTGGTGGGCCGGCAGCTTCGGCAACAGTCGCTGGCGGCCGTCGCGCTCGAGTTGCCAGTCCCATTCCAGCGGGCGCGGCTTGCCCAACGCCAGCCGCAAGCCCGCGACCCCGCCCAGCAGGCTCGGGGCCGAGGTCAGGATCTCGCGCAGCAGTGCGTCGCCGAAGGCGCCGGCGAGCTGCGCATAGCTGCGGCCCTTGCGCCGGGTCTGCGGCAAGCCCAGGATGCTGGCCGCCAGCCTCGCATCGGCTTCGGACAACGCCGCGTGCAGCAATTGCTTGGGATCGAGCGGCACCGCGCGGCCGAGCCGACCCTTGGCCACGGTTTCCAGCAACACGGGAGCGACCTCGATGCGCGCCAGCGGCGGCTCGTCCTGCAACATTTCCAGCAGGAAGCCGAGGGTGGTCGCATCGGTATTGGCCGCGGGGTCATCCGGGGCCCTGGCCAGCAGCCGTGTCCATTCCGAGGGCAGGGGCGGGGTCCGCGCGGCGTTGCGCGGCACGGATGTCTCCTGCTGGTCGCTGCGGTGTTGCATGCGCGCGGGGCACTCAAAAGGCTCAAGCATACACGTACTTTTGCGATCATCCATGATCGCTGCCCCGGCCAGCCACGAGGTCGCCGCGCCGCATTCACCCAACGGACACCAGAACGGGCATCCCTGCCCTGACTTTCCGCCAAAAGCGGCTTCGAGCGCGCACCGGGTGGGGCCGCGAAAGCCTCGCTACCTTTCAGCCGAACAGGGTTTCGGGATACTCGGGCTTGCGCTCGCGGGCGAGGAGCGAATGCAGGGCGTCGGTGGGGGTCATTTCACCCCGCAGGACGGACTGGACGTGCTGCGAGATCGGCAGGTCGAGGTCGTGGCGTTGGGCGAGGCGCATCACTTCGTCGGCCGCCACGGTGCCCTCGACCACCTGGCCGATGTCGGCCAGCGCCTCGTCGAGCGACACGCCGCGGCCGAGCGCCTGCCCGAACCGGTAGTTGCGGGACAGTTGGCCGGTGCAGGTGAGCACCAGGTCGCCAAGCCCCGCGAGGCCCATCAGGGTTTGCGGCTGCGCGCCAAGCGCCGCGCCCAGCCTGAGCATCTCGTTCATGCCGCGGGTGATGAGTCCCGCCCGGGCGTTCAGGCCGAGCTCCATGCCGTCGGCCACGCCGGTCGCGACCGCCAACACGTTCTTCATGGCGCCGCCGAGTTCCGCTCCCAGCATGTCGTTGCCGGTGTAGGCGCGGAAGGTGTGGTTGTGCAGCAGCTCGGCCACCCGGTGCGCGAAGGCATCGTCGCCGGAGTGGACCGTCACCGCGGTGGGCATCCCGGCTGCGACCTCGCGCGCGAACGAAGGACCAGTGACGACCGCCGCCGGGGTGTCCGGCAGGCGCTCGGCCACCAGTTCGTGGAGGAAACGCCCCGTTCCCGGCTCGAAGCCCTTGGTTGCCCAGGCAAAGCCCGCCCCCGCAGGGAGCGAGGGCACGGCTTCATCCAGTAGTTCGTGGAACCCGTGGCTGGGGACCACCACCAGCGCCAGATCGACCGCCTCCAGCGCATCGGCGAGGTCCGGCACGCAAGCCAATTCGGCCGGCAGCTCCAGGTCGGGCAGGTAGCGCCGGTTCCGGCGGCTGGCCGCGATCCCGGCGAGCGCCGCGGCGTCGCGGCCCCACAAGCGGGTCGCGATGCCATTGCCGCACAACAAGGCGGCCAGTGCGGTGCCCCACGAGCCGGCGCCGAGGACGGCAACCGTCGCGCGCGCAGCCATGGTTCAGGCGTTCAGCGTCGGCTTGTCGCCGCCATTGCCGAGCTGCCCCTGTTGCTGCGCCTGCTGCTGCTGTTGCTGGGCATACAGCGCGTCGAAATTGATCGGCTGGAGCAGCAGCGGGGGGAATCCGCCGTTCAGGACCAGGTCCGAAATGGTCTGCCGCGCGAACGGGAACAGCACGTTCGGGCAGTAGGTCGCCAGCACCGTCGTGAGGTTCTGCGGATCGAAGCCGACGAACGAGAACACGCCGGCCTGGTGGACTTCGGCGAGGTAGGCGGTATGCTCGTTCAGGGTGCAGGTCACCGTGAGGGTCAATACCACCTCGTAGTTGCCGCCTTCCAGCGCATTGGCCTTGTGGCTCAGGTTGAGCTGGACCTGCGGCTGGCCTTCCTCCTGGAACACCTTGGGCGCATTCGGAACTTCGAACGAGACGTCGCGCGCGTAGATCTTCTGCAGCGCCATCTGCATCTGGGGGGCGGCTTGG
>DASSNH010000230.1:0-6533 GCA_035701405.1 Rhodanobacteraceae bacterium
CCCCGTTCAACCCGCACAGCGTCCGGTACAAGGTCAGCAACCCGGGGCCGGACACGATGGACTCGTACGGCACGTACCCGCCGCCGGGCGACACGCTCCGTAACACCTCGCGCTCGCGAATGGTTTGCGGCGCGAAGTCCATCTGCCCCGCTTCCGTCGTCAACACGACTTGCCGCTCGCGGCCGGCAAGTCGCACCGCCGCGCCGAGCCCCGTCCCCGGACCGATCACCAGCGTCGGTCCTTTCGCCCGCGTGTCGGGGCCGCACAACAACTGGCCGCCCGCGCTGCGAATCTCGTCAAGTGCGTAGCCGAGCGCCTCGAAGTCGTTCAGAACGGCAACGTCGTCGAATCCCAGGGCCTTGCGCAGGCGCGAGAGCTTGATCGGCCATGCGAGGTTGTCGTGAATGACCTTGTCGCCCATCACCTGGCCAGCGCAGGCGATCACGCAACGACGCACGGGCGCGCCTACGTCGGCAGCCACGAACGACCGCAGCAAATCGGCAAGATCCGGATAGTCGTCCAGGCGCAGTTTGCGATAGGCAAGGATTTCGATGGCGCGACCGCGCGCGGGGGACGCCTGCACCCATGCGACCCGTGCGTGCGTTCCGCCGACATCCGCAGCTAGAAATGGCCGCGCCGACACGCGCTCCTGCCGATTCGAACGATTGACCACAGCGCCCTTCAACCCCACGCATGGCGAACCCTCTCCAGTGTGGGCAGCGATGACACCGGTGTCAATTTGCACCGCAACAAGGTCTCGCCCGGCTCGCCTGGGGCCAATTTTCCTGCCGTTCACCCTTCCGCACGAGAAAAAGCAGCGGGCGAGCAGACCCCCGCGGCAGGCAAAAATGCTGCGTCACAGCACCGTTGCTGCGCAAGCGTCTCGCTTTCGCGTCGTCGGCGCGGTCCGTTCCATCCCGGTTCAAGCCGTGGTGCTGCTCAGTGCACGTCCGCGTCGGCCAGCGCCGAGCGGAACGTCGCGATTTCGTCGTCCGCGACCCCTGCCGTCTGCATGGCAGCGATGGCAGCGCGAAGCCGCGCGGCCGACCCCGGGTTATGCAAGCGCAATTCGATTCGTGCCTGCATTGCCTTCAGGACAACGGCACGATCCGGATCGGAGGTGGTCGCCTGATAGGCCACCGGATCGACCGAGGCGATCATCGCCAGTGCCTGCTCGTTGCGTCCGAGGTCGGCCAGGGCATTGGCCAAGGCGACGCGCGCGGCCTGAGTCGTCGGACTCTTCTCGCCGCTGACCTTCACGAGTCCGCCTTCGGCTTGCTGCAAGTGCGGCAATGCGGTCTTCAGGTCGCCCGAGTCGTATTCGCTGGACCCGAGGTTCAACAGCTCGACCAGTGCGTACTGGTTGTTCGCGCCCCAGCGCTTGACCGCACGTTGATAGACGTCGCGTTGCAAGGTCAACGCCTTGGCATCGTCGCCGGTCAGTGAATACAGATAGCTCAGCGTGCTCAACGCACTGATGGCGCCCTGGCTGTCCTGCCCCTGCGAGGTTTCGTATTCCTGCAGCGATTGTTGCGTGACCGGAATCGCCTCCGCATACTGGCCCTGTCCACGCAACGCATCGCCCAGCCGCGAATGTGCGGTGGCGATCGCGGCCAGCCCGATGCGCTCCTGCGTGTAGGGCGCGCCCGAAAGAATTTTCCGCGCAACCGATTCGGCCTCTTTCGGTTTGCCCATCCGCAAATCGCAACCGGCGATCGCCAGCAGCAGGTGCATGGACAGCATCACGTCGTCAGGATGCAACTGTCGTTGCAGCCGTTCGGCGACGATGTACGCAGCCAGCGCCGGTTCCACGCGCATCTGCTGGTACAGCACGTCGCCACGCGCGAGGTGCGCGCGCAGGGCGATTTCCGAAACCGCATCGCGGCGCGCTCCGGCTGCCGCATCGGCGCGATCGAGCAGCGCATCGGCATCCTTGAACCGCGACAGGTGGGAGAGCACGCCGGCGAGTTCATATTGCGCCAGTACGGTGCGTTGACCGTTCGCGCCCAGGACACGCTGCAGCCAGTCCGCCGCGGCCTGCAATTGCCCCCCCGCCTTGGCAAAGTCACCGGTGCTGCGATACGCGCGTCCCAGTGTCTGATGGAGATCGGCCAGTACCAGCGGCTCGCCGGCGAAGCGGCCGTCGTCGAGGTGTTTCGCGGCGGTGTCCAGGATTTCGCGCAGGGTCGGATTGCGCTCGTACCACGCCGGCGAATTGCCGCCGACGCCTGCACCAAGCAGGTCGTTGTTGAGGAAGCGGTTGGTGGCGGCGGCCAGCGCGGCCTGCTGCTGCGCTTCGGTGCGCGCGGTCCTGATCTGCCTGAGCTGCCACAGGCTCACGCCGAGGCCTGCCCCCAACAGGACGACCGCCGCGATCAGCCAGGGACGCCGCGCACGGCTGCGTTCGAGCAGGCGCTCCGCCGCCAGAGCGCGCGCATCGGAATCGCGCAGACGCTTGCGTTCGATCGCGCGCGCCTCGCGGCTGCGCAGGCGCTGTACCAGCGCGTCCACGCTCGCGAGGCGGCGTTCCGGGTCGCCGCTGGTCGCCGCGGCGATGTCCTCGCACAGCAACTGGTCGTCGATGTCCTGGGTTTCGAAAGCTTGTTCCCAGCCGGGCGCGAGCGTGCGGTGCAGGTCACCGACGACCATCTGGAACAGCATCATGCCCAGGGCGTACACGTCGCTGCGCACCGATGGCGCGGCGCCCGCCAGCAATTCCGGCGCGAGATACAGCAGCGTCACGCCGGACTGCTCCGACAACGCGCCAGTGACGGTCATGCCCAGCCGGGTGATGCCCAACGATTCCAGCTTGCCGGGATCGAGCAACCGCCCGCTGCCGAAATCCGTGACACGCCAGCGCCAGCCGTCGCCTCGCGGCATCACCAGCACGTTGGCGGGCTTCAGGTCCTTGTGCAGCACGCCGGCGCCGTGCGCGGCGGCGACCGCCTCGGCAATCTCGATGAACCACGCGATGCGACGTTCCCGTGGCGCGATATCGAAGGCCGGGTTCTCCTGCGACCAGCGCGCGAGGTCTTGCCCCGCGTACTCGCATTCCAGGAAAAACGGCGGCGTATCGAAATTCCAGTCGAACAGCCGCACCCGGTCATCGCGCTCCCCGAGACACTCCTTGAGTACGCGGTAGATCGTGACTTCCCGTTTCAGCGCGGCCAGCCGTTCGCCATCGACCGCGAACTTGTAGACGCGCGGTTCTCCGGTCTTCTCGTGACGCGCCAGCCATACCGCCGCACCGCCGGACGCGTCCAGACAGGCTTCCAACCGGAAGTGTTCCCGGCCCGGCACGGCTTGCCCGGCAGCCAGCTCGAACCCACCGCTGGCGCGGCGTCCGGCCACCATGCGTTCGACCGGCCCGCGCAGCCGGTAGCCGACGCGCGGCACATTGACGATGCGTGCGCCGGCTGTCGCGCCCAAGGCCTTGCGCAGCTTGGCCACCGCATTCGCCAGCACGTTGTCCACGGTGGGCCGGCCTGCCCACACGGTGTCGAACAACTCGGCGCGCGGCACCACCTCGTCGACGCGCTGCAGCAACAGCGCGAGCACCTGCAGGGGCCGCTGTTCCAGATCCACGCGCTCGCCGGCCACGCGCAGGGTCACGCGCGCCTCGTCGAATTCGGCGTCGTCGAAACGGTAACGGTACAGCGGCCGATCGGGATGCTCCGTGCTGTCCACGTGTGCCTACCCCATTTCGCCCTCTTTGGCGATTGTGCACCAACCACGCGCCAGCCGCACGCGGCCTCGCGCGCCCCGAACCGGCGCCGTTAGCGATCCGTTAGACCACCGTGGCGACATTTTCGAAGCCCGGGCGCCCAATCGCACCACGGCCGTCCATTGGCCACTACCGCAACCGGAGACCTTTCCGCGATGACCCGAGGGATGACCGGACATGATCGGTGCATGGCTGATGCTGTTGTGCGTGGCCGCCGTTTTGTTCCTGATCGCGGAGAGCTGGCGAGCCTGGGCGTGGCATCACCGCGGCGTGGGCGAGCGCAAGGCGCTCGTCGAATATGCGCGGATCCGGCGCGAGCAACCGGACACCGCCGAAGCACGTCTGCCCGAAGCGGAATTCGTCCGCTACTACGTAGGTTTGCGCCCGGGCATCGCCCGCTACGCCATCGTCGCGCTGCTACTGGTCCTGATCGGCCTGCCGGCGTCCTGCGCGCTGATGGCGGGCTGGCGGTGGGATTGAACCGTTTCACGGGAGGATCCAGACATGACCACACGCCACCGCCACGTATGGCTGCACGTTGCGCTACTGGCACTCGCCGCCGGCTTTGGAACCGGAAGCGCGCGGGCCCTGACGCTGCATCAGCTCAAGGGCGCTCAACTCGACAGTATCTACGGCACCTATGCACCGCGCAGCGACTGCCAGCGCGAGCCGCGGATCACTGTGGACGATTCCGGTTTCACCTACCACTACCGCGGCCACACGAGCCACCCGACCACGTTTGAATACGCCCTCACCTACATGGGTCAGGACTACCAGGGCATCGGCCAGTGGTTCTTTCCGTTTCCCGTCAACGAGAGCGACTTCGGCCGGGTGTTGATGACGATCAATCCGGACGAGAAGGCCGGCACGCTGAAGTTCGAGCCGAATGTCGCCCCGGGTGAATCGCTGACGCCATTGCAAGCCGCGCTGGTCAAGGGTTCGCCGTACGCGAAATGCGCCAAACCGATCGCGACATCCGGCGTTGCGCCCCGCGCCGCCAGACAAGGCGCCGTGCCGTGAAAGCCACGCATACCACTTGCCGTCATTTCCGCCGCAGCGTATCCACCGTGCTGCTGCTGGTGCTCGTCGCGATTTCGTTCAATGCCGCGGCAGCGTGCAGCGGAAAACTTGCAAACCTGCAGTCGTATGCCGGCAACTACCGCGCCACCTCCGATCTGCTCGCGGCACCCGAGCTGGCAACGCTGCTGCAGCGCCTGCCGGGCGACGAGGCGACGCACCTCACGCGCAACCTCGACGTGTCGGGCCCGGTCATGCTCGTGAATTGCCATCTCGTCGTATCCGGCAACGCGCCGCACATGGGCACCGAGCAGGATGCGATGCTGGACGTTGATCTCGTGTCGGGCACCGTGATCGCGGCGATCCACGGCGGTGGGCGCATCGACATCTACACGCTCGCGGACCCGGCCTCGGGCGCGCCGGGCTGGAACGCGTTGCCCAGGTCGATGCGGGAATGGGCGGTCCGCGCGGACATGGGATTTCCGCAGCAGCCACCGCACAGCCTCGCGCAGCCGGACAGCGTGCGCCTGCATGCGCCGCCGCCCGTTGCCGCAACAGCCAACGCCGCGCCACCATCGACGGGGAAGCCGCTGCAGATCAACTTCGACAAGGACGCCATCAAGCCGAACGCCGCTCAAGCCGCCGCCATCCGGCGTGCGGCCGGCGACGCGCTGGCGCAACCGCTGCCGGGGCATGCCGGCGAGCCGCTGTACGCGGTCGCGCTGGCCGACCTCAATGACGACGGTCGCGCCGACCTCGTCGTCCAGTACACCTACGCGTCCGGCTTTTGCGGCTCGGCGGGCTGCAGCGGCATGATCCTGATGGCGACGCCGCGTGGCCATCCCGGCAAGGGCATCGGTCTCCCGAACTTCGGCACGCTCGCGGTGCTGCCCGCGACGCACGGCGGCATGCACGACCTGCAGTTCAACGGGGACAGTCCCATCTGGCGGTGGACCGGCAAGGACTACGAAATTCCGAAAGCCGACTTGCCGCAGTCCAACGCGGAACCCTGGAAGACGGCGCAGGCGCCGGGCCATCCGCTGATGGCGTACGTGACGCCGATCGACTCCGTGATCAAGCGCGTGTTCGTGGCGTGCGAACAAGGCCGGCCTCTGTTGCTGATCCTGACCAAGCAAGCGCTGCCGGCGGGCGCCAAGACGCTGACCTTCGTGTTCAACGGCTGGACGGTGAACGTGCCGCTGCAACGCAACGTCACGAACGAGGACCTGTGGATGGCCGACCTGCCGCGTTCGCAGTTGCCGTACTGGTTCGCGCACCGCGGCTTCGACGCCAACACGCGCCAGATCGCCCCACACGTCACCCAGTCCTTCCTGCGCATCAACGGCGAAATGCAGGGGCAAATATCCATGACCAACTCCACCGCGGCATCCCAAGCCGCGCTCTCCAGTTGCTACCGCTACTGACGGACACGCCCCACCGCTTCGACCGACCACAGCAGGAGGAACACACCATGCGCGGCAAGATCATCCAGTACAACGGCGCCGACGGCAGCGGCACGATCGTCGCCGACGGCAGGCAATATTGCTTCGCACTTGCCAGTTGGCGAGGCGACAGCGCCCCAAGCATCAACAAAACCGTCGAGTTCGTGGCCGATGGCGATGCCGTCACGGCGGTCACCGTGGTCGGCGATGACGTGCTGATCAAGGAGAAGGCAGCCGAACTTGGCGGAAAGCTCGGCGCGTCATTGAACAAACTGCGCGCGTCGATCCCGGCTTCCGGCGGAGCTGCGGCGGGTACGCCAACCGGTGGCGCCACGCCCGTCGCCGGTGGG